>SMWR01000100.1 GCA_004356735.1 Deltaproteobacteria bacterium
AGGACGTTGTTGAACAATCCGCTCACGGAGTTGCGGTCGCTGTCGTTGTCGACCACGTTGCCGACACCGCTCACAGCGTTGTTGATGCCGGCAACGGTGTTGCCCCCGGTGATGTCGACGCTGGCGGAAAGCGCCGGTTGGGCAGCCAGGCCCACGGCGAGCAGGGCAGCGAGCGCGGGCCTCACTGCAGGGTTGACGACCTGGGTAATCCTGGGGGGAAAGGACAGCATTTGTCTGTCTCCTAGGTACTGAGGGGCCGCCCGTCTTGGCTCCTTTGCATCGAGGAGTCTGCTGTGGGCCACTCGTGAGGGGGCCGCATTATAAAACGCCGTACCAGATCGAAACCAGAAAACTTCACCCGATGGGAAAATGACCCGATCACGCGTCGCAGCTGGTTCTTCGAGAATCGCCCGCCGTCCGAGCTGGGGCCTGCCACCGGGCTCGGCAGAACGACCCTGCATCGGGCCTCGCGCCCGAACGCTGGGGCACACGAGATTGTGTTGAGCCGGGCGAAGTCCTGCGCACGCAACTGCTGCGCAGGCTCCTCGCTCGGGCTCAGCTGGCCCGCGTGGGGATAGGGCATTCAAGAGCTGCGTTCTGGCTCGACGTCCGAGTATGGGGCGTTATGTCAAGTCCCATCGGGGGCCCTGCGGCGGGCGAAACTCGCATAACATCGATCGTTGATCGACCCATCGCAGATCCTGGAAAGATCAACCATTCCGGTTCAGACGCATACTGAAAACACACAAGGAAGAAAGAGAATCTACGCAACGCGGCCTAGCCGCAAACCGGAGCTGGAACCCTCGCGAAGAAGAACGATCCAAGTGTCCGAGAAGATCTGACGACGTACACTCACACCCATTCGGAGGGTACTCCCTCCAAACGGGTGCCCACGATCCGGGAACAAGGTCACTCTGGGATTCACGGGTCCCCAGCGGCCGCACCCTCCAGTCTGCGAAGCTGTTGACCTGCTTGGTAGCTGTGGGGGGTCTTGGGGTAGGTGTCGACCACGTATTGATACAAGCCCATTGCGGAATCTCTGTCCCCAAGCTTTTCGAGGCTCTGCGCCTTGATGAGGTTGGCTAGGGCACGCTCTTCAGGCGTCGGATTGTGGGTTTCAAGTGCCCAATCTGCGCTTTGGATCGCCATCTCGTAGTCGCCCTTCATGTAGTAGTCGACTGAAGAGCGAAGGAGGCCCGACGCGCAGGAGGCCAGCAAGAGAGCGCTAAGGAGAAGCGCGTAGCGCATTCGCGATACCATGTGCCGCCTTGTAAATCCCGCAAAACAGACTAGCGGGGTAGATCGCGTTGTTCGTCCGGGTGAGACGCGACGAGTCGATGGATCATAGCTGGTCGACCGGACTCTGGACTCGCAGCGGTCCCCGCTCCAGGATATGAGGGGGGCCGGTCGCTGGCCCTCCTTTTCGTCTCGGAGAGGAAGAGCAACGTGGCCAGGGCAAAGAGTGCGGCGTGCGCGGGAAGGGAGAGGCGTCGGCGAAGCGAACCGGAGTTCACGCCGCCGGTCCCGGAGTGGGTCTTCTGCTCACGAAAGGGCACGGCGCTTGACGAGCGCAACTTCGCCCGGCGTTGGTATCGGCTGCGCCGTCGAATGCAGCGCGAGGAGATCCGTCCGCTCAAGCTCCACGCGACACGGCACACCTGGGCCACGCTGGCGCTTGAGTCGGGCAAGAGCGTGCGGTGGGTCGCCGATCAGCTCGGACATGCCGACCCGGCGCTCACGCTTCGGACGTATGCGCACGCGCTCCCGGAGGACGAGCCGGACCTCTCGTTCGTGGACTTCTCAAGCGCCAAGGGAGGTGCGGAAAGGTCCGGCGGCGTCACCAAACGTCGCTATGCGTCGCCACCCACTCGACGAGCCGAGCGACCACGACGCGCAACTGCCTGATTTCACTGGTGGGCCGTCAGGGACTCGAACCCTGGACCCTCGGGTTAAAAGCCCGGTGCTCTGCCAACTGAGCTAACGGCCCACAGGCCGTGGGTACCAACTGGCCTGGGGGCTGTCGAGCGTCGCAAGCGCCCGGGATCGTTGGTTTTGGATCCGTTGAAGCAAGCGTGAGCCGAAGTGTTGACTTTCGCTTTCTCTTCGCATACCTTCGGAGCCGTTGATCCCCTCTGTCTTCCGGGCCGCTGGATGGCGTTCTCGGGAATCGCTCCGAGGAACAGAGTTCGCTCTGGAGCGGACAGTGGCGGACGGGCGGGCACCCTCCCCACCGGTGCTCGCCCGTCCGAGTCCCCTTCCCCATCTCGTTCCCATCCCGTTCCGACAGGATCGGACCGGTTCCGACACCCGCTGACGTCTCGCTGGCGGCTGCCGGGTCCGACCGGGGTGTCGTGGCCACCGCCAGCCACGCCCGATATCCTCGGCCGCCCGAAGCACTCCGGCGGAACTCTCAGGAAACCCGTGCTGGTGACGAAGCCGACCCGACGTCCCGAACGCCCCTTCTTTTCGTCCGGCCCCTGCGCCAAGCGGCCCGGCTGGAATGCCGACGGCCTGAAGGCTGCCGTGCTGGGCCGCTCCCACCGCTCGAA
Organism: Deltaproteobacteria bacterium; assembly: GCA_004356735.1. Taxonomy (GTDB): domain Bacteria; phylum Myxococcota_A; class UBA9160; order UBA9160; family SMWR01; genus SMWR01. The sequence continues at coordinate 2,550 of SMWR01000100.1, forward strand.
GCCCGGCAAGGCCAAGCTCGCCGAGGTGATCGAACGCTCGAAGCAGATCCTGGGGTTGCCCGACGACTATCGACTCGGGCTGCTGGTGGGGTCGAACACGGCTGCGATCGAGTGCGCGCTGTGGTCGCTGCTCGGCCCGCGCGGCGTCGACGTGCTCGCCTGGGACGCCTTCGGTCACGACTGGGTCACCGACGTGGTGAAGCAGCTCGGCCTCGACGCTCGGGTGCACGAGGCCGACTACGGCGCGCTGCCCGATCTGGACCGGGTGGACTTCGCAAGCGACGTGGTCTTCACCTGGAACGGCACCACCGCTGGCGTGCGGGTGCCAAACGCCGACTGGATTCCCAGCGACCGCCAGGGCCTCACGATCTGCGACGCCACTTCGGCCGTCTTCGCCATGGATCTCGACTGGAGCAAGCTCGACGCCGTGACCTGGAGCTGGCAGAAGGTGATCGGCGGCGAGGCCGGCCACGGCATGCTGGCCCTCTCGCCGCGGGCGGTGGAACGTCTGGAAAGCCACACCCCGGCCTGGCCCATGCCCAAGATCTTCCGGCTCACCCAGCAGGGAAAGATCAACGAGGCGATCTTCAAGGGTTCGACCATCAACACGCCTTCGCTGCTGTGCGTCGAAGACGCGCTCGACGCACTCAGCTGGATCGAGAGCCTCGGCGGACTCGAAGGCAGCATTGCTCGCAGCCAGGCGAATCTGGCCGCCATCACGGAGTGGGTCGACCGCACGGACTGGGTGGACTTCCTCGCCCGCAACGCGGCGACCCGCTCGAGCACGTCGGTCTGCCTCAACCTGGCGGATCCGGCCGTTGCAAAGCTGAGCAACGGCGAGCAGACGAAGCTCGCCGAGCGGCTCGCGGCGATGCTCGAAGCCGAGGGCGTGGCCTTCGACATCGGCAGCTACCGCGCAGCACCTCCGGGTCTGCGGCTCTGGGGCGGCACCACCGTTGATCGCGCGGACCTCGAAGCCCTCTTCCCCTGGCTCGACTGGGCCTGGCAGGAAGTTCGGGCGAGCTAGACCGGGCGGAACGGCTCGTTGCGCGAAATGGTCGCGTCGCGACCGGGCCCGATCGACAGCAGCTCGACCGGCACACCGGCCAGCACCTCCACACGCTCGATATAGCTGCGCGCGTTGGCGGGAAGATCGTCGTAACGCCGAACGCCCGAGATGTCCTCGCTCCAGCCCGGGTGCGACTCGTAGACCGGCTCAGCGCTCTCGATCTCCTTCAGCGTCATCGGGAAATCGTGCGTGAGCTTGCCGTTCACCTTGTAGGCGGTGGCGATGCGTAGCTCAGGCAGGCCCGAGAGCACGTCGAGCTTGTTGATCGCAAGCTGGGTGAAGCCGTTCACCGTCGCCGCTTCGCGTAGCATCACGGCATCGAGCCAACCGCAGCGACGCGGTCGACCCGTGGTCGCACCGAACTCGGCGCCCAGCTCGCGCAGCTTTTCTCCGAAGGCGCCGGTCTCCTCGGTGGGGAACGGCCCGCCGCCAACCCGCGTCGTGTAGGCCTTGGTGATGCCGAGCACGCGGTCGATGCGCGTCGGTCCGATCCCGGCCCCGGCGCAGACGGCGCCCGCGACGCAGTTCGAAGACGTCACATAGGGATAGGTGCCGTGGTCGATGTCGAGGAAGGTCCCCTGGGCACCTTCGAACAGCACGTTCTTGTCCTCCCGCAGCGCGGCTTCGAGCACCCGTTCGGTGTGGTCGACGTAGGGCTCGAGCTGGCGCCCCCACTCGAGCGCCTGCTGATAGAGGCTGCCGGGGTCGATGGCCTGCCAATCGTAGTAGTTGACCAGCTCGAAGTTCTTCTGCTCGGCGATGCGATGGATTGCAGCCTCGAGCACCTCGGAATTCAGCAGGTCGGCCACGCGAATGCCGCGGCGCGCAACCTTGTCTTCGTAGGTCGGTCCGATGCCGCGGCCCGTGGTGCCGATGGCGCGGCCCTTGGCGTTCTCTTCACGCGCCTTGTCGAGCGCCGTGTGCCACGGAAGGATCAGGTGCGCGCGGCCCGACAGCCGCAAGCGCGATGGATCGCGCAGGATGCCCCGCTGCTTCAGCTCCTCGATTTCCTGGAGCAGCGCCGCCGGGTCCACCACCACGCCCGGTCCGATCACGTTCACCGTGCTGGGATCGAGGATGCCGGCCGGAACGATGTGGAGCACGGTCTGCTCGCCGTCGACGACCAGGGTGTGGCCCGCGTTGTTGCCGCCGTGGAAGCGCACCACGAGCTGGGCCATGGGCGCCAGCCAATCCACGATCTTGCCCTTGCCCTCGTCGCCCCACTGGGCCCCGACCGCCACCAGGGTGGTCATGGCCCGAGATCCAACAGCTGGGCCGAGATCATGTGCGGCAGGTTCCGCAGCTTCTCCATGACCTCGTCGCTGGGGCCGGTATCGACGTTCACCAGCATGCAGGCCTCGCCGCGCTCACGAACCAGGGCCAGCTGCATGCGCGAGATGTTCGCGCCCGCCTCGCCGAGCAGAACGCCCACCTGCCCGACCACGCCAGGCCGGTCATGGTTGTGGATCAACAGCGTCGGACCTTCCGGGATGGCCTCCAGCATGAAATCGTCGATCCGCACGATGCGCGGCTGGCCGCCGTGGAAGATCGCGCCTTCCACCAGGCGGTCGACACAGCCCTTCACGCGAGTCGTGATCGAGCTCGCGAAGTCTGAAGTCGTACTGGTCTTCGACTCGATCACCTTGATGCCGCGGGACTGGGCCAGCACTGGCGCGTTGACCATGTTCACCTGGTCGGTGGCCGATTCGAGCAGGCCTTTCAGCACGGCGACCGTGATCGGCGCGACATTGAGCTTCGCGGCGTCGCCCGAATACTCCACCTCGATCTGTTCGATCGCGCCTGGACAGAGCTGCCCCTGGAACCGTCCCAACTTTTCGGCGAGCACCAGATACGGGCGCACCTCGGACAGCAGCTCGCGCGAGATCGACGGCACGTTGACGGCGTTGCCGATCAGCTCCGTCAGCAGGTAGTCGCGCACCTGCTCGGCCACGGCGATCGAGACGTTGACCTGGGCCTGTTCGGTCGACGCTCCCAGGTGGGGCGTGCAGATCACACGTGGATGGTGGATCAGCGGGTGGTCCGCGCTGGGCGGCTCTTCCACGAAGACGTCGAGTGCGGCACCACCGACCCGGCCGTCTTCCAGAGCCTCGAGCAGCGCCTTCTCGTCCACGATTCCGCCGCGGGCCGCGTTCACCACCAGCACGCCGGGCTTCACCCGGTCGAAGGCGGCGGACCCGAGCAGACCGGTGGTCTCCTTCGTGCGTGGCACGTGAACCGTGATGATGTCGGAGCGCTCGAGCAGCTCGTCGAAGCTGACGAGCTCCACATCGAGCCTGGCGGCGGCATGCTCGGTCACGAAAGGATCGTGGCCAATCACCTTCAACCCGAGCCCGCGGCCACGGTCAGCAACGACGCGACCGATGTTGCCCAGACCGATCACCCCGAGCGTGCGGTTGTAGAGCTCCATGCCCACGAACTGCTGCTTGTCCCACTCGCCGCTCTTCACCGAAGCCGTAGCCTGCGGAATGTGGCGGGCGAGAGAGACGATGAGCGCCACCGCATGCTCGGCGGTGGTGATGTTGTTCCCACCTGGGGTGTTCATCACGACGATGCCGCGCTGGGTGGCCGCCGCGACATCCACGTTGTCGACACCGATGCCAGCCCGGCCGATCACCCGGAGTTCGCGCCCCGCCGCGATCACGTCGCCCGTCACCTTGGTCGCGCTGCGGATCACGAGGCCGTGGACGTCCACGATGGCGCTCTCGAGTGCGCCCGGCGACAGCGAAGGACTGTATTCGACGTCAATTCCCCGAGCGCGCTCGAAGATCTCGAGGCCCTGGGGCGCAAGCGTGTCGGTGACGAGGACCTTCAGCACGGCTTCCTCTCGGTTGTACGGAGCGTTGTGGGTTCCGGCGCGGCACAGCCGGTTGGGCCCGGCCGCTCGCCAGCCCTTCGAATGCGCCGGGGTGTCGCTAACCCCTCGATCGAACTACGAATTCGTGCGCAGCAGCAGAAGTGTGCCGGAGCCCCAAATGGGTGTCAACGGGGGGTCCACGGCGCCGTTCGGACGCCCGCGCGGCGCGCCGAGGCAGCGCGCCGAGGCGGCGCTCAGCATCAGCCTTGCACGCTTCGCTAGCTTGGGCGCGTTCAGGGGATTCGAACCCACCCAGACGAGGAACCCGGTTGACCGAAGCAGATCCGCTCCCCGAGCGGCTCGAGATTGCGCCGCGATCCAGCATCGATGCACAGCTGCGTCCCCCCGGCTCGAAGAGCATCACCAATCGTGCCCTGCTGCTGGCTGCCCTGGCCCGGGGCGACAGTCGGCTGCTCGGCCCACTGGACAGCGACGACACCCGGGTGATGGTCCAGTGTCTGGTGGCCCTGGGCGTTCCGATCACGATGGGCGCGAACGGATGGTCGGTCGCGGGGCGGGACGGACGCCTCGATCGCCCGCCTACGGCGCTCCACACGGGCAATTCAGGAACCACCGCACGCTTCCTGACCGCGGCCTGCGCCCTCGTCGACGGCAACGTCGTGATCGACGGCAGCGAGCGCATGCGCCAGCGGCCGATCTCGGACCTGGTCGACGCCCTGGAGCAGTTGGGCGTTCAGGTCGACAGCCTGGGCGAAGGCGGCTGCCCGCCGCTGCGAGTGCGGGGCGGCAGCTTGCGCGGCGGCCGAGCCGTAATCGATGGCAGCCGCTCCAGTCAGTACGTGTCGGGTGTCCTGATGGTTGCGCCCCATGCGCAGCAGGACGTGGAGCTGTCGTTTCTGAATGGCGTGCTGGTTTCGCGACCCTACGTGGAACTCACGCTCCAGATGATGCGCGCCTTTGGCGTAGCAGCCGACTGGACCTCGGAAGGTGGCCTCGAGGTGAAGTCCGGCCAGCACTATAGGGGGCGTGAATACAGCATCGAGCCCGACGCCTCGGCCGCCGTCTACCCATTCTGCGCGGCCGCCATCACCGGCGGCTTGGTCCGCGTGCTGGGACTGCCCTCGGACTCGATCCAGGCCGACCTGGCACTGCTGCCGATCCTCGAGCAGATGGGCTGTGACGTCACCCGGACGGACCGGGGAATCGCCGTGCAGGGCCCGGGCGGATCTCTCGAGGGTGTCGACGTCGACATGAACAACCTGCCGGACGCGGCGCTGGCCTTGGCGGTGGTGGCCGCCTTCGCCCGCGGCCCGACCCACATCCGCAATGTCGGAAACCTCCGGATCAAAGAAACCGACCGCCTGGCCGCCCTGGAGCATGAGCTTTGCAAACTGGGCGCGAGCGCCCGTACGACCCAGGATTCCCTGACGATCGAACCCGGCCCGCTGCGCGCCGCCGAGATCGAGACCTATCACGACCACCGGATGGCGATGTCGTTCGCGCTGGCCGGTCTGCGCCAGCCCGGCGTCGTGATCCAGGACCCCGCCTGCGTCACCAAGACCTGGCCGGGATATTTCGCGATGCTGGAGTCGCTCTAGGAAATGGGCACACGAGCCCGCAGCTACGCAGATTCCCGATCAGCTTCCCGGACGCATGCTGCGGAGTTCCTTGGGCTTGCGGCACTTGAAGAAGCGGCGTGGCCGCGCATACAGCCAGGCTTCGGGGACCCGCGAGGAACGCGGGGTCGCCAAGACACGGCCCTCCGCGCAGGCGGATCCGCAATACCAGGCACCCCGGTGCTTCAGGGAGGCGAGGCTGAGGCGGTCGCGACAACGGGCGCAGGAGCCACCCCCATCGGATGGTCGGTAGTCGATCACGGCCTGCAAGCGTAGTGTCAGTGAGAGCAACAGCAAGCGGCCCGGACCCACGACACAGCGGAGCGGCAGCAGTGGACCCGACAGAAGCAGCAACCCAGAGCCCGGAGGCCCAGCGCCCGCAGACGCAGAGCACGAAGGCCCAGGACGTGGCCATCCGGGCTCGAGGACTGTCGCGGCGCTTCGGCTCCCACCTGGCCCTGGACGGCCTCGATCTGGACATCCCGGCCCGCGCGACCTTCGGACTGCTCGGCGCCAACGGGGCGGGCAAGACCACCTTCATCCGGCTCTGCACCGGCTTCCTGCTGCCGAGCGCGGGCAGTGTGGAGGTCCAGGGCGTCTCGCCCTGCGTCGACCCCGCCGCCGTACAGCGCAAACTCGGCTTCGTGATGGAGACCTCGCGCCTCTACCCGGAGCTCAAGGTCGAAGGCTTCCTGCGCTTTTGCGGCGGCGCCCGCGACCTGGCCGGCGCAGAGCTTCGAAGCGCCGTCCAAGGCGTGATCGAGCGCTTCCACCTGGAGCCAGTGGCGCGCCGGCTGATCGGCAACCTCTCGAAGGGCTACCAGCAACGCGTCTCACTGGCCCAGGCGTTCATCCACGACCCGCCGCTGGTGATCGTGGACGAGCCCACCGGCGGACTCGACCCGGTGCAAAAGCACGAGGTCCAGCAGCTGCTGCGCAGCCTCCAGGGCGAGCGAACCGTCCTCCTGTGCACCCACGACCTGCACGAAGCGGAAACGCTGACCTCGCGTGTCGCCATCCTCAACGCCGGACGGCTCGTGGCCGAGGGCAAGACGAGCGAGGTCCTGGGCCGGGGCGATGCGCTCTCGCTCTTCGAGTCGAACCGGAGGAACCCATCGTGAGGCCCTTCATGGCTCTGGTGCGAAAGGACCTGGCCAGCCTCTTCGGAGCCCCCACCGCCTACCTGGCGCTCACGATGATTGCCCTCGTCACCGCCCTGATCTTCTTCGACCATCTGCGTCAGTACAACCTGATGCTCTTCCTCGTCACGACGAACACCATGGGGGGCTTCGACTTCGGCACGATCCCCGAGACCATCAATCTCTGGGATCGGGTCTTCAGCCCGGTCATGGATTCCCTGGGACTCATGCTGGTGGGTGCGATCCCCCTGATCACCATGCGTGTCTTTGCCGAAGAGCGCGTCCGGGGCACCGATGAACTGCTGATCACGACCCATCTCACCCCGACCCGGATCGTGCTGGCGAAGTTCACCGTGACCTACGCCTTCGTGGCTCTGATGATGGCCGTGAGCTTCGTCTACCCGATGGCAGCCATCGAGCAGGGTGGGGTCGGGATCGAGCACCTGGCCGCGGTCTTCATGGGCCTGCTGCTGCTGGCGTGGGGCGTGGCGTCGATCGGTCTGGTCTGCTCGGCCTTCACCTCGAGCCAGCTCGTCGCCGCCGTGTCGGGCTGGGCCGTGGCCTTCGTTCTCTGGGACTTCAGCTGGGCGAATGCGTTCGTAAGCGACGAGATCGCCCGCTTCCTGGAGGCGCTGGCCCTCTATCCGCGCTTCGCCGCCTTCTCGGAGGGCATCGTTTCCCTCGCGAATCTGGTCTACTTCGCGGCGCTCGCCCTGGTGGCGCTGTCGCTGGCCCGTTTCTCTTTTGATCTCCGCCGGGTAGGAGCCTGAAGCCAGCGTGATGTACGAACTCAGCGTGGGGGGGTTGATCGCCCTCCTGTTCGGCCTGGCTTCCTATTACGGGCTCGGTGAAATGGGGATCTTCAGCCAGATCAACCTGGCCTTGGGTGGACTCGCGCTGCTGGCCGCCATGGCTTCGGGCTTCCGGCGGCTCGGCTCGGTCGGGGGTCCCCATTCCCGGCCCGTGATCGCCCGCGGTCTCGCCCTGATTGCAGCCGCGATCGCGCTGGGCGTGTTGGCCGAGCGCATGGCTGACCGTTCGGACATCCACTTCGACCTCACCTTCGAGCACGCCTTCGAAGTCTCCCCCGCCGTCCGAGACACCCTTGCCGCCCTCCCCGTTCCGGCCGAGGCCCTGCTCTTCGCCGACGGCGCCGATCGACGGATCCGCCGCACGCGC
>SMWR01000101.1 GCA_004356735.1 Deltaproteobacteria bacterium
ACGATTGCGCTGACGGTTGCCTGCTCGATCGATCCGAGTGATGAACGGCCCGGACTCGGCCTGTCTGGCGAGGTGCATCAGCAGGGGGTCGAGGATTGGTCATTTACCTCGGACGCCGACGAAATCTTTATCGAGACGGTGACTTCTTATTGGATTCCCCACTCCGTGACGGCCTGGTGTGTGACCGTGGGGAACGAATTGTATGTGGCCGCTGATGACGCGGACAAGAAGAGCTGGGTCGGCAATGTCGCCCGCGATCCGAATGTCCGCCTCAAGATCGGAGATACAGTCTACGAGCAAAAGCTCGTACCCGTTACGGACACCGCGACGATCGCCGCCATCGACAGCGGGTTCGCCCGAAAATACGAATACGAAGAAGAAGAAGCCGATGACGATATGACGGTTGGCTATTGGCGCGTGGTCGAGCGGGACTGATCGCCGAGCCTTGCTAGTGGCCCCACACTGGCACCGCGTTTTTCGTCGCTCGGTGCTTAGAATTGCCGGGTGCAAGTCGACAAAAATCGCGCCGGACGCGGCGCGCAAGCCGACTCCCCTTCTGGGTGGGATTCACAGCAAATTCCGCGCCACACCGCTGGCTCGGCCAGAAAATTGAGCCCCCCCCAAGCTCTCGTTTCCTCTCGTGAAATGGGTCTCGATCACCGCTCGGGTGATTCGAACGGCGAACCAACCCCGCGCCTCGGAAGCGCTTCGGCGTTTAGCGGAAAAGCCTTTCCGCAGCGTCTCCGCGGGCGAGTAGCGCGATCGCCCCGGGTCGGTTGCCGGAACGACCGGCGGATCGGCTAGTCGCTGAGGTCGCCTGCGGGCTCCGCCCGGCCGGCGGCCCGGATCAGCAGATCGAGTGCCCCGCACTGGCGCAGAGCCTCGAGCTGCGAGCGGTTGCGAAGCAGCAGGCTGCCGGCGAAAGCCAGGGCGTTGAGCGAGATGCCGTCGACCCGCTCCTGCCGGCGCGGAATCGTGACCATCCACTCTCGGGTCGTGAAGAAGTTGTAGGGCGCGGGCGCTTCTCGTCGGTCGCGTAGACCCAGGCTCTTGATGTGCTGGTGATAGACGTGCTCGACGGCCTCGGCGTCACGACCGTCCACCCGGCTTGCAGCGTGTTCGAAGGGCAGGGTTCCCGCGCGCAGTCTCGCTTCGACGGGCACGCGATCGGGTCCCGCACCGATCGGAACCGGCACGAGCTGGAGGTGCTTGTGCCGCTGGCTCGCGCCGGCGACGGGTCCCGAGTTGTAGAAGCCGAGCCCGTCGAACTCGGCCATACAGGCCGCCAGCGCCCGGAAGTCGCTCGACGTGAGCAGGCTCTCCTGCTCCTCGAAGCTGCGAGTCACGATCAGCAGGTGGTGGTCGAGCACCGAGAACTTGTTGAGCAGGCAGATGTGGGTCTCGGACACGTCGGAGACGAACAGGGCGGCGTCAACCGGCAGGAACGGATTCGCACGGATGGCGCGTTGGGTGCGTCCGGCGTCGAGCTTGTGTGGGAGCCCGCCGACCAGCCGAACCGAGAAGCAGATGTCGTCCTCGACGAAATCGATCACCTCGGTGGCGATCGGCTGCAGGGCGCCACGCTCGAGGGCCTGCTTGGAGCGCCTCGCCGCGCGGCGCCAGAGCGTGCCCGGTTCCAGTCGTCTCGGCGCCATGCTAGAGCGACGTCACCTCCACGTTGCGAAAGAGCGGGCGTTCTTCGGGCACCCGGCGGCCGGTTCGGGTCGATTCGATGCGGACGGCGCTGCACGGGGGGTCTCGCGTGAACCGGGCCAGAATCCTGGCATGGCGATGATATCGTTATGAAGACGCGATTCCGGCCCTTTCGACCGGAATCGCGGGCCGATCGGGCCGGGCGGGCGGCCCGGCCGCCCGGCCGGGACTGACATCGCCAACGGCTGGGCTCGATGCGGGCCCTCCACCTCGAACCGTCGGAGACATGATGAAGGAACTGCAAGGGCGGGTTGCCGTCATTACGGGGGCGGGCAGCGGGATCGGCGCGGCGCTGGCTCACGCGTGCAGCGAGGCCGGCATGTCGGTGGTTCTGTCGGACGTCGAACCGGCCGCTCTCGATGGGGTTGCCGACGAGATTCGCGGCCGCGCTGGCAACGTCGAGACGCTGGTGCTCGACGTTCGTGACCCGGCGGCGCTCGAAGCGCTGGCCGAACGGGCCTACGCCGCCTATGGCGCCTGTCATCTGCTGGTGAACAATGCCGGTGTCATCGTCTTCAAGCCCGCCGCGAAGCTGACACTGGCCGACTGGGACTGGGTGCTGTCGGTCAATCTGCACGGCGTGATCCACGGCATCGCGGCCTTCGTTCCGCGCATGCGTGCCCAGCCGGGTGAGGCCCACATCGTGAACACCGCCTCGATCAACGGGCTGATTTCGATGGGAGGCTCGGGTCTTGCGGCCTACGCGGCCAGCAAGTTTGCCGTGGTGGCGATCGCCGAGTCGCTGCGGGTCGAGCTCGAGCGTGACCAGATCGGCGTCTCCGTCGTGTGTCCCGGCGGTGTCGCCACCCGGATCACCCAGAGCGAGCGCAATCGGCCCGCAGAGTTTCGCGACGGGTCGGAGCCGAAACCGCTGCCCGACATGGCCGCAGCCGTCGATGAGCTGGGAAGGTCCGAGCGCATTCTCTCGCCCGGGGAGGTTGCGGGTCGGATTCTCGATGCCGTACGCGCGAACGAGCTCTACGTCATCACGCATCCGGACTATCTGGACGAGGTTCGCGAGCGACACCGGGCCATCGAAGCCGCCTTCGAGCGCGCAATCTCGCGGGCCTGACGGACGGGGACCTCCCGTCGCGGGCCCGGCTAGGCCGCGGCTCCGGCGTCTGCGCACTTGCGGCGAGATTGTGGGTCGTGATGGCTTCGCCGCAGGTGGAGCGACCAGCCGCGCAGCGCCTGGACCTTCCAGCTGGACGTCCGACCCGACCTCGAGAGTGGGTGACGGCTGCCGCTCTAGCTCCGTTTCTCCACGTAGATCTTCCGGTTGCTGAACCTGAGCCAGGCGTGGCTGCCGCGTCGCACCAGGATGCCGATTCGATACTCACCGGGGGGGACGCGACGCTTGGAGACGACGGCACGGAAACCCGAGCCGTACACCGAAGCCATCCTCTCCGGCTCCAGGTGCGTGAGATCGGCCCTTGGCACTTCGTAGGCGCTGAAGACGCGAATTGCCCGCGCTGAGCGGAGCACGATTTCGATCTCCTGATTGCGGGCCGTGCCTCCGCTGAAGGCCCAGCCCGACACGAACGCCAGGTCATCGTCCTGGTACACACTCTCGATCCGCATCCGAATCGAGCCGTCCACTGCCGGAAGTTCGGTCTGGATGGCTTCTCCCGCGTATTGTTTGAACCAACGCCGTGGCGGGACGAGCAGCCGCCGGTCGTAGGCTTTGGTCAGCAGCTGGCTGGCCTTGCGGAAATCCAGGTGAAGCAGGCCGCTGTAGCCCCGTGTGAGCCAGTCGTCGAGTCCGTCATCGAGCCGTCGGGATTGCCGCATTACGTCGGGTTGGTGGATCGTGAAGCTGGCGAGCGAGAAGACGACGGCGATTGCCAGCGTCGCCCCGAACGCACGCTGCGCGAACCTGCGGCGGCGCAAGATCTCGGCCCAACCGAGATAGGTCGTCGCCAAGATGACCGCACCATAGAAGCTGTAGCGGGGTTGGAGCAGCGGAGCGCCGGCGCCTTGTTGCGCTCGGGCCATTGCGTTGAGGCCGATGCTGCCGAGGATGAAGAGCAGGAGTGCGAAGAGGGCGGGGCGGCGGCGCGGAAGACCCTGCCAGACCAGGAATCCGGCGCTGGTCAGCAGCAGCGCACCACAGACCGCGGACCATCCGAACCGCGAGAATCCCGCGGAGCCGCCGACGAAGTTGAGGATGTAGAGAATCAGCCGGACCGGTGAAGCCAGGACGGCGGCGAGGTTCGGCGCGGGACTCTCGGTCACGATTGCCGCGAAGGCGGCAGTCAGTACCAACCCGAGACCCGCCATCATCCGCGCGGCACGCGGCCTTCCGCGCAGCAGCAGCACGCCGGCGCCGAGCCAGGGGACCAGGATGCCGTTGGCCAGGGAGAAGGTCGCGATGGCAGCCGTCAGGATGGCGATGGCGCGCGCCAGGGGGCCGTCCCGTTCGAGTGCGACGAATGTCACGGCCGCCCAGGTCGTTACGGCCACGCTGCTCAGCGACGTGGTCGCAGACAGCAGCACCATCCAGTATTGCGGCTGGATCAGGAACAGTGCGGCCGGTGCGAACGGAAGCAGCCTTTCGGCCGGCGGCGTGTCAGGTGTCGACGCGGCGAACATTGCAGCGAGCAGTCCCACCAGCAGCAATCCACCGAGCGCGTTCAGTGCGCCAAAGTTGATGCCGCCTGTGATGGCAAAGGTGCCCAGGACGGCGACCCGCAGGGTCAGCATCGGATGTTCGTTGTGCAGCAGCAGCAGCCGGCCCAGCCGCGCGCTGGCAGTGTCCTCGTCCAGGGTCCGCAGCAGGAAGTCGACGACCGCGTCGTAGTCATCGAGGTAGGGGACTTCGACCGAGGCGGTTGACAGCAGGGCGAAATAGCCCGCGATCGGAACCGCCACCAGCGCTGCTCCGAGCCAGCTGCGCCAGCGCCGCGCAGCGGTGTCGATGTCCACGGCTCCCCCCGGCGTCCCCGGATCGACCGGATACTACCGCCCGCTTTCGAGTCCTGTCAGCAGTATCCCGGTCAGGGGACCGGAAAGACCGAGATGTTCTCGGATCCCGATTGGGGGTCGAGGCGGCGGCCGTTCGGATCGAAGAGGCGTGATCGGATCAAGCCTTTGCGGTGCAGGAAGCCTTGGAGCGAAACCTTGATCACCCCGAATCCATATCGCACGGAACGGCGGAAGTTGATCGAGGAGGCTTCTTCGAAGTACGCGGCCGGGCAGCTCACCTCGCCGATCTCGAAGCCGCCGAGCAGGATCTGGGCCAGCATCTGGTTGTCGAAGACGAAATCGTCCGAGTTCTCGAGCAGCGGCAGCGATTCGAGCACGCGGCGCGAGAATGCGCGGTAACCCGTGTGGTATTCGGAGAGCTTGGCGCCGAGCAGCCAGTTCTCGACCAAGGTCAAGCAGCGGTTCGCAACGTATTTATAGATGGGCATGCCGCCGGACAGCGCGCGTCCGCCGAGAACGCGCGAGCCCAGCACGACGTCAAAGGGGCCGTCGGTGATCAGTCCAATCATCGCGGGCAGCAGGGTCGGCGTGTACTGGTAGTCGGGATGGAGCATGATGATCACGTCGGCGCCGAGGCGGAGGGCCTCGGTATAACAGGTCTTCTGGTTTCCGCCGTAACCGCGATTCTGCTTGTGGACGATCGTACGGAGTCCCAGCTGCTGAGCGACTTCCACGGTCTTGTCACCGCTGGCATCATCGGTGACGAGCACGTCGTCCACGAGATCGAGCGGGATCTCGCGATAGGTCTTTTCGATGGTCTTGGCCGCGTTGTAGGCGGGCATGACCACCACGATCCGGTGGCCGTGGAACACGGGTCTGATTCTCCCTAACTTGAATTCCGAGTATAAACTGCTTTGGACCCAAGCCCGGGTGGCGAAATGGGTAGACGCGGGCGACTTAAAATCGCCTGGCTTAGGGCCGTGCAGGTTCGAGTCCTGCCCCGGGCACGGCCGTCCTTCGGACGGCTCGCCCGCCTTTGGCGGGCTTGGGGCCGCGGACTGCGTGCGGGTCCGGCTCGATGAGAGGTGGCCGTCCTTCGGACGGCTCGCCCGCCTTTGGCGGGCTTGGGGCCGCGGACTGTGTGTGGGTCCGGCTCGATGAGAGGTGGCCGTCCTTCGGACGGCTCGCCCGCCGCTGGCGGGCTTGGGTCCAGGGACACTTCTACTCTTCGAGGTGGACGGTGTGGGCGAGGGCGCGGATTTCGTCGGCTTCCAGCAGTTGGTCGAGGGCGTCACGGTCGAGCAGGGTGGTTCGCATATAACCGAGCTCCGGCAACTCCAGCTCCAGACGATAGATTTCGCGCGGTGTTCGGAAGATCTGCCGGATCCGGAGGCAGCGGCCGTCTCCGCCTTCGAGAATCTCCTGGCGAAGAGATTGCAGAATGCGCTGGGACCGGATTTCGCTACGCGAGAGCGGATCGAGCAGTGCGTCGGTCCCTCGACCGCGGTTGGTGATCTTGTACGTCCCGTGCGGCTTCATGAGTAGGGCAGGAGGATAGCCTCTCGTCGAAGCCCCCGGCAAGCGCCCATCAGCTGTCTTCCTGTTTGCGGATGAATTCCTCGAGCAATTTGAGCTGATCCGATGCGCCGCCCAGGAACTCGATCCCGATTCCAGCCAGTTCGTCACGCTTGCGGGGCGCCATCACGCGCTTGGTCCATGCCACCCGGCCGATGGTCTCCACGGGCTCGCCGCCCGGCAGTCCGATCTCCACAAGGACCCGTCGTCCCGGCGTCAGGGGCTCTCGCGTCATCACGAAGGCGCCTCCACGGGATACGTTGGCGCAGGTTTCCTGGGTGGCGCGGAAGAAAGGGCGACCGGTCCAGGGGTCGCGCTCGGGCTCGATCGTGGAAATCCGCACCGGAAGAGTCGTTTCAACCCTTGGATGCCGGCGTCGGTTGACTTCGTCGTCGTGCATGGCTCACCCCCCTGGCGCAACTCATCGGCAACTCCGCAGGTGCGGCTTGAGCGGAAGATTCCGTTCGCGGGGGGGATGTGCCACAGAGACCTAGGCGCTCTCGAGTGCTGGCGAGTTCTGGCGACACGCAACAGGTCTCTGCGGAGGGCTCAAGGGAAGTGCAGGAGAGGTCGAAAAGAAGCCGGGATAGCTCGCTCAATGCCGCCCGGGGCCGGGTGGTGGGGCGCAATTGGAGGGGGCTCGATGGCGCAACACGGGATCGGCGGGGAGCCGCTGATCACACCGGAACAGCGGCAAGCGCTGGGCCTCGATGAGGAGACGTCCATCCGCCTGTTGGCGAAAAGCTCGCGCGCGATCACGCTCGATTGCTCGCGCCCCGGCTCCACGCCCTTTCCCTGGGATCGCGATCTGGTCCTGAACGCCGACGTCCGCGCCTTTCCGATCGCCGATCTGCTCTACATGATCCACGCGGCGACGAAGTCCGGCTTCCTGTTCTTTGAAAACGGCGACCACGAAAAGACGGTCTACCTGCATCGTGGCGAGGTCGTGTTTGCAACCTCGAATCAGGTAGTCGATCGCCTCGGTGAATGTCTGCTGCGCAGCGGTGTCATCAGCCTCGAGCAGCATCGGGAAGCCAAGCGTCTCTACAGGCCGCCCGCCCATTTCGGAAAGGTGCTGGTAGAGCGCGGTTTCCTGACTCCGCAAGAGATCTGGAACGGGGTGAAGTCCCAGGTCGAGGAGATCGTCCGAACCCTCTTTTCCTATGGCGCGGGGACCGTGCTGTTCTGGGAGGGCGAGGTGCGGCCCGACAACGTCATGCGCCTCTCGCTACCCACTCGCCGCCTGATTGCCGAGGGGCTGCGTCGGCGCGACGAGCTGCTGAAGCTGCTCGCCTGGCTCGAAGATCCGAGGGTCGAAATCGCCCGCGTGGAGGGAGCCGGCGCCGACCTCAACGGAACGGAACGAGCCGTCTTCGGCGCCGTCCGGGCGAACACGCTGTTTGGCGACCTGTGTCGCAGCGTCGAGCTCGATCCCTTGTCGGTGACACGCACGGTCCATCACCTCCGTCTGATCGGGGCACTGCGAATCAGCGAGCCCGACGCTTCACAGCCGACGGACGCAGATCTCCGCCAGGGTGATTCCGAAGCGGTTCGCAGCGCGGTCATGACCCATATCAAGCTTCTCTCGGAGCTGGCGGCGCCGATCGTGGCCGTTGAAGGCCCCGAAGGCCTGCGCCTGCGACTGGAACGGGTCATCAAGGAAGGCGCGCGCCGCTTCCCAGAGCTTCTGTCGGGTCTCGAGATCGGTCGGGGCGGGACGCTCGATCCCGAGGCCGTGATCGAGCGCGCGCTTCGCTTTCCCGGTGACCGCGAGCGCGAAGTCTCCCTGGCCTTCGGAGAGCTCGTGTCCTATCTCGAGTTCGAGCTGGTCAATCACCCCGGCATCGACGACCCCGAGCAGTTCCTCGAGGGCATCGAATCGCTCCGAAACACGATCTAGCAGCCTGACCCAAGACGGGCCTGGCGCCCGGCTGCCCGGCTCGCCTTGGATCAGGCCGTGGGTCGCCCACCCGCTAAGATCATCCCATGCCCGAGGCCCTCGAAATGGCGGCGCGCGACCGTCTCGCCATCGCCCTGGACGTTCCCAGTCTGTCTGAGGCCGAGTCCCTGATCGCCCGGCTCGGGGCTGTCCCGGGGTGGCTCAAGGTGGGTTCCCAGCTCTTCGGGGTTGCGGGCCCGGCTGCGATCGCGTGCGCGAGGCGGGAGGCCCGCGTCTTTCTGGATCTCAAGTTCCACGACATTCCGAACACGGTGGCGGGCGCCGTCGCCGCCGCCACGACGCACGGCGTCTCGATGCTGACCGTCCATGCATCGGGTGGGGTCGAGATGCTGCGGGCCGCTCGGGACTCGGCGTCCGAATCCGCCGAGCGCAGCGGCGCCGAACGCCCGTTGATCGTTGCGGTGACGGTGCTGACGAGCTTGTCGCCTGCAGACCTGAAGGAGATTGGGGTGGCCGCGGACGCGGTCGAGGACCAGGTGGCCCGCATGGTCGATCTGGCCTTGAGCGCGGGACTCGACGGAATCGTGGCATCGCCCCGGGAAGCGGCCGGGGTGCGGGCGCGCGCCGGCGCCGGCCTTCGGATCGTGACACCGGGTGTTCGACCCAAGAGCTGGCCGGCTGACGACCAGGCGCGAACCGCCGGCGCCGCTGCCGCCATCGAGGCGGGCTCGGACCTGCTCGTGGTGGGGAGACCCGTGGTCCGGGCCGAGGACCCCCGTGTGGTGGCCCGCGTGCTCGTCGGGGAGATCGAAGAGGGCCTTGCCCGTCGATCGGCGTGAAACGGGTCGCGGCCGCGGGCGGCGGAGCGGGGCTGGAGACGAACCGGTCCTTCTCACGGGGATCCACTCGGTCCTCGAAGCCCTGCGGGCGCGCCGTCGCAAGCTCTTGCGCCTGACGGTCCAGCCGGGATCGGCTTCCGAGGCGGTGCTGGAGGCGGCCCGAGGCGCCGGGGTTCCGGTGCAAGAGATGCCGTCCGGTGCCTCTGCCAGCGACCCCGCCGAGCCCCGCAACCAGGGTCTGAAGCTCGAGGTCGGTCCGCTGCCGCAGACGACGCTCGAAGAGCTGATTGCCGGAGCATCGGATCGCCCCGGGCTGATCGTTGCCCTGGACGGGGTCGAAGACCCTCAGAATGTTGGGAGCATCGCTCGGGTGGCCGATGCCGCGGGTGCGCAGGGCCTGCTCCTGACCGAACGCCGGGCTCCACCGTTGGGTGCCGCCGTGTCTCGGGCCAGCGCTGGCGCCATCGAATGGCTACCGGTCGCACGGGTGCCGAATCTCGGGAGAGCGCTCAACACCCTCAAAGAAAAAGGCTTCTGGGTGTTCGGCTGCGATCCGGAGGAGGGCGAGGACCTCTTCAGCCTGCCCGATCGGGTGGTGGCTGGACATCGGGTGGTGGTGCTGGGCGCCGAGGGTGTGGGCCTTCGCCCCGGCACGCAGAAGCGGGTGGATCACCGGGTGCGGATCCCCATGGGAGGCCGGGTTGCCTCCCTCAACGTGGCCAGCGCCGCCTCGGTCGTCCTCTTCGAACTCCAGCGCCGGGCCCACCTGGCTCGGGAATCCGCTTCGGGCAGTCTGCATCAGGAACCGGCAGAATAGGGGCTAACCGAGCATTGCCGAGGGGTTACGCTCGGGCTAGAGTCACTCGATTCCACGACTCCTGGCTGGCGTAGCTCAACGGGTAGAGCAGCTGATTTGTAATCAGCAGGTTGCGGGTTCGAGTCCCATCGCCAGCTCCAGCGGAAGTGTGGACGGCGATGGGTGCAAACCCGAAAGGCGCGATTCGGGAAGGCGGTTCGAAAACACGGCGGCGGGGTTCGGTCGGGGCGACCCCAAAAAAAACTTAATCGTGTGGTGTCTCAACTTCCATGCGCTGCGTCGGAGCGTCTCGCTTCGATTCAGAGGCAGGGAGGAAGGGGGAACGTCACGCTTTTCTTCGATGGTTCCGGATTGGATGGAGAGGTACCGAAGCGGTCAAACGGGGCAGACTGTAAATCTGCTGGCTATGCCTTCGGAGGTTCGAATCCTCCCCTCTCCACCACGGGCTGCGACGCAATTTGAAGTCATTGATCAACGAGGGGTCGATCGTACAACAGCAATTACGTGGTTCCTGGCGACGAGTTGGAAGGGCGAGGCTTCTTGGTGGGCGGGAATAGCTCAGTTGGCTAGAGCACGAGCCTTCCAAGCTCGGGGTCGCGGGTTCGAATCCCGTTTCCCGCTCCACTCGCGCTCGAGAATCCAGCCCACGTAGCTCAGGGGTAGAGCGCGTCCTTGGTAAGGACGAGGTCAGCGGTTCAAAGCCGCTCGTGGGCTCCACGAAATCGGATGATCCCGACGAGGAACGGGTACAGG
>SMWR01000102.1 GCA_004356735.1 Deltaproteobacteria bacterium
CCGTTCGCCGACGCGCTTCGTCGGGTCTTCGGCGAGGTGCGTGTCGAGCCGGTGAGCTTCTACAATCCCATCGCCGAAGAAGACGAATCGAACTGGCTCTTCTTCGCGAGAGATCCGTGATGCGGCTCCTCTAAGCTCCGATCCGGAGTGACCCCGATCAGAGTGGGTGTTCTTCCAGCCAGCCGACGATTCGATCGGCGAGCTTGTCTCGCGCGTCGGGCGGATCCTGAAGGTAGTGGTCGCCTGCGATGAACTCGAGGCGCTTGTCCGCCGACGCCAGGTGGTGGTGGATGGTCTTTGCGTCGCTGGGGAAGACGCCCGTGTCGGCCATGCTCTGGATCACGAGGGAAGGAACCCGAATCTTTTCCAGATGGGGCCGGCCCTGGCATTGGGAAGTCTCCAGGCTCCACATCGAGAGCCAGCTCCGCAGGCAATTCGCGTGACCGATGCCGAACGGGCTGTAGTTCGCCCAGCGCGGGTCGCCGGCGTAACAGACTCCCAGCGGCCGGTCCGACGGGTCCAGTGTGCCGTCCATCAGGCGCAGGTCGGCCCAGGTTCGCGCCATGGTGAAGACCCGGTCGAACATCTTGTGGCCGGCGAGGCGCTCGAGCTCAGAGTGCACCCAGGCGGTAATGCGATGGTTGCGCGCCTGCTGGGCGGCGCGGTAGCGCGCCACGAATTCGGGTGAATACGGCGGGCCGTTCTGGGGCGCGTACATGTCGAGTTCCGAGTCGACGGAGGCCGGGTCGTTCTCGTCGACGACCGACGGGTCCATCCACGCGGTCAGGACCTCGGGCCGGCCCAGATGAGCATTGAGGGAAATGTAGAGATCGGCCGGAATCAGCTGACCTGCCGCTTCGGGTAGGCTGCCGCCCGCGACGGGTTCGAGGTCCGGTTCCACGGCCTGGGACTGGTAGGCGCCCATCAGCGATCCGCCACCTGAATTGCCGATCAGGACGACTCGCTCGATGCCGGCCTCTTCGCGCAGCCAGCGCACGCCCACCCCGATGTCGATCAGTGCGTGCTCGAGCATGAAGTAGGTTTCGTTGCCTCGGAAGCGGGTGTTCCAGCCCAGGAAGCCGTAGCCGCGCTTCGCCAGGAACTCGCCCAGATAGTGTTCGCTGAAATCCACGTTGTAGTGGCTGGCGATGCAGGCGGTCTTCGGACGCTCGCCCTTCGGCGTGTGGTAGAGGCCCTGGCACGGCAGGTAGCCAGCACCGTTTCGGCCCGCCGTGGGCGAGACGCACGAGACGAACTCCCGATCGATCGTTTCCATGGTGGGATCCTACCAGTTGGGCGCGGCGTCGGGCTGGGGCCGGAGCCCCATGCGATCGGTGAAGGGGCCGGGGTTGTCGGTCTCAGGCTGTCTGCTTCGACGAAGCATCCGGTTTTCGACGACGAAGCGTCTAGAATCCTACGACGAAGCGTCTAGAAAAAGGGTTGTTGTCTACCGTGGAGGGATCCATATCCTTTCCCGTACAGTCGGTCCTCGAATCCGTCGGAGTTTCATCTCATGACCGCAAGTGATCCGAGCAGCCTCTACAGTGGCACCGGCGAGGTCCGGGAGAAGCACCGGTTCGAGGTGGGCCGCCTCGAGGACTTCCTCTCGGATCGGTTGCCCGGATTTCGGCGCCCCCTCGACGTGAGCCAGTTCAAGGGAGGACAGTCGAACCCCACCTACGCGCTCTCGTGTCCTGGCGGTCGCTACGTGATGCGGCGCAAGCCTCCCGGCAAGCTGTTGCCGTCGGCCCATGCCGTCGATCGCGAGTATCGCGTGATCTCGGCGCTCAACCGGGTCGGCTACGCGGTGCCCAAGGCTCACGTCCTCTGCGAGGACCCAGACGTGATCGGCACATCCTTCTATGTGATGGAACGGGTCGAAGGGCGCGTGTTGTGGGATCCGCTGATGCCCGAGCAGTCGCCCGATGAGCGCCGTGCGATCTCCGACTCGTTCATCGAGACGATGACCCGCCTCCACGCGGTGGACTTCGAAGCGATCGGGCTCGCAGAATTCGGCCGCCCCGGCAACTACTATGCCCGCCAGATCGGCCGCTGGACGAAGCAGTACCGAGCTTCCGAGACGGAAGAGATCGGCGCGATGGAGCGACTGATGGAATGGCTGCCCGAGCACGTTCCTGAGGACGACTCGGTCGGCATCGTCCACGGCGATTTCAAGCTCGACAATCTCGTGATTCATCCAACCGAGCCCCGCATCGTCGCCGTGCTCGACTGGGAGCTTTCGACCCTGGGCCACCCGCTCGCGGATCTGACCTATGCGCTCTCCGCGCGCCAGATCCCGATGAGTCCATTCGCGAGCCTCGACGACGCAGAGCTTCGCAGCCGCGGCGTTCTGACCGTGGAGGAGACCGTCGACGCGTATTGCCGCCACACCGGCCGAGCTTGTGTCAGCGACCTCGACTTCTACTTCGCCTTCCACCTCTTCCGTTCGGCCGCCATCCTCCAGGGAATCGTCGGCCGGGTCCGAGACGGCACCGCGGCCAACGTCAATGCAATCGGAAAAGGCGGTGTTGCCCCGATCGCGCGCAGCGCGATGTTGTTCGCCCGCAAGCTCGGCGCCTGATTCCGGACGATCGGCGTCGCTGGCGTGGCTCAGAGCCCCGAGTTCCACGAGATCGAGGCCCGCCGGGAAGCCGGCCTCGCCGGTCAGCTCAACATCGCCGTGCACCCGGGAGAGCTCTAGCCGGCGTCCGTCAGTCGCTGGTGCAGGCGGTTCATGCCGCGGATCCAGCGGTCGTAGTCTCCCGTCTTGTGCTGCATGTACTTCAGCACTTCGGGGTGCGGCAGGATCAGGAAGCGCTCATCGCGCAGCCCTTCGACGACGAAATCCGCAAGCACGTCGGGCTCCATCATGCCGTCCCCCGCCGCCGCCTGCGACGCGATGTTGTCCTCTGCCGTCATCGCGGTGCGAACGGCCTGCGGACACAGCAAGGACACCTTGATGCCCTCGTGCCCGTGCGTGATGGCCAGCCACTCGCCGAAGCCCACGGCCGCGTGCTTGGTCACGCCGTAGGCGGCGACTCCGATCTGATTCAGCAGGCCGGCCGCGGACGCCGTGTTGAGGAAGTAGCCCCCGCCGCGGGCGACCATCCTCGGCACCAGGTGCCGTGCCGCGTAGACGTGGGCCATCACGTTCACGTCCCAGCTTCTCTGCCAATCTTCGTTGGGCGCCTGGAGATCGGGGCCGGCGCCGATACCGGCGTTGGAGCAGAAGAGGTCGATCGGGCCGACCTCGGCTTCGGTTCGCTCGATCACGCCGGCGATGTCGGCTTCGCTGGATACGTCGGCCGCCATGGCGATGCATCCCAGTTCGTCCGCGGTGGCCTGGGCACCGGGTTCGTTGAGGTCGACGGCCACGATCTGCTTCGCTCCCTCGGCCTTGAAGCGGGTGGCCAGGGCCTTGCCGATGCCGCTGGCGGCGCCGGTTACGACGACGATCTTGTGCTGGAGTTCCACCGCCCCATTTTGGCACAACTCTTGTCACCTGAGGCACACGCCGATGCCTCGAGCGATGCCCCCGGGGAGGGCGATGTGAGGGCTCAGCGCTGGACGGCGCGCGCGGACTAGCTCTCGCGCAGCATGGCCATGTCGGGCAGCTCGTAGTACGCCTGTCCCTGCTTGCTGCGGCGCCGGGCGCGGAGCAAGAAGGCGGGTCCGCCCGAGCCCAGGATGTGTTCCAGGTTCTTCATCTGGCGGAAGAAGTTCCAGGAGTCCGGGTGAAGCTCGACGGCGTTGCAGAGGAAGCGCGCTGCTTCGCTGCGATCGCCTCGCTCCCACAGGTACCGACCGAGGTGGAAGTTGGCGTGTGCGAGGGCGATCTCCGCGGTAAACGGGGACAGGTGATCGCGGGCCTCGGCTTCCGAGAAAACGTGCTCGCTCTCGTGACCCTTCTCGACCCAGTCGCGGATGGCGTCGAGGTAGCGCCTGCGCGTGCGCTGGACCTTGCGCAGGTTGAAGCTCACTTGGAAGCCCGAGACTTCGGTGGGGCGCACGATCTTGCCGGACTCGTCGATCCAGACCGCTTGCGGCACGTTGACCATGTTGTAGAGCTCGGCCACGACGTGGTCGCGATCGACGAGCGAGGTATAGGTCGTCTTCGCACGCTGGATCGGTCCACGCACCGCGTCGACACCACGGCTGTCCATGGCAACAGTGACGACCATGAACCCCTGGTCCTGAAGCTCTTCGAACAATGCCTGCCACACGGGCAGGTCCAGGCGGCAGCCTCACCAGGATGCCCAGGTCGCAAGCAGGACCTTCTGTCCGCGAAAGTCGGAAAGGCTGTGAAGCTTGCCCTCGATGTCGGGCAGCGTGAAGTCGGGAGCCTCGAGAGAGGCCAGCTGGCGCGCGCGCTCCTTGGCGTCTTCGCCCAGGAACCAGACCGAGCGAGCGGCATCGTGAAGCATGGGCCGTTCCAGACGTTCCCAGAGCCGCGACGCACAGACGCGGCCTGCCTCGATGATCGGTTCCTCGCCCTTCGGGAGCGGAACGCAGGCGTCGTCCTTGCAGAGCCCCTCGGGCTTGAGCTGCCAGCCGGTCAGTTCGTGGAGTTTGGCCGCACTCAGCCAAAGCGCGCCAGCATCCGCGTGGCGCGGCACGACGAGCTGCGCAGCGGTGGACAAGACCTGAACGGTCGATTCCGGAGTGTTGGATTCCATGCGTTTCCCTCCCGACGCGCAGCGCATCCGCCTCGAAGTCTACGTGATGAGACCGGCTGGATGGAGAGGGAATGCCCATCTTTCGACCGGAAGGCGGTGAGGCTGCCCGGCAGGTCGACACAACGAAGAGCTGGGCACGCCCCTCAGCATGTCCGAAGGTCCTCTTCAGCATCGGGTGGGGTGGACAAGGGTCTCCTCGGCCCGGGTCCGGTATCGTCACACGTCTACCCAGAGAGGCCGAGGCATGCCGGATCGAGCACGAGCCAAGCCAAGCGAGAGTGAACGACTCGGAGAGCTGGATGTCCTGATCGTCGGCGCCGGGTTCGCCGGGCTCTACATGCTCCACCGCCTGCGGTCGGCCGGGCTCGAGGCGATTGCCTACGAGGCGGGCAGCGGCATCGGCGGAACCTGGTTCTGGAACCGCTACCCGGGCGCGCGCTGCGACATCGAGAGCATCGAGTACTCGTACCAGTTCTCGGAAGAGCTTCAACGAGACTGGGAGTGGAGCGAGCGCTATGCCACCCAGCCTGAGATTCTTCGCTATGTCGAGCACGTCGCGGAGCGCTTCGATCTCCTGCCGCACGTCGAGCTGAACACCCGAGTGAATTCGGCGACCTTCGACGAGACGACGGGACGCTGGAGCGTGGAAACCGATCGCGGCGTGGTGTCAGCGCAGTTCTGCATCATGGCGACGGGCTGCCTGTCCTCGATGAACACGCCCGACTTCAAGGGTCTGGACAGCTTCAAGGGCTCCTGGTTCCACACCGGTCGCTGGCCCCATGAAGGTGTCGACTTTACAGACCAACGGGTGGGCATGATCGGGACCGGTTCTTCCGCGATCCAGTCGATTCCGCTGATCGCACAGGAGGCGAGTCACCTCACCGTCTTCCAGCGGACTGCGAACTACTCGGTGCCCGCACACAACGGTCCCCTCGATCCGGAACGGGTGCGTGAGTTCAAGGCGGACATCGCTGGCTTCCGCGAACGAAACAGCCAGCTGCCCTTCGGTGCCGGGTTCAAGCTCAATCTCGCCAAGGCCCTGGAGTCGACGTCCGAGCAGCGGCAGAGCGAGTACGACGAACGCTGGGCCACCGGCGGACTCGGCTTCGTGGCAGCCTTTTCGGATCTGCTCATCGACCGGGAAGCCAACGACACCGCGGCGAAATTTCTGCGCCAGAAAATTCGCGAGACGGTGAAGGACGCGGCCGTTGCGGAGCTGTTGTCACCCGACCTGGTCGTCGGCTGCAAGCGACTGTGCGTTGATACCGGCTACTTCGAAACCTTCAACCGACCCAACGTAACCCTGGTCGACGTCAGCAAAGCGCCGATCGAAGAGATCACACGTAATGGGATCCGTGCGAACGGAGAGGAGTACGAGCTCGATGCCATCGTCTTTGCCACGGGCTTCGATGCCATGACGGGGGCGCTGCTCAGCATCGACATCCGGGGCCGTGGCGGCATGACGCTCCGCGAGAAATGGGCAGAGGGGCCGCGAACGTACCTGGGCCTCGGCGTCGCCGGCTTTCCGAACTTCTTCACCATCACCGGCCCCGGCAGCCCCTCCGTCCTGTCGAACATGATTCCCTCCATCGAGCAACACGTGAACTGGATCGCGGACTGCGTCGAATACATGCGAGAGCACGACTACGCTTGCATCGAGGCGACCGAGGAGGCACAGGACGCCTGGGTCGCGCACGTGAACGAGGTGGCGAACGGGACCCTGTTCCCCACCTGCAACTCCTGGTACCTCGGCGCAAACGTGCCGGGCAAGCCCCGCGTCTTCATGCCCTATCTGGGCTTTCCGCCCTACGTGCAGAAGTGCAACGAAGTCGCGGAGAAGGGATACGAGGGGTTCTCCCTCGACTCAGCCGGCTGACCGCTGTCCGCTATCCTGTTCGGCCGAGGAGAACAGCATGGATTTGAGTGGCCACCACTTCGGACCCCGCCGCTTCCTGAAGCCGCACACGGAGAGGCTCGCGGCCAAGCGCTATGAGAACTTCGACGTTGCTCCCCTCTCGCCTGTGTTGGGCGCCGAAGTGCGGGGCATCGATCTGCGTGAGCTCGACGAGCAGACGTTCGCCGAGCTCCAAGATGCGTTCTGCGCGTTCAAGGTGCTCTTCTTTCGGGATCAGGGTCTCACGAGCGAACAGCACGTCACTTTCGCGGAGCGCTGGGGCGAGTTGGAGGATCACCCCTTCCTTCCGGCCAAGGAAGGCGACAGCCGGGTCATCCGTTTCGCCAAGGACGACGAGACGGTCGGCGTAGAGAATCAGTGGCACAGCGACGTCAGCTGGCGCGAGGTGCCTTCGCTGGGCTCCGTGCTGCGAGCGGTCGAAGTGCCGCCGGTGGGGGGCGACACGCTCTTCGCCGACATGAACGCCGCCTACGAGGGGCTACCCGACGACCTCAAGCAGCGGATCGACGGCGCTGTGGCCGTCCATGACTTCACGCAGTCGTTCGGCGCAATGATGGACGCGGAGACCCGAGCGGAACGCCAGAAAGAGTACCCGCCAGCCCATCATCCGGTGGTGCGAACCCACCCCGTGACCGGTGCGAAGATCCTCTACGTGAACCGCATCTTCACCAGTCACATCGTGGGCATGGATGTGGCTGAGAGCGACGTGCTGATCGAGCGGCTGTGTCGCGAAGCATCCGTTCCCGAGTACCAGTGCCGCTTCCACTGGGAGAAGAACAGCGTCGCCTTCTGGGACAACCGTGCCGTGCAGCACTACGCGGCCTCGGATTACTGGCCCGCCAGGCGCATCATGGAGCGCGCTACGATCATCGGCGAGCGACCGGTCTGATCGATTGACGAGTCGTCCAGCCGCCTGATCACCGCGCCGAAATTCTACGGCGCGGTCTGAAGCGGCCCGCTCCCGCGCTCGATCCGAGTGGATGCCGGTGCGGCCGCCAGGGGTTTCAGCAGTTCCAGCTCGTCATCGGGCGCAGGCGCCAGTGCGGCGTCCGTGTAGTTGCGTGTCGCGGGGTCGTACTGGATCCGCTTGGCCAGGGCCCACATGCGCAGGCCATACCCAAGCAACGCCGCGTTGGTGGCGACGGCATTCCAGGCGCGCTTGGGATAATAGATCAGGGGGCGTTCGATCGGCAGTCCCGAACGCCGCTCGGTGCGCACCTTGCGGCGCAGGAACCCACTTCGGCGCCGAGGGCCGATCGATCGATGATGTCCTGAGTGATGCCGTAGAGACAGGAGAGGGTGTTCGACGGCACCCAGGCCCGCCGCCATTGGATCAGGTAGCCATCGTCGTCG
>SMWR01000103.1 GCA_004356735.1 Deltaproteobacteria bacterium
GGGCGACACGACGTCGCCGGCGGCACCGCTGGACGCGCCTTCCACGCCCGAGCCGACGAAGCGAACCGAACAGATTCTCGAAAAGGTGAGGCCAAGCCGACACTCCCGCGAACGTGCGAGCGACTCGAACAAGCGGCGCATCTCGATGCTTCAGCCGGACTCGTACGTGGCCGAGCAGTTTCGGGCCCTGCGCGCCCGCATCGACGCCATGGCGGGCCAGCGCCAGCTGAAGACCATCACGATCTGCAGCCCGCTGGCCGGCGACGGCAAGACCACCGCGGCCGTGAACCTGGCGATGGTGACTGCGCTCAGCGTCGACCGGCGGGTTCTGTTGATCGACTGTGACATGCGCAAGCCCAAGATCCACACGGCCATGGGGATCCGGCCCGAACTCGGTCTGGCCGAGGTCCTGACCGGCGAGGCGACTGCGGACCAGGCGATCGAAGCCATCGGAGGGACCCAGCTCGACGTGCTGGCCGTGCGGGGACGACCGACGAATCCTTCCGAGCTGCTCGGATCGATGGCCATGCGCAAGCTGCTCGATGAGCTGGTTGAGCGTTACGACCGGATCGTGCTCGACACGCCGGCGGTGCTGGGTGTGCCCGACGCAAAGGCCGTGGCTGAAATCTGCGACGGCATCGTCATGATCGTGCGGGCCGATTCGACGGCCCAGCACGACGTCGAGGCCGCGCTCGAGGTGCTCGACCGGGGCAAGATTCTGGGCCTGGTGCTCAACGGCGTGCGTGTGGAGCAGGGTCGTTACGGCTATTC
This sequence comes from Deltaproteobacteria bacterium, assembly GCA_004356735.1. GTDB lineage: Bacteria > Myxococcota_A > UBA9160 > UBA9160 > SMWR01 > SMWR01. The sequence continues at coordinate 772 of SMWR01000103.1, forward strand.
GAGCTAATTCCCCCCGGGGGCGGCCTCGGCTGCAAAACAGATTCGGCGCGATCGTCTAGAGCGCTAAACATCGGAGCCATGGACGCGATCCAGATCGCAATTCCGCTGGCGGTAGGCCTCGGCGTCTCGGCCGTGGTGACGCCCCCGGTCGCCCGGCTGGCGAGGGCCCTGGGCTTCGTGGACCAACCGAGCGAGCGCTCGGTGGCCCACCGTCCGGGCATCCCCCTGCTTGGCGGTGTGGCGGTTGCGATCGGCTTCTTTGCCGCTCTGGGAACCGGCTTCGTGCTGGGCGATCTGCCAGTGCTGCCTTCACATCTGGTCGGCTTCGTGACCGGCGCCGGCATCATCCTCGCCGTCGGAATTCTCGATGACCGTGTGGGCCTGGGGGCGATGACCAAGTTCGGCGGCCAGTTCCTGGCCGCCCTCATCGCGGTCGGTGCTGGCTACAAGCTCGGGCACATCACCGAGCCCATCTCCGGGACGACCTTTCTCCTGCCCCAGGTGATGGTATGGGTGGTTTCGGTGCTGTGGATCGTCGGCGTCACGAACGCCATCAATCTCGTCGACGGTCTCGACGGGCTGGCGACCGGCGTCGGTGCGATCATCTGCATCACGCTCACCGTCATCCTGGTCCAGGCGGGTCAGATCTTCGGCGCCGTCATGGGCGTCGCGTTGCTGGGCGGACTGCTGGGCTTCCTGCCCTACAACTTCCCACCGGCCCGGATCTTTCTCGGCGATACGGGCGCGCTCTTCATCGGCTATTCGCTGTCGCTCCTGGCCCTGGAGGGCTACCGCCAGGTCACGGTCATCACCTTTGTCGTGCCGTTGTTGGCGCTGGCGGTTCCGATCCTGGACACCGGTCTCTCGATCCTGCGGCGCCTCCGGACCGGCAAGCCGCTGTTCACCGGGGACCGGCTGCACATCCATCATCGGCTGCTGGACCGGCAGGGGTCGCCCCGGGCGGCCGTGCTGCAATTCTACTTCCTCACGGCCTGTTTCTCGTTGATCGCGGTGTCCTTCACCGGTCTTCACGGCTACGTTGCCGGGCCCTGTCTCGTCTTCGTGGTGATCCTGACCCTGCGGTTGCTCCACAACATGGGGGTGCTCTCGCTCAGCGCTTCGGAAGAGCTGCCGTCGTCCCAGTCCGCAGCGAACGCGGAAGAGGAGCAGCCGTGAGCTCGGGCGTCGCTCTCATCACCGGCATCACCGGCCAGGACGGCTCGTATCTCGCCGAGTTGCTGCTGGAAAAGGGCTATGAGGTCCACGGCACGGTGCGCCGATCGAGTACCGAGACCTTCGAGCGCATCTCCCACCTACGGGACCGGATCCAGCTCCACCAGGCCGACCTGCTGGACCAGAGTTCGCTGGTCAATTCCATCCGGGATGTCCGTCCGTCCGAGGTCTACAACCTTGCAGCTCAGAGCTTCGTTCCCACCAGCTGGCACCAGCCCTCGCTCACCGGGGAGTGCACGGCCATCGGCGTGACCCGGATGCTGGACGCCGTCCGGCTGGTGGATCCGTCGATCCGATTCTACCAGGCGTCGAGCTCGGAGATGTTCGGCAAGGTGCGCGTGACGCCCCAGAACGAGACGACGCCGTTCCATCCCCGCAGTCCGTACGCTGTGGCCAAGGTCTACGGCCACTGGATCACCGTCAACTATCGCGAGAGCTACGACCTCTACGCCGTCTCGGGGATCCTGTTCAACCACGAGTCACCGCGGCGGGGACGTGAGTTCGTGACGCGCAAGGTGAGTGAATCCGTCGCCAAGATCAAGCTGGGCCTGCAGGACGAGCTCCGCCTGGGCAACGTCGATGCAAAGCGCGACTGGGGTTACGCGAAGGAATACGTCGAGGCAATCTGGAAGATGCTTCAGCGCCCCGAGCCTTCGGACTACGTCATCGGAACCGGTGTGCAGCATTCGGTACGTGAGTGTTACGAGTTTGCATTCGATCACGTGGGACTCGACCCGCAGGATTTCGTGCGCATCGATCAGGGTCTGATGCGGCCCGCCGAGGTCGACACCCTACTGGCGGACCCCACCAAGGCGCGAGAAGAGTTGGGCTGGTCGGTGCGGACCCGCTTCGATGAGTTGATGCGCATCATGGTCGAAGCCGACCTCGAGCAGCTGGAGCGCGCGACGGGGCGGCGGCGGGGGCAGGGCGACTCCCGGTGACGCGACCCGAACGTGTGCTCGTCACCGGAGCCGCGGGATTCATCGGCTCGACGCTCGTTGAGCGTCTGCTCGCCGAGGGCCGTTCGGTGGTCGGGCTCGACAACTTCGATCCCTTCTACGCCGAATCGGAAAAGCTTCGGAACCTGGAAACGGCGCTGACTTCGGACCGTTATCGGCTGGTGCGGAGCGACATCCGGGACGCCGATCGGATGGAGCAGGTCTTCGCCTCGGAACGCTTCGATGGCGTCGTGCATCTGGCCGCGCTGGCCGGTGTCCGGCCCAGCCTCGAGCGGCCGGCCGACTACGCCGACGTCAACGTGCTCGGCACCGCGCGGATCCTCGAAGCCGCCGTCTCGCAGGGCAACCCGCAGATCGTGTTCGCCTCCTCCTCCTCGGTCTACGGAGAGCGCGAGGATGGGCCGTTCCTCGAAACCGACTCGGTGGAACGGCCGGTCTCGCCCTACGCGGCCAGCAAGCGAGCCGGAGAGCTCTTGGCCCACACGTTCCACCACGCGCTCGGACTTCCAGTTACCTGCGCGCGAATCTTCACCTGCTACGGTCCGCGCCAGCGTCCTGACCTGGCGATCCGCAAGTTCGCGGACCGCATGCGCCGGGGGAAGCCGATTCCGATCTACGGCGACGGTACGGCCCTTCGCGACTTCACCTTCATCGACGACCTGGTCGACGGCCTGGTGCGGGCGCTCGACAGCGATCTCGGTTTCGCCATCCTGAACTTCGGGGCCGGGCGGAAGGTGTCCGTACTCGAGGTCGTGAAGCATCTCGAGCAGCGTTTGGGGGTGACGGCCGAGATCGACTGGCAGCCGCCCCAGACCGGGGACGTTCCCCGGACCTGGGCCGACATCGGCGCGGCCGGAGAGGCGCTGGGCTACTCACCCCAGGTGGACTTCGAGACTGGCATCCAGAGATTCGTCGAGTGGCTGGAGGACCTGACGTGAACATCTGTGTGATCGGAACCGGATACGTAGGCCTCGTTACCGGGGCTTGCTTCGCCGAGTTCGGAATCCAGGTGATCTGTGCCGACAAGGACGCCGACAAGATCGAGACGCTCCGGCGCGGTGAAGTTCCGATTTATGAGCCTGGACTCGACGAGCTCGTCGCCCGGAACGTCCACGCCGGTCGGCTGTCCTTCACCACCGACACACCCGAGGCGGTTCGCGTGTCGCTGGTGGCCTTCATCGCCGTTCCCACGCCGCCGCGCCCGGACGGCAGCACCGACCTCACTGCCGTGGAGGCCGTATCCCGGGAAATTGGTCAGACGCTTGACGGCTACAAGGTGGTCGTGACCAAGAGCACGGTACCGGTCGGGACCTCGGAGAAGGTGCGCGACTGGATCCGGCAGGAGCTGGCCTCCCGAAAGGTCGATGCCCGCTTCAGTGTCGCCTCCAACCCCGAGTTTCTGCGTGAAGGCTCGGCCATCGGAGACTTCATGCGACCGGACCGCGTGGTGCTGGGCTGCGACGACGAGCAGGCTGCTGCGATCCTCGAGGATTTGTATCGACCGCTCTACCTGAACGAGACGCCCATGGTGCTGACCGATATTGCCAGTGCCGAGCTCAGCAAGTATGCGGCCAACGCTTTCCTGGCCACGAAGGTTTCTTTCATCAACGAGGTCGCCACGCTTTGTGAGAGCGTGGGAGCCGACGTCCAGGCCGTGGCGCGCGCCATCGGGCTCGACCGTCGCATTGGGTCGAAGTTTCTTCACGCGGGTCCTGGCTTTGGTGGGTCCTGTTTTCCCAAGGACACCCGCGCGCTCGCTCATTTCGCCCGCGAGCAGGGCAGCGCCTTCGAGGTGGTCGAAGCGGTGATCCGCGTCAACGAGGCCCAGCGCGCCAGAACGCTCGACAAGATCATCGAGGCGCTCGATGGCGAGGTCGAAGGTCGCACCGTTGCCGTTCTCGGTCTCTCGTTCAAACCCGAGACTGACGACGTGCGTGACGCACCGGCGCTCGACATCATTTCCGGTCTGCTCAAGCGCGGTGCGCGGGTGCAGGCCTTTGATCCCCAGGCCATGGAAGCGGCCGCCCCGTTCGTTCCCGATGTCGCCATGTGCCAGGACGCCTACGGTGCGTGCAAGGGCGCCGATGTGCTGGTGATCCTCACCGAGTGGAATCAGTTCCGGATGCTCGACCTCGGTCGGGTGAAGGAGCTGCTGCGACGACCCGTCATCGTGGACGCGCGCAACATCTACGATCCCGAGCCCATGCGCGCCGCCGGCTTCAAGTACCGCGGGATCGGTCGCTGATGGCCAGGCCGCGTTTACACGCGGTGATCTTGGCGGGTGGGGCGGGTGAACGGTTCTGGCCCGCATCGCGCCAGAAGCACCCGAAGCCATTTCTCGAGATCGCGGACGGGAAGACCCTACTCGACGCTACCGTCGACCGTGCGCGTCGGTTCGCTTCGAAGGATTGCGTGTGGGTGGTGTGCGGGGCCGACCACGCGAAGGGCGTGCGTCGTGCGACCGGGCTTCCGGCCGAGCGCCTGCTGGTCGAGCCGACCCGACGCAACACGGCCATGGCCGTCGCCTGGGCTGCGCAGCGGATTGCCGTAGGCGACCCCGCCGCAGTGCTCGCGATCCTCCCGGCCGATCACCGGATTCCCGATACCAAGGCCTTTGCTAGCGCCATGCGTCGAGCGGCGAGAGCGGCGCGGGAAGGCGAAGCCCTCATCACGCTCGGCGTCAAACCGACTCGGCCCGACACGGGTTACGGCTACATCCGGGTGGGAAAGCCCGCCGGACGCCGCTGGCCCGGTGTTCGTCGGGTGAGGCGCTTTGTCGAGAAGCCGAACGCCGCCAGGGCGCGGCGTTATCTGCGAGAGGGTGGCTATCTGTGGAACGCCGGAATCTTCGTGTTCCGTGCGGACACCCTGTTGGAGGAACTCGCCCGGCACGCACCCGAGATCTTCCAGTCGATCCCACGGGGCAAATCGGCCGCTGCCATCGCACGAGCGTACGAAAAGGCGCCGTCGGAGCCGATTGATACGGCGCTGATGGAAAGAAGCAAGAAAATATGGACGTTGCCGGTTACTTTCCACTGGAGCGACGTGGGGACCTGGCTTTCCCTCGCCGAGGAACTCGGCGTTTCCGACGGAAAGTCACGGGTTCTCGGTGGGGAGCTGCTGTTCGACGATACCGGTGGCAATCTCGTCTGGGGCGGTCCCCGTCGGGGAATCGCTCTGTTGGGAGTCCACGGATTGGCCGTGATCGACACCGGGGATGTGCTGCTCGTCACAAAGTTGGATCGCAGTGCGGACGTTCGCGGAATCGTGGCCCGTCTCAAGAAACGGGGCCGCTCGGACGTCACCTAGGTTGGCCCGGGGGGAGCTATGTCGACCATCCACAAGAGTCGAGAAGCGCTGGACAGTCTGCGCACGATTCCGCTGTTTGCGGCGGTGCCCGATGACGCGCTGTCGGCCATCGCTGATCTTCTGATCGAAAGACGCGTTCCCAAGAACCAGACCATCGTCGAAGAGGGACTGTCCGGTGACTACATGTACGTCATTCGGGAAGGTCACGTGAAGGTGACGAAGCTCTCGGGCGATGGACGCGAGAAGATTCTCGAGCTGCTCGGGCCCGGCGACTTCTTCGGGGAAATGTCGCTGCTGGACGATGCCCCGCGCTCTGCCAGCGTCAAGAGTCTCACGGAGACACACATCCTCGCGCTATCGCGTCCGGACTTCTTGAAGGAGCTGCGTCGCAACCCGGATCTGGGTATGGCCGTGATCCAGGAGCTGACGCGACGCGTGCGTCAGATGGACGAGCAGGCGAGTTCTCTCTCGTTCCAGCGCGTGAGGGAGCGCACCCAGGGATTGCTGGTCCGACTTGCCAAGGACGACGTCGTCCAGAACGGTCGACGCGTTACGCCACCGCTGACCCATCAGCAGATCGCCGACATGATCGGCACCTCGCGCGAGACCGTTACGCGCATCGTGAAGCGGCTCAAGGATCAGGGCTGGCTCGAGCAGGAGGGCAAGCACTACCTGGTGCCCACCACCCCGCCCCCAGATTGATTCAATGACGAGATCGTAACTGCCGATCTGTTCTGCATGCAGAGAGCGGAGGCGACAAGCGGCGGGGTTCGGCAGAGTTTCGAGGGGTGGATCCTCGGCTCCATGACCACGGGCATCATCGGGATCGATACCGCGGCTGTCGTGGTCAGCCTGAACGAAGGCGCCCGCCGGATCCTGGGCTGTCCTCAGGGCGCGCTGGCCGATGCCGTCGGTCGGCCGTGTCGGGACGTCTTGGCGGGGCAGCCCGCGGTGGCCAGACTCCTGATCGAGACTCTGGAGCGGGAGAGCCCACTCTCCCGGGCAGAGCTTGAACTCGAGGGCGTGCCCGACCGGCTGCGACACACCATCGGCTTCAGCTTGACGCCCGTCCACGATCCGTCCGGTCAGCTGCGGGGCGCCGCCATGATCTTCCGCGATCTGGCGCCGCTCGAGCGCAGGGACGAGCAGGACCGGTTGCAGGAACGGCTGGCAGCGCTGGGCCAGATGGCGGCCGGGCTGGCCCACGAGATCCGCAATCCCCTGGCCGGGATGGAGGTGCTGGTGGGGCTCCTCAAGCGTCGGTTGTCCGGTCGCATCGAGGAGCAGGGTCTCCTGTCGGAACTCACCGGCGAACTCCGAGCCGTCGCCGAGACCGTGTCGGCGAGCCTCGAATTCGTGCGGCCGGCAGCGCCGGCACCGACCTCGGTCAACGTCGAGAAGGTTCTCGAAGACGCGCTCGTCCTGTCCCGCGCGCGGGTACCCTTCGAAGGTCGGATCGAGCGCGACTACGCTCCGGATCTGCCCCGGGTACTCGCCGATGAGGATCAGCTCCGGACGGTCCTCACGAACCTACTGGTCAACGCTCTCGAGGCCATGGCAGACGGCTCCGGACGGCTCGAGCTGGGCCTCTCCGTCCGCGAGTTCGAGGCACCCGAGAGATCGCTGCGGCTCGGCGCTGACGGCTCGGTCCAGCTCGAATCCGGAAACGACGCGGTTTGGTCCACCGAGGTCCAGGTGACGGTGACGGACTCGGGGCCAGGCATTCCCGCGGAGCTGCGGGAGAAGATCTTCTACCCGTTTTTCACGACGAAGCCATCTGGGTCGGGTGTCGGGCTCGCGACGGCCCAGAAGCTCGTGGCCAGTCACGGTGGCAGTCTCGAGCTGGACGGGCGCTTCCAGCAGGGATCGCGTTTCCGCCTGCGGCTTCCCGGTGAGGAGCGGCGGCCGTGAGCGCCCCGCGAGAGGCACGGGTCCTCGTCGTGGAGGACAACGACACGCTGCGACGCGGCATCTGCCGTGCGTTGCAGGAGTCGTGGAGCGTCATCGACAGCGTCTCGAGCGGTGACGGCGCGATCGCACGGATCAGCGATCCAGCCATCGATCCCTACGAAGTCGTCGTGACCGACCTCAGGCTTCCTGGTGCCGACGGAATCGAAGTGCTGCGTTCGGCTCTCGAGCGCGATCCCAGAGCGAGTGTCATCTTGATGACTGCCTACGGCTCGATCGAAACCGCCGTCGAGGCCATGCGGGCGGGTGCATTCGACTTCGTCCAGAAGCCGCTCGACCTCGAGCAGATCGAGCTACGGGTCGTGCGGGCGCTTGAGCACCGGTGGTTGCTCAGCGAAGTGACGGAGCCGCGCGCTGAGCGCGACGCCCTACGCGCATCCGAAGTTCTCGTGGCCGAGAGCCCGGCGCTCCGGGAGGCGCTGGATCTCGTCAATCGGGTGGCGCCCACGCGCTCCACGGTTCTCATCACGGGGGAGACCGGCACCGGCAAGGAAGTGATCGCCGGTCTGATCCACGAACTCTCGCCCCGGTCCGGCGGTCCGCTCGTCAAGGTAAACTGCGCGGCCCTGCCCGACACACTGCTTGAGTCGGAGCTCTTTGGTCACGAGCGGGGCGCCTTCACCGGCGCCGACCGCCAGCGCATCGGGCGCTTCGAGCAGGCGAGCGGGGGTACGCTCTTCCTGGACGAGATCGGCGACATGTCTCCCGCCACCCAGGCCAAACTGCTGCGGGTTCTGCAAGAACAGGAGTTTCATCGGCTCGGCGGCACCCGAGTCCTCCGGACCGACGCGCGCATCGTTGCGGCCACGAACCAGGATCTGACCGGCGAGATCGAGGCGCATCGCTTCCGCGAGGATCTCTACTTCCGGCTCAACGTGATCCGCATCCACCTGCCGCCGCTGCGTGAGCGACCCGAGGACCTGCTGGCCCTGGCCCATCGCTTCGTCGACGAATTTGCACATCAGATGGACCGGCCGATCCGGGGATTCACCGAGTCGGCCCTGGCCCAGCTCCGGTCTCACAGCTGGCCGGGAAACGTTCGCGAGCTGCACAATTCGATCGAACGGGCGGTCCTGATGGCCGAAGGAAGCCGGATCAGCCCCGAGGATCTCGCCCTCTGCGGCGCGTATTCCGGTAAAGAGACGCAGGGCTGGCGGCCCGAGTTGCCGCCCGAGGGGGTGAACCTCGCCGAAGTGGAGCGGCGGCTGGTGATCGAGGCGTTACGCCGCAGCAGCTGGGTGCAGAAGGACGCGGCCGGCCTGCTCGGCGTGAGCCGACGCAAGCTGAACTACATGATTCAGCGCATGGGAATCACCCACGAGAGCTGGCGCCGCAACCGGGCCCCCGAAGGATTCGACGAAACCCCTTGATTCCGACCGCGAATGCTTGGAATCTCTGTCTCCTGCGGAACCCAGAGGGGGGCCGCGGGGTCGAAGCAGAGCGTTTCCACGTGATGAGGTGCCGAGAGCCATGCGTCAGTTCCAGTCCAGGCCTTCCCGGGGGTTGCTCCTGATTCTGTTGTTGTCCTCGGGCGGGTGGTTGACCGCCTGTCAGGACGACGTGGTCAAGCTCCAGGTGCACATGACTCGCGGCGAAGAATACGCCGAAGCAGAGCAGCTCAAGGAAGCGATCATCGAGTTCAAGAACGCCCTGCAACTCGA
>SMWR01000104.1 GCA_004356735.1 Deltaproteobacteria bacterium
CCATTTGCGCCGAATGCGTGTGCGGGCGACAGGAGACCTCCCTTGAAGAAACTCATCGAAGCGACGAGCACACCCCTGGCCTCGATCTTCGGCAGCGGATTCCTCATCATCGTTCCGATCCTCGCAGGCGTAGTGGGCGCCTGGTCCGCGCTGGTCATGGCCGGTGTTTGCGCGCTCGCCTACGCCGTAGGCAGCGTGATCCGCTTCAACATCAAGCACGCGGAGCCCGTCCTCGCGGACGACCCGCCCGAGGCCACGCTGTCGCTCGAGCGCGCCTCGGACCTCGCGCTCGTGCTCGCCTACGTGATCTCCGTCTGTCTGTACCTCCACATCCTCTCCGCCTTCGTGCTGGGCGGCTTGCACGCGGATACCGAGCTGAACGAGAATCTGCTCACCACTGCAGTGATCGCAGTCATCGTCGCCGTCGGGATGATCCGCGGACTGGCCATGCTCCAGATGCTCGAGCAGTGGGCGCTCTACGTCACGCTGCTCATCATCGTGCTGCTGCTGGTGGGCTTCGGGCACTACGACTGGGCGGCCTGGCAGTCGGCCGCGGGCATGAGCTGGCCCAAGGCTCTGGCACACACACCGTGGGAGGTCGTAACGATCGTGGCCGGCACCCTGATCGTCGTCCAGGGCTTCGAGACGCCCCGCTATCTGGGCGCAGTCTTCGATGCGGACACGCGTGTGCGCGCCTCGCGCTGGTCGCAAATCGTCTCGACCAGCGTCTACATCTTGTTCGTGGCGTTGGCGCTGCCGGTGGTGCACACCTTGAACGGCCAGTACGACGACAACAGCCTGATCGCGCTGGTGGGCGTCGCCGCAGCACTGTTGACCGTGCCGCTGATTGCCGCCGCCGCATTGAGTCAGTTCTCCGCTGCCGTTGCGGACACGCTCGCCGCCACCGGAAACATGGAAGAGGCGACGCACCAACACCTGAAGGAGCGTTTCGGATACCTCATCGTCGGCGGCGGCGCCATCATGTTGACCTGGTCCGCGAACACCTTCGAGATTCTCGCGCTCGCGTCCCGGGCCTTCGCGTTCTATTACATGCTGCAGTGTCTGGTGGCGATCAGCGTGAGCCGACTCACTGCCCAGCGGGCCGGCATGGCGGCGCTGGCCGCCGTACTCGGCTTCATCGCAATCTTCGCGGTGCCGGCGGGCTGAGCGCAGACGACGGTGGAACGTCTCCGCTTCCCGCTTCCGGGATCCGATGCCGCCGCTTCGGGTCGGTTCTGTAGCGCAGCCGATATTCGGTCTTCAGCAGCAGGACCCGAAGACCGTCTTCCCGGCCCCATGATGGACCCGTCGTCTGCCGGGGGGCTCGACTCCCTGAAGCGGTCGCCCGCCGCGCGTTACCCGCGCGGATCCATTCGGAAGATCCAGAGGTCATCGGGGCCCGCTTCGCCTGGAGACGTGTACTTCTTCGCGATCTTCGACACGATGATGTCGAACAAGTCCGGATCCTGCATGCGGACCGCTTGGAGCGGGTAGCGCTTGCCGTCGATACGGACGATCGAGCGCCCGTCTTGCATGGCCTCGTGCGGCCACTGCTTGAACGCCTTGAAGTTCGGCAGTCCGCACGGAATGTAGAGCTGGCCTTCGTGGACGATGATCCAGACTGTGCGCGAGCGCGCCGGATGCTCCAGCTGGAACTCGACGGTTTCGACGTCCTCGACGAAGGTCCAGTCGTCGACGGCCTCCGTGAGCAGCTCGCCCGCGACCAGTGGGCCTCCAGCGAACGCCGCGATCGGCCCGTCCGAGAAGCGCGCGACGATCGATAGGATCACGGCCCCGGCCAGGATGCCGCCCAGCAGGATGCCCAGACCCTTCAGTAGTCGACCCATCCGCTTCCCTCCGGTTCTTCGGGCGCGCGATCTAGTCGGAATTGTACCAGCCGCGCCTCCAGGAGCGGGATGCGATCGTGGCCCCAGAAGAACTCGTCGCGCAAGCAAAAGATCGGGAGGCCGCAGATAGGGTCCCGCTGGGCCTCGGCGATGCTGGCTTCCAGGAGCTCGTGGCCTTGGCGCTCGGCGGAGAGGCCGCCGATCCACGACAGCGACGTCTCGCGAGGCCATCCAGCGGACGTTCACGCGCTCGCGCGACGGCCGGCTCGGCGGCCAGCAGGCGGAGCGGCTTTTGGAGGCGCAGCAGAGCTTCAGCTCTTCCATGAGTTCTCTTGGCCAAGTGCCCGGTATGGCTGCGTTTGTATAACGCCGCATCGTCATCCAAGAGAGGCGTCTAGGCGTGAAGTGTTCGGGTGCTGCGAGAATCGCTGCGGCCTTGACCGCCGTGTTGCTGTCCGGCGCCGGCGGCTGCTGCTCCTGCGGCGGCGCCCAGGACGAGGACAATCTCTACGTCCCCCCCAGCCGGGCGGACGAGGCGATGGACGACATGGTCGAAGACGTCTATCGGGACTCCGAGCTCTGATCGTCGCATGGATCGTTCTATCGCAGGCGCGATCCGGTCGAAGCCGGACGCTTCGACTTGAGCCGCGACAAGAATCGCTGAGCCACTCGGGTTAGACTACCGGTGTGTGGTGAGACAGGAGGGAACGTCCATGAAACGCACGCTTGAAATCATCCTGGTGGTGGGAATGGTCGGGCTGCTGGCAGCCTGCGGGTCCGATGCGGACAAGCCGGAGCGCGGGATCGCCACGGACCCTGAGGTCGCCGTGCCCGAGTCCGAAGCCGAGCTCGACATGACCGAGGCAGAACGCCGGGCCGGAGAGAATGAGGAAGAGGAGGAACAGGAAGCGAAGCTGATCGACGAAAGCCAGATGTAGACGGCTCGCGACGAACCACAACGCAGCCGGGCTTTTTTGCGTGCGTTGGCCAGCGTGCTCTCGAGACTGGATGCGCCACTCGAAGGCCAGGTTGGCCATCAGGTCGTTGGGGTCGACGCGCAGGCACCAGTTCGAGCCCAGCGATTCGACCACACCGATTCCGGCCCGGGAGTCGTTGCCCTTCAAAAGACCGATGTAGTCGAGGCCACCGCAGCGATCCGGTTCGCCCACCTTGCGGCCGGTCTGTGGGTCGTAGCCGGCCGTGATGCATCGAAACGAGGAGGGGTCAGCGCCGCCGATGTCGATGTCGCATCCCGGGGAGAAGCGACCGGGACCGGTCTCGGACTCGTCGCCGTCGATGGGCCGGGGCGCCTCCCAGGTCTCGTCGATGGCGGCGCAGGCGTGGAGGAGCTCCGTGGTGAGGACATTCAAGTTCTGGAGAAGGTCCACACACTCGTGGAGCTGCTCTTGGGCCATCAGCGCATCTATACGCGTTCGCAGTCTGCGCGCAGAGCCGTGCGGATCCGACGGACCTGATCCGGCGCGTTCTCCTCCATCTGGACTGCTTCGGCACCATTGCGCGACGACGCGAGCCTCCAGTGGGGGTCGAACCCATCGGCCAACGGAAGCCGAATGGCAGCTTCGGATCGGCGGTCGGCAGGCGGGCCTGCGTATTCAGCGCGCGAAACCGATGGTGGTGTTGATGCGCGGCGCGTGGGCGCCCAGCAGCCGGGTGAGGGTCTTGTCCAGCAGGATGCGGCGGCGCTGGGCCACGGGCCTGGGTCCAACGGGTGAGGCAATGGCGGGAGTTCCCAGGTGCTGTTCCAGTGCGTGCACGACTTCGGGCAGTGCCTCGGGGTCGAGCAGCTTGCGAAAGGGAAGGGTGAGCTTGGGAACATCGGACCAGTAGCGCTCGAACGCGTCGATGTGCGGGTCCATCGACTGAGCGGCGCCCCAATCTCCGAAGCGCCGCATCGAGCGTACCCTCTCGTCTCGGTCCCGGACCGGCATCACGACCGGATAGCGCCGGGTCAAAGGCTCGATGTCCCGGGCTGCCTCCACCCGGTCGGAGCTGTGCGGATAGTGGGTCTTGATGACGAGACCCCTCAGGTCGGGAATCTGGGAGGTCTCGAGATCGGAGAGGCGATACCGCTCGAGGTCGAGATAGAGCGGATTTTCCCGATAGACGGGGAAGTTGTTCAGGATCAGATCGATCAGCAGATGCGTGCCGCTTCGCATCTGCGCTGCAACGACGACGTGGGGAGTCCCGTTGGCCGCGCCAGGGTCTCCGGGCGGGCACGTGACACACGGGCGGTCCGGTCGCAGCATCATGTCGGCACCCCCGCGGCGTTTCGCCTCGAGGATCGCAGCTCAACGCGAGCGCCGCCATGAGGGCGTCTCTGCCACCCGACAGTGGTTGCTGATCGGCGTTGCTGGGCCGATCCTGTCGCCTGTATGCCGCCGCTCAAGCGCCCTTCGACCGCCGCCGATGAAACAGGAGATCTCCGGCCGGATCCGCCTACCATGCGCGTCGCCGTCTTGACAAACATTCTCCCGCCGTACCGGGTGCCGGCCTATCAGCTGTTGGCGAACACGCCGGGCTGGCAGCTCCGCGTGATGCTGAACGCCGAGTCCGAGTTTGATCGTTCCTGGGATGTCGACCCGGGCGATCTCGACCTCGAGGTGATCGAGACGATCTCGCTGCGGCGCAGCGACACCACGCTGCATCTGCCCTCTCCGCGGCGACTGCTCGCGGCCCTGGGTCGTTTTCGACCGGATGCCATCGTGAGCGCAGAATTCGGGGCTCGGACGCTGATTTCCTGGCTCTACTGTGCGTGGCGGAGCGTTCCCCTCGTCGTCTGGGCCGAGCATACCCGCGCCCGCATGCGCGCAGCGGGCCCGTTGCGTCGTCTGCTGAGCGGGTTCCTCGCGAAGCGGGCCGGCACCGTGGTGGTAGCGGGAGCGGAATCGCGGCGTACGATGCGGGAGCTCGGTGTCAGCGACGATCGGATCCTGGAGGCTCCGAACACCCACGATACGATCGTCTTTGCCGAGGTGCAGAACGGACTCGACGTCGACGCCGCCCGCGAATCCCGTCGTGCGCAACTGGGATGTCGTTCCCAGGTGGCGTTGGTGGCCGGCCGGCTGTTTTCTGTCAAGGGCATCGAGCCGCTGCTGGTGTCGTGGCAGCGCCTCCCGGAAGAAGTGCGAAGCCAGTGGACGCTCCTCTTCGTGGGAGATGGCCCGCTGGCGCAAGCCGTGGCCGATGCCGTGGCATCTCGCCCGGACGGTGAGATCGTCCACGTTCCGGCGGTGCAGCCGAGAGAGCTGGTCGGCTTCTATTTGACCTCCGATCTGTTGATCTTTCCGAGCTTGGGCGACGTCTGGGGTCTGGCCGTAAACGAGGCCATGGCTTGCGGCCTGCCCGTCGTCTGCTCGACCCGTGCGGGATGTGCCGAGGATCTGATCGTGGCAGGCGAGAATGGCTGGCTCGCGGATCCGCTCGACGTAACCGCGTTCACGGCCGCCCTGAAGCAGGCGATGACCTGCGAGCATCGCAATACCCTGGGTGAGCGCGCGCGAACGACCCTCCGACCCTATACGCCGGAAGCAACCGCCGAAGGCGTCCGTCGAGCAGTCAGGCTCGCTCGGGAAATGAATGGGAAGCGGCAGCCTCCGCACCGCGGCCCTCGGTTGAGCGCCTGAATCTTGACGACCGCCCGATCAGTCTCGTCTGGCACACGGGCTCACTCCGCCTCGCGATTGGGCGCCGACGAGGTCTGATCGATGCGCTCCAACTCCTGTCGGAGCGTCGTTGCATCGAGGGACTCGATGCGAAGGTTGACGAAGATCTCGATGCGGCGCTCGAGCTCGATGTAGATCCGCCGAAAGAACTGTCGCTGGCTGGCCTCGGAACCCTCGAAGGCCGCCGGGTCTTCCACGCTCCAGTGGGCCGTGAGGGGCTGGCCCGGCCACACCGGACAGCTCTCTCCCCGCGCGTTGTCGCAGACGGTGAAGACGAAATCGAGCGGCGCTGCGTCGGGTCCGGAGAACTCGTGCCAGCTCTTGCTCCGCAGCTCCGAGACGTTGTGGGACATTTCCTTCAGCAGCTCGATCGCCATGGGGTGGGGGTGGCCGCTGGGATGACTGCCGGCGCTGAAGGCCTGGAAGCGTCCCTTTCCCCGGTGATTGAGAGCACTTTCCGCCATCAGGCTGCGAGCCGAGTTGCCCGTGCACAGGAACAGGACGTTGAAGACTCTGTCGGACATCGGGCTCGGCTCATTCCATCGGTTCGACAGCATCGAGAGCGTGATCGAACAGGCTGCCGGGGCGGCGGCGTCACGATTCGAGCGAGCGCATGTTAGCATCGGAGCCGTGCGCCGCGCTTGTGAGTCCGCGCGGTGGATACCGGCGTACGCACTCTGGGTCTGGGGAATACGGGAAGCACCGCAGATGGAAATCGACGTCGAGATCGAACGCAAGTTCCTGTTGACCGGAATGCCCGAACTCGATTCGCTTCCCGCCAGCGTCGAGTGCGAGCGCTTGGAGGTGGAGCAGGGCTGGTTGCCCGGTGAACGGATTCGCGAGCGCCTGCGACGAACGATCCGCCCCTCGGGCACCGACTACACGCGAACCCTCAAGTTCGGATCGGGTCTGGTGCGCCAGGAAGTCGAAGAAGCGATGTCGGTCGATCTGTTCGAATCCATGTGGCCCCTCACACAGGGGCGGAGGGTGCGAAAGATCCGCTGGGTGATTCGTCAGGACGGGAAGGTCTGGGAGCTGGACGAGTTCATCGATCGGGACCTGGTGCTGCTCGAGGTCGAGCTGGCTGACATTCACGAGCAGGTGACGCTCCCCAGCTGGGCCACTCCGCTGATCGATCGGGAAGTGACGGATGAACCCGAGTACACGAATCACCAATTGGCGCGATGAACCGGCGGGTCCGCCCCGCGACCCCGGCCCAGATCCAGGTGGCGATGCCGGACGAAGTGGAAGCGCTCAAGCGGCTCGGCGACGTCAAAGAGTAGGGTGGCTTCGGTGCCGGAGTTGTGCGGTGTCTGCTCAAGGCTCGAAGCGGGGTACCCGTAGCGTCGACCGAGAGGGGGGAGATGACGCATCGGTTCCGCGCCGGGCTTGGGACGGCCGTCGCATTGCTGCTGGCGGTCGGGTGTCGGGGGCCGTTCACGGGGAATTCCGGACGCAGCCTGTGCGAGGGAACGATGGCTGTGACCTCGAAGGTCGAGGGCGAGGTCGTCGAGTTTCAGGCGAACAACAGCTGCTCACTCCCGCAGCTGCTCTCGTTCGAGATCCTGCGCCCCGTGAATCTCGCCGTCGATCGCGCCGGCCCCCGCTTGCGCGTC
>SMWR01000105.1 GCA_004356735.1 Deltaproteobacteria bacterium
TCGAGGTCTTCTTCGCGAACGCCGATGAATCCCTCGTCGTCGAAACGATCGAAGGTGTCGAGCTGACCGTCGCCGTCGGTGTCGCGCGCCTCGGTGCTGAGGAATCCGTCGGCGTAGTGGAAGATGCGATCCGGTGCGCCATCCCCGGTCTGGTCGATCTCGATGCGCAGCAGCGGTGTACCGGATTCTGCGAAGACGAGGCGGACGTCGGGTCGGCCGGCGTTGCGGCCGTCGTCCCACAGTTCGCTGCGCGTGTCGCCCGAATAGGCGATCCAGCGGTCGGGGATTCCGTCGTTGCTGGTGTCTTCCTCGCGAAGCACCGGACGCGGCTCACCAACGGGGAAGTAGTAGCGGGCGATGATGCTGCCATCGGGCGCGTAGGCGCTGCGGGCTTCGACTTCACTGCCGGCGCGGCGACGGGCCAGGGTCGGTCCGAAGGCGTCGGGCTCGCGGATCTCGACCGGCCGCAGCTGCGCCAGGATGCTGAGATCCGGGTAGCGCAGGTCTTCGTCCATCACGGCCAGCGCCGTCAGGAGATCGTCCCTCCGACGCCGTTCGTCTCGCAGGAGGGTCTCGGCGGCCGCGCGCTGGGCGGGCGTGAAGCGGGGATCGAGAAGGCCGTTCGGGTCTTCACCGCTTCGCTGGCTCAGCTCGCGCGACATGGCGAGAACAGAATTGGCCTCGTGCAGGTAGTTCAGGACGCTGGGATCGTTCGGATCGATGTGGGCCGCCCGGCGAAACGCGGCCGCGGCCGCGGCCACGTTTCCCTGGCCGAGCAATTGGTGTCCCTCGGCCAGCTCGATGTCGATGGCTTCGCCCAGATCGGGAAACAAGCTGCGGATCGCCTGCGTGGACCAGGAGGCGGCCAGACTTCCGGGGGCGCTCCGTGGTGCGGAGAGACTTTCCTGCAACAGCGACAGCTCGAGCGCGTGCTCGAGCGCGCGCGCCGTTGCCTCGGGAACGCAACCGTCGGGAGCGCGCGGGTCGCGGACCAGTGCGCGGCCCCAGGCGAGCTCCGGGGCCGACCCACCGGAGCGGGCGACGCCCGCTTGCAGCGACGCGACTCCGAAGCGCCCGTCCTTGACCGTGTCGCCGCAATACAAGCGGTCGACGCGCAGGCTGAGCACGACGTCGGGCGCGTACTGGGAAATCCACTGACGCGCGGCCCTCACCGTGGCGAACTCGGCGTGGACGATCGTGGCGCCCGGCAGCCGCTTGCCGAGCCGCCGCTCGAGGGTCTCCGCCACCTCGCCGTCGGGCCAGCTTTCGCGAAGCCGCCGCTGGGATGGGCCCGCTGCCGGCGGAAGAAGAATCACGAGCAAGCGCCGACCGTGGGTCTGGAACTTCGCCTCGACCAGGGGTGCGGGCGGCGGCTCGAGCGCGTCGGCCCGCACCCGCGCAGCATCGGCCTCCTCGAAGCGTCTCTGTGCCTCGAGAACGGTGGCCAGCTCGCGCTGCAGTCCCGCATGGTCTGGCTGCGCGCTCAAACCGCGCCGAAAGGCGCGCTCGGCGGCCTGCTGGCGGCCCTGATGACGCAGCGCCCGGCCCTCCTCCAGGCTGCGGCGCTGGTAGCGTTCGCGATCGGCCTGGCTCGCGGCCTCCACCGCCGGAATCCCCACCCACCGGGGCTCACCGCGAAGCCCGTCACAGCCCAGCGCGGCGGCCAGCCCAACCAGGGCCAGCAGTCGGGTGGGCAGGCGGGGCGGACGCATCATGACGAGCTAAGCCCGTTTTGGGCGATTTCGTCAACCTCGAAACGGGGGTGATGGGGCGCCCGCCAAAGGCTGGCGCGCCCGCGAGATTGGGCCTTCCTTCGGAGTGCGCGCAGGCTCGCGATACCGGTGCTTCGGAGGCTGGCGGCGCGCGGAGCGGCGCTAAGAACGGCGCAGGAGCGTGTCGTTCAGGTAGTTGGCGTCGTCGCGCTCGGGGTGGTCGATCGTGTAGTGGAGGCCTCGGCTCTCCTTGCGCCGCCGCGCGCACTCGATCACCAGCATGGCGACCATGGCGAGGTTCCGCAGCTCCACCAGGTCGGGCGTCAGCCGGAAGTTCCAGTAGTACTCGGTGATCTCTTCCTGGAGCAGCTGGATGCGTCGCCGAGCCCGCGCCAGACGCTTGTCGCTGCGGACGATGCCCACGTAGTTCCACATGAAGCGGCGGATCTCGTCCCAGTTCTGGGTGATGACCACCGCCTCGTGACTCTCGGTTGCGTCACCCACCTGCCAGGCCGGGATGTCGGCGGTCTCCAGCGCCACCGCATCGAGCCGCTGGTGGGTCTCCCGAGCAGCGGAGTTCGAGAAGACCAGGGATTCGAGCAGCGAGTTCGATGCCAGGCGGTTGGCGCCGTGGAGGCCGGTGCAGGTCACCTCGCCCGCTGCGAACAGGTTGGGAATGTCGGTCTCGGCCGAGATGTCCGTGCGGACACCGCCGCAGTAGTAGTGGGCGGCTGGCACCACGGGGATGGCTTCCTCGGCAATGTCGATGCCGAACTCGAGACAGCGGGCATGAATATTGGGGAAGCGCTCGCGCACGAAATCGGAATCGCGGTGGGAGATGTCGAGCAAGACCCACTCGTCTCCCGACTGCTTGAGCTCCGTATCGATGGCCCGTGCGACGATGTCACGGGGGGCCAGGTCCTTCATGGGATGATAGTTCTCCATGAAGGCCGTGCCGTCGGTGCGCCGCAGGATGCCTCCCTCGCCACGGACCGCTTCGGTGATGAGGAACGACTTGGCCTGCGGGTGATAGAGGCAGGTCGGATGGAACTGGACGAACTCCATGTTGGCCAGGGTGGCTCCGGCCCGATACGCCATGGCCATGCCGTCGCCCGAGGCGATGTCCGGATTGCTCGTGTAGAGATAGACCTTGCCGGCACCCCCACTGGCCAGCATCGTGATCTTCGACTGGAAGCACACGACCCGGTGGCTGACCGTGTCCAGGACGTAGGCCCCGAGCACCCGGTCCTCGCCCGAAAGGCCGAGCTTCTTGGCCGTGACCAGGTCGATGCCGCAGTGGTTCTCGTAGATGTCGATGTTCGGGTGGGCGCGAGCGCGCGCCAGCAAGACCGACTCGATCTCGCGACCGGTGGTGTCCCGGTGGTGAAGGATTCGTCGGTGCGAGTGGCCGCCTTCACGCCCCAGGTCGTAGGCCGAATCCTGGCGAGCGCCCGGTGCCTCTTTTCGATCGAAGTCGGCCCCCATTTTGAGCAGCACCTCGATCATGGCCGGGCCGGTTTCGACCACGTAACGGACCACGTCCTCGCGGCACAGTCCGGCGCCCGCATCCAAGGTGTCGCGCACGTGACTGTCGAATGAATCGTCGCTGCCCACCACGGTGGCGATGCCGCCCTGGGCCCAGTTCGTGGCGGAGTCGGCCGCCTGCTTCTTGGTCACCACCGCGACCGTGGCGCGGTCCGCGACCTGGAGAGCGTAGAAGAGTCCGGCGATGCCGCTTCCGATCACGAGAACGTCGTTTTTGATAGGTTCAGCCAACCGTGATCCGCTCCCGTCGGGGCCCTAAGGGGCAACCCCGAGGGTACCGATAACCCGGAATGAGTCCGCCGGGACGAGTGTATCCGGGGGGCGTCGACCCCAGCAATGCCAGCCCCGCGGGGGTTACACTGGCGGCTCGAGATCGAGAGGATTGAT
The DNA here is from genome assembly GCA_004356735.1 of Deltaproteobacteria bacterium. Taxonomy (GTDB): domain Bacteria; phylum Myxococcota_A; class UBA9160; order UBA9160; family SMWR01; genus SMWR01. The sequence goes on from SMWR01000105.1 coordinate 3,645, forward strand.
GCGCGCCAACACCGAAGCAACCGGAAAAGGCGGGCGCCGCGGGATCCGCGCGCTCTCGCTGGTCTGCGCGCTGTTGGGGCTCGCGACGAGCGCCCAGGCCGGCGGTGCCATCTACTCGTTCACGGATGAGAACGGCGTCATCCATTTCACCGGCTTTCGCAAGGACGCCCGCTATCGGCTGGCCGAACGCCTCAACCAGCCTCGCAGAGCGAAGCCCCGGGCGCCGCGAGACTGGCGCTACGACGGACTGATCGGGTTGACGGCACGCCAACACAGGGTTCAGCCGGCGCTGGTGAAGGCGGTGATCGCGGTGGAGTCGAACTTCGATGCCGACGCGGTATCGAACAAGGGTGCCCAGGGCCTGATGCAGTTGATGCCCGAGACGTCCGTCAGCCTCGGCGTCGAGGACCCGTTCCAGCCGACCCAGAACGTCCGCGGGGGCACGCTCTACCTGCGCAAGATGCTCGATCGCTACGGTGACATGGAGCGTGCGCTGGCGGCCTACAACGCGGGCCCCTCGGCGGTGGATCGCCACGGCGGCGTCCCTCCGTACCGAGAGACCCAGGATTACGTCACTCGGGTTCTGACCTACTATCGGCACTACCATGGCGATTTCGCTCGATGAGCGTTCCGAAGGCCCCGCGAACATGGATCTGACCGCGAAGGCCATGGCCACCCCGAGCGTCTCCAAGCGCCGTCAGGGCTTTGAGCGAGAGCGCTTCTGGAACCTTCCGAACACGATCACCGTCTTGCGCATCGCGGCCGTGCCGTTGCTGCTCCTCCTGCCCGTGGCGATGAGCAAGTTCGGAAGCCAGGTGATCGCCTGGGGCTTCATCGTTGCGGCCACGACCGACATCCTCGATGGATGGCTCGCGCGTCGCGATCAGCAAGTCACCAAGATCGGGAAGCTGCTCGATCCTCTCGCCGACAAGTTGCTGGTGTCGACGGCCTTGGTGATGCTGATCTCCGTCGGCCGAATCCCTGAATGGGCCATCTGGATGGTGGTCGTGATCATCGGCCGGGAACTTGCCGTCACCGGGCTGCGCAGCATCGCCTCGACCGACGGTCACGTGGTGGCCGCCTCCTGGCATGGCAAGGCCAAGGCTCTCAGCCAGAACATCGCGATCAGCGCGCTGCTGTTCCACTACACGACGTTCGGCTTGCCCGCCCACGAGATCGGACTGGGATTCTTGCTGGTCGCAACGGCGCTCACCCTGTGGTCTGGCTACGTGTATTTCGCGGATTATTTCGGTCGCCCGGGACGCGGCGGCTCCCAGGAGTCGAATCGATGAGTCGATTGGAGGATCTGCGAGCGCTGATCGACGACGGTTCCGCCCGCGTGGGTGTGGTCGGTCTCGGCTACGTGGGTCTGCCGCTGGCGCTCGAGTTCGTCCGGGCGGGTCATCCCGTCGTGGGCTTCGACGTCGACGAGGAGAAGATTGCGTCGATCAACGAGGGGCGTTCGTACATCGAGGACGTAGCCTCGGACGACGTCGCCCAGGCGCTCGCCGGTGGCAAGTTCTCGGCCACGACGGATTTCAATGAGCTGGCGCGGTGCGACGTGATCAACGTCTGCGTGCCGACACCGCTCACGAAGACCAAGGACCCCGATGTCTCGCACATGGCCAAGGCCCTGGAGGAGATCCGCAAGCGCCTTCGCAGCGGGCAGTTGGTGATCCTCGGCAGTACGACCTATCCGGGCACGACCCACGAGCTCTTCGTCCCGCTGCTGGAGTCGAGCGGGCTGCGGATCGGAGAGGACTTCGCGCTGGCTTTCGCTCCCGAGCGCATCGATCCGGCGAACAAGAAGTTCAAGGTTCGCGAGGTTCCCAAGGTGGTGGGTGGCGAGACGGCGATCTGCACCGAACTCGCGGCCAAGATCTTCGGCGCCGTCTTCGACGAGGTCGTGAAGGTCTCGTCGACCCAGAGCGCCGAGATGGTGAAGCTGCTCGAGAACACGTTCCGCGCCATCAACATCGGCCTGGCCAACGAGATCGCCCTGATGTGCGATCGGCTGGATCTCGACGTCTGGGAGGTGATCGAGGCCGCGGCCACCAAGCCCTACGGCTTCATGAAGTTCCTGCCCGGGCCCGGGCTGGGCGGACACTGCATCCCGGTGGATCCGACCTATCTCGCATGGAAGATGAAGAGCCTCAACTTCCAGGCCCGCTTCATCGAGCTCGCCACCGAGATCAACGGTCACATGCCCCAGTACGTGGTGGACAAGGTCAGCGAAATCCTGAACCAGGACCGCATCGCCATGAACGGCTCCAAGGTGCTGGTGCTGGGTGTCGCCTACAAGGCCGACGTCTCCGACATCCGAGAGTCACCGGCCCTCGACGTGATCCGTCTGCTGGCCGAGCGCGGGGCCGAGGTCAGCTTCCACGATTCCTACGTCGGCGAGATCAGCGTCGAGGGGCGGACCTACAAGAACTGCGACCTGACGGACGACGCGCTGGCCGCCGCCGACGTCACGGTCATCGTCACCAACCACGCCGACGTAGACTACGCGAGGGTCGTGGCCGGCTCGACCCGGATCTACGACACCCGCAATGCGACCCACGGCGTTCCGGGAGCCCGGGACAAGGTCCAGAAGCTCTAGCAGGCCGCAGAGGGCGATCCGTGACGACGGGGCCCGTGGGGCAGCGTCGATCCCCCGCTATACTGCGCGATCCGATTTCGAGCACGAGTAGCTCAGTTGGTAGAGCGCCACGTTGCCAACGTGGGGGTCGCCGGTTCGAGCCCGGTCTCGTGCTCCA
>SMWR01000106.1 GCA_004356735.1 Deltaproteobacteria bacterium
GCTGGGGCGGCCGGATCGTGTGGCTCTACGCGGGCCATCGGCCCGCACTCACCGGGGGAGCCGCGTTCTACGGACGACTCGAAGGAGAGAAGAGCGATCTCAAGCCGCTCTATCCGATCGGTCTGGCTTCCGGCAGGCTGGCGCCGGTGGTGGGTCTGTATGGCGGAGCGGACAAGGGCATCCCGCTCGAGTCCGTCTATGCCATGCGCAAGCAACTGGCCGAAGCCGGCCAGACGTCAGAGATCCTCATCTTCCCCACGGCGCCCCACGGCTTCCATGCCGACTACCGCGCGAGCTATCGCGAGCTGCCCGCGCGGGAGGCCTGGCGCCGGACCTTGGAGTGGTACGAGCGCTTCTGGCGCGAACGGCCCCGGCACTGACCCGCGGACGGGCATCGGATCCAGCCAGGTCTTCTTCCCGTGGGGGAATTGCGGCGGACGACCCCCCGGTCCAAAATCCTTATACTATTTGCTTCCATTTTCATGACGGGCCGTAACCGGCCCGGTGCTGTCGGGCGCGCGGTGCCCGGCCCGCCTCGGTAATTGAGAGAAGGAAACGCTGAGATGACGAACAACGAGCAGCTTCTCGCCTGGGTCAAGCAGCTGGACGAGCTGTGCCAGCCGGACCGCGTCCAGTGGTGCGACGGCTCGGATCAGGAATACCGGGAGATGATCCAGCTGATGGTGGACAGCGGCACCGCACAGCCGCTCTCCGAATCCAAGCGGCCGAACAGCTACCTCGTGTGGTCGGATCCGGGCGACGTCGCTCGTGTCGAAGACCGCACCTTCATCTGCAGTGAGAAGAAGGAAGACGCCGGTCCCACCAACAACTGGCACGACCCGGCCGCCATGCGCAACACGCTGGAAGGTCTCTTCCGCGGCTGCATGAAGGGGCGCACCCTCTACGTCATCCCATTCAGCATGGGTCCGATCGGATCCCCCATTGCACACATTGGTGTTCAGCTCAGCGACTCTCCGTATGTGGTGGCCAGCATGCGCACCATGACACGCATGGGTCAGGAGGTCCTCGACACCCTGGGCAACGGGAAGTTCGTTCCGTGCGTTCATTCAGTGGGTGCACCGCTCGCGAAAGGCGAGAAGGACGTTCCCTGGCCGTGCAACGCCGACGACAAGTACATCGTGCACTTTCCCGATACGCGCGAGATCTGGTCGTATGGCTCGGGTTATGGCGGCAACGCCCTGCTGGGCAAGAAGTGCTTCGCTCTGCGCATCGCTTCGGTGATGGCGCGCGACGAAGGCTGGCTGGCTGAGCACATGTTGATCCTGAAGCTCACCAATGGGGAAGGCCGAGTGCACTACCTGGCCGCCGCCTTCCCGAGCGCGTGCGGCAAGACGAACCTCGCCATGATGGAACCTACGCTTCCGGGCTGGAAGGTGGAGACCATCGGCGATGACATCGCCTGGATGAAGTTCGGCGAGGACGGCAGGCTCTACGCCATCAACCCCGAGGCTGGTTTTTTTGGCGTGGCGCCGGGCACCAGCGTGAAGTCGAATCCGAACGCCATGCTGACCCTCGAGAAGAACTGCGTGTTCACCAATTGCGCGCTCACCGATGACGGAGACGTGTGGTGGGAGGAGATGACCGACGAGACGCCCGCCCACCTGATCGATTGGCACGGCAATGACTGGACGCCCCTCGCCAAGAGTTCCGCCGCCCACCCCAACGCACGCTTCACGGCCCCAGCGAGCCAGTGCCCCGTGATTGCCGACGAGTGGGAGGACCCGAAGGGCGTTCCCATCAGCGCAATCCTTTTCGGCGGCCGTCGCGCCCAGACGATCCCGCTGGTGAACGAGGCCCGTGATTGGCAGCAGGGCACCTTCTTCGGCTCGATCATGGGTAGCGAGAAAACGGCGGCGGCGACCGGCAAGATCGGTGTGGTGCGCCGAGACCCGATGGCCATGCTGCCGTTCTGCGGTTACAACATGGCCGATTATTGGGGGCATTGGATCAGCATCGGCAAGCGCGCAGGCGCCCAGCTTCCCAAGGTCTACATGGTGAACTGGTTCCGCAAGAACCAGGGCGGCGACTTCCTGTGGCCTGGCTTCGGCGAGAATAGCCGCGTGCTCAAGTGGATCTTCGATCGCTGCGAAGGAACCGCCAAGGCCATCGAGACGCCGATTGGAAACCTTCCGGCGCCGGGCGAGATCGATCTCGACGGCCTCGACGACGTCTCCAACGAAGACCTGGAAGAGCTGTTGCGTGTCGATCTTGACGGCTGGCTCACCGAAACCCAGGGTGTGTACGAGTACTACCAGCAGTTCGGGGACAGCGTGCCCAAGCCGCTGCGCGCCGAGCTCGACGCCCTCAAGGAGCGGCTCGAAGCCGCCAAGTAGTGGCGTGACCGCAGCCCCGGGGCCGCTCGACGGGATCCTCGTGGTGGACTTGACCCGCGTTCTCGCAGGTCCGTTCTGCACGATGGTGCTGGCCGATCTCGGTGCACGCGTCATCAAGGTCGAGGCGCCGGGTCGCGGCGACGACGCGCGCCAGATCGGGCCGTTCATGAACGGTTGCTCGGCCTACTTTGCATCGCTCAACCGCGGCAAGGAGTCGATCGCCCTCAACCTGAAGGACGAGGGCGACCGCGCCGTCTTCGAGAAACTCGTCGAGCGCGCCGACGTGTTGAGCGAGAACTTTCGACCCGGTGTGATGGAGCGTCTCGGCTACGGGTGGGATGCGCTCCACGAGAAGTACCCGCGGCTCGTGATGGCTTCCACGTCGGGCTTCGGTCAAACGGGGCCCTACGCTCGGCGTCCGGCCTATGACATCGTCGTGCAGGGGATGGGCGGCATCATGAGCCTGACCGGTCATCCTGGCGGGCCACCGACCCGGGTCGGAACCTCGACCGGCGACATCAGCGCCGGACTCTTCTCGGCCATCGGCATCCAGGCAGCCCTGCTCGAGCGGCAGCGCACCGGAAAGGGGCGGCATGTCGACGTGGCCATGCTCGATTGTCAGGTCGCCACCCTTGAGAACGCCATTGCGCGCTTCGAGGCGACCGGCGAGGTACCGGGCCCACTCGGCTCACGCCACCCCTCGATCACGCCGTTCGAAGCGCTGGCCACCCGCGACGGCCACCTGATCGTGGCCGCCGGAAACGACGGACTCTTCGTACAACTCTGTCGGGTGCTCGGCTGCGAATCCGTGGCTGGCGACGCCCGCTTCGCCAGCAACGACGATCGGACCCGGAACGTCGACGCCTTGAGACCCCTTTTGGAGCAGCGGCTGAGCTCCCGCACCACGGACGACTGGTTGAGGCTTCTGCAGCAGGCCGGCGTCCCCTGCGGTCCGATCAACGACGTCGCCCAGGTGATGTCCGACCCCCAGGTCGAGGCGCGCAACATGCTCGTCGAACTCGACGATCCGGTCGCCGGGAAGATGCGCGTTGCCGGGAACCCCGTGAAACTGTCAGGCGTTCAAGATCTCAAGACTCGAAGCCCTGCACCCAAGCTCGACGAACACCGGGCTTCGATCCTCGAATGGCTCGAGTGCTAGCCTGAGAAGGGGACGTTGGTGAACGTTCCATCCCTGTCCCGGGAGAACGATCGCGCCTTGCCAGAGGGGTGAATGTTCACCAACGTCCCCGGGAGAACCCCATGCTCTTCCTCCACGAAACCCACCAGGTCATCGGCCGTCACGAAGACGCCTTCGAAGTCGCCTTCCGCGACGAGTGGATGCCGACCCTGGGCCGGGATGATTCGGCGCGCCTCCTCTACTTTCTCCACCACGCCCACGGCACCGGTGTCTCGTACAACGTCATCACCATCACGGCGATTCGTGACGGTGCCGCCTGGGAGGGCCTGGTGCGCCGCATCGACGGCGGCAATCTCGCCAAGTGGGCCGAGCGCGTCGACGGGCTCCGACACGACGTGACTGCCAAGCTGCTGGTCCCGCTTCGCTGGTCGCCGCTGCAGCAGGTCGACCTGGCCAGCGTCCCGACGGAACCCTGCGAGCGCGAGCCTTCCATCTTCATGGAGGACACCGTCTGGCCCTACGAAGGGAAGCTCGAGGAATATGTCGAGCGCTCGGGCAACCACTACGCCCGGGAAATGGCGCAGCGGAAGGAAGCGGGTGCGGCACTCCTCGAGATCCAGGCCAGCTTCCGGACTGCCTTCGGCAGCCACAAGCGACGCGAGATCGTCCTGTGGCAGAAGCTCACGAAGCCCAAGGCTCTCGCTCCTCTCGTGGGCCGCGAAGTACCGGCCGAGTACAAGCTTCCGGGCACGTGGATGAACGACGCCCTGGAGGTCCGCGACCGCTGGGAGAGCAAGCTGCTCCGAACTGCCTCCTGGTCTCCGTTGTTTTGAGCATCGAGGCGATGTCGTTTCGAGTTTCATGTTGCTAGGACCGCGGGATCTGCCGTGGGCGCCGAGAAACTTGAAACAATGTCCCCGGGCGGCCCTACCTCGGGCTGCGCGCTGTGACGATCCAGCACGATCCGGTCATCTTTATGCCCGCGTCGGACGCAAACGGCGCCAGCGCCTCGCGCACGGCGGCGCGAGCCGCCTGCTGCTGCTGCTCGCTGACGTCGCCGAGCGCGCGTGAAGCGGGTCCCATCCGCATCAGGAAGTCCGCCGTGGCGTCCAGGCTGGCACCCCCCCCGATCGACAGCTCTCCCGTCCGATCTTCGAACGCCACGTCTTCGAAGCCCGCCGTTTCGAGGATGTCGCGGGTGTGGTCAGTGTCCGCCAGCGACATCGGCCCGGGCGTGCCGGGTTCGGGTGGCGGCGGTAGGGGTACGTGCTGGGCGATCGCCAGCATCGGAATCAGGATCCACTGGTTCTGGGACGCCGTTTGCCAGCAAACGAATGCGAGCCGCCCCCCGGGCTTCAAGGCCCGACGCAGGTTGGCAAAGGCGGCGGGTGGGTCGGCGAAGAACATCACCCCGAAGCGCGAATACACGAGATCGAAGTCGCTTGCTCTGAATTCGAAGAGCTGGGCGTCGGCATGCTCGAACGAAGCCTGCTCGAAACCCGACGCACGCTCGATGGCGCGGGCGAGCATGGGCTCCGAGAGGTCGACTCCGAGCACGTGTCCGCTCGTCCCGACGCGTTTGGCGATCTGAAGGCTGCTCTGTCCGCAGCCGCAGCCCACGTCGAGCACGTGTTCGCCCTGGGAGATGCGGGCCCGTTCCTGGGCGGTGCGCCCGAGTGGCTCGATCTGGGCGTCGAGCATCTCCTGCAACTCGACCCAACGCTGGCCGAAGGTCCCGTTCCAATGGCTGATCTGCTCCGCATTCGGGCCCGTCGATTCAATCGCCATGGATCGGCTCCTCACCTTTTGCCGGGGAAGATTCTGCCGGCCGCTCGTCGAACGCCCAGCGGCCCTGCCGCGTCTCGTGCTCGAGCCTTTCGGCGAGGCGATCGAGAAAACGTGCGCGCGGCCACTCGACGGCGCCGAAGCGTTCCAGGTGTTCGGTGTGCACCTGGCAATCGATCAAGTCGATTCCCCAGCGTTCGAGCTGTTCGACCAGAGACACGAACGCGATCTTCGACGCGTCGCTGCGCAGCGTGAACATTGATTCACCGAAGAAGCAATGGCCAAGCGAAAGGCCGTAGAGACCTCCCACGAGCTCTCCGTCTTCCCAGGCTTCGACCGAGTGCGCGAATCCCTGTCGATGCAGCTCTTCGTAGGCTTCGATCATGTCGTCCGTGATCCAGGTTCCGTCCTGTCCTGGGCGCGGAACTTGCGCGCAGGCGCGGATCACCTTGGCGAAGGCGGTGTCGAGAGCCAATTCGTAGGGACGGCGTCGCATTACTCTGCGCAGGCTATGCGGCACGTGGAGGTCTTCGGCCATCAGCACCATGCGGGGATCCGGCGAGTGCCAGATGATGGGCAGCTTCTCGTCGTACCAGGGGAAAATCCCCTGGGAGTAGGCGAGCAGCAGGCGTTCTGGACGAAGATCGCCGCCGACGGCCAGAATGCCGTCGGGCTCGGCCACCTCCGGCGGCGGGAAGATCAGGTCCGGCCCGAGTCGGTAGACCGGCATGGTCAGCGCATGGCCCAGTCGGCGATCGACTCGCCCGAGCCGATCGAGAGGGCGATTAGACACTGGGCGCAGTAATACGTGCCGAGCACCACGGCCTCGGCAGCGCCGAAGGAGCGCCGGAAGCGGTTCACGGCCAATACGGAATCGGAGACCACGAAGAGCAGGGCGCCGCTACAGGCGAGCAGTGCGCCGAGCTGTCCCATCTCGTTCCATCGAGCCGTCGCCTGCCAAGCCATGGCGGCGATGGTGACCCCGTAGACGGCGACCGGAAGCTTCATGTCACCAAGGCCCGACCACAGGTGGGCGTACACCCCAGCGCTCGCGGCCAGCATTGCCAGCAGCAGCAGTGGTTCGCGGACGAGCGCGGACGCCGGCCCCGCGTCGACCACGAACGCGGCGATGTAGAAGACATGACCGACGAAGAAGCTCGCGAGTCCGGCGACGAATCGGTCCGAGGGCAGCATCAGGAATACGTCGCCGGCCAGTGAGAAAACGAGTCCTGTCACCAACAGGCCCTGGTAGATGCCGCTGGTGCCCAGCGACGGGCGCGTGGCCAGCAACAGGACGAAGACCAGGGTCAGGGGCTTGGTGATCCAGAAGAGCCGCTGTCGGTCCCGATAATGCGCCGCGATGCACGTCGTTGCCGACGCAACGGCGAGAAGGACCAGGACGAGATCGAGGATTTCGCGTGCCATGACCAGTGTGGTGGCCGAAACTAGCAGGTTGGTGGGTTTGTCCGGCCGGGCTTTACCGCGCGGCGCGATGCTCGCCGGAAGGCTCATCCGGAGTTCCCGCCGAGCGCGGCTGGAAGGATCCAGAAGCCTTTCTTTTTCGACGGCTTGGACGAAGCATCGGGCTCGTCCGAGGTCTCGACTCGAGCGGATTCCACAGCCTCAGAGGCTTCCCAGCGCCGACTGTGAGGCCATGCTGGCCGTCTCCGCGATGCTGCCGTTCCGGCTCAACCACTCCTTCGTCGACCAGCGGATCGATGGGTCCCCGGGATCCAGCCCAAGGACCGCGAGACGGTCCTTCATTTCCGGGCGGCCGGTCAGGACGGACGTGCCTTCTGCACTTGTTGCTTCCGCTGGCCCCCGCCCTTCAAGGCTGCCGATCGGCAGGTGTCGGGCCGCTGCCGAACGGTCCGCGGGCCCTCCATGTCGACGACGGCGCGGAAGATTCTCGTGAAGGGTGTGACCGAGTTGTTCGGGAAGGATCTCTTCGTCCTGGAGTTCCTTCTGGCGCGGCAGCCGGAACGGGTCGAGAGACCTGCATCGCGCGCTTCGATCCGAAGGCCCGCTGGCTCGACGGCCTGCATCCGACTCGCGGCCACGTTGATTTTTTTTGACGCGGCAGACGCCGGCGTCGACGAGGACTGAACCGTTTTGCCCTGTCCAGTCTAGCGATTCAACCTGCTAGGCTGACGGAATGAGGGTGAACGCGCTGGATTGGACCGCCAATCCGGAAGGTGTCCGGTCGGCACCGGATCTGCGCGCCTGTCGCACGTTGGTGTTGGCGCATTGGGCGACCCAGGGCTGGGCGTGGGCGCTGCGGCCGTTGCCCGATCCGTATACGTTTGCGCCGGTGTTCGCGCTCGTGATGGCGATCATGTTGACGGCCTGTCTGGCAGCCTCCTTCACTCGTCATGCCCGACTCGCGTGTGTCGTCGCCGCTCCCTTCACGTTGGCCGCCGTCTACTGGACGCTTCCCGCGACGCCCAACCACACCCTGTTGGTGTGCCTGCTGTTGCTCTTGTTCGTTGTCCTGGATCCCGAGGACTCCGAAGACGATGCGCTCCTGATCCAGGGCATCCGTTGGATCGTGATCCTGATCTTCTTCTACGCTGGGCTCCAGAAGGTGCTGCACGGGATGTACTTCCGTGGTGAGTTCCTGACCTGGATGATCGGCCACGGTGTCGAACGCTGGGCCGACCTCTTCGGTTGGATGATCCCGGCAGAAGAGATCGAACGGGTGCGGAGCTACCCA
>SMWR01000107.1 GCA_004356735.1 Deltaproteobacteria bacterium
ATTCTGACCCTGATCGTCGTGCCGGTCTTCTACCTGGTTTTCGACGACGCTGCAGCAGCCGTCACACGCTTCTTCGGGCGCCTGACCGGTGGCCACAAGCGTCAGCAGAGCCCCGCCATTTCGTGACGCGTCGATCGGTCGGATCTATCCTCGCCGCCAAGCGCGTCGAGAAAATGTCTGGCCTCTGGAGGGACTTTGCCTTCCACAGGCCCACCCTGGGTCCGCTGGGGATCCCGTCGTGATCCCGGCGGCAGGCGTGGTTGCGGCGTGGCAGAATGCGGGTTCGGCAGCGTCCCCACTCACGCGGGATCTGCATCAAGGCCAGCTCGTCGCTCGGGGGCTGGCTGTTGGGAGGAGACATGGCGATTCGAGTCATCCAGTGGGCGACAGGAAACCTGGGCCGCGCAGCGGTCGAGGCGATCGTCTCGCACCCGGAACTGGAGCTGGCGGGAGCCTGGGTGCACAGTGCGGAGAAGGCTGGCCGGGACGTGGGCGAGATCTGCGGCATCGGATCGCTCGGCGTAACGGCCTCGGACGACGCGGACGAGGTGCTCGCCATCGATGCCGACTGCGTGCTTTATGCTCCCATCGTCGGTCGCAAGAAGGAGGCCATTCGGATCCTTGAATCCGGCAAGAACGTCGTGACGCCACTCAATTGGTTCTATCCCAAGAGCCTCGACGTGGCCGACCTCGAAGCGACCTGCCGGAAATACGCCGTCACCCTCCACGGCACCGGTATCCACCCGGGTGGCATCACCGAGCGCTTCCCCCTGATGATCTCGGCCCTGTCTCGCGCCATCACCCATGTGCGTGCTGAAGAGTTCTCGGACATCCGGACCTACGGAGCCCCTGCGGTAATCGCCGATATCATGCTGTTTGGCAAGACACCCGACGAGGCGCGCAACAGCCCCATGCTCAACGTATTGAGCGGCGGATTCCAGCAGTCTCTCGACATGGTGGCCGATGTTCTCGGCGTCGTGCTGGATCCCGAGAAGCGTGCGACCCACGAGATGGCCGTGGCGACGGCGCCGATCGAGTCCCCCATCGGTGTGATCGAGCCGGGCAAGGTGGCGGCCCAACGCTTCACCTGGGAGGGGTTCGTGAAGGGCAAGCCTTTCGTGATGGCGCGCGTCAACTGGCTGATGGGCCAGCAGCATCTGGAACCGGACTGGAGTCTCGGGGATCCGGGCGAGCGCGGCGACCGGCACGGTCGCTTCGAGATCGAGATCACGGGCGATCCGTCGGTAAAGGTCACCTTCCACGGGCTCCATCCGGAGTCGATCGAGGAGGGCCTGCGGCGGAACTCGGGCATCGTCGCGACGGCGACCCATTGTGTCAGCGCGATTCCCGCGACCTGTGCGGCGGACCCGGGAATCCGTACCTATCTCGATTTGCCGCTGGTGGCGGGACGAGCGGCGCCTGAACTCATCCGGGCCGCGTCGTGATCCTCGATCGTTTCAAACTGACGGATCGCGTGGCCATCGTCACGGGTGCTGGCAGGGGGATCGGGCGTGGCATCGCCCTCGCCTTCGCCGAGGCAGGCGCCGACGTCGTCTGCGCGGCGCGGACGAAGCGTGAAATCGAATCCACGGCCGTCGAAGTCGAGCACCGCGGTCGCCGCGGCTTGCCGGTCGTGACCGACGTGATGAAGACGCCCGATCTCGAGCGCCTGGTCGAAGCCACCGTTGCTGAGTTCGGCAGGCTCGACCTGCTCGTCAACAACGCTGGAGGCACGGGCCCCCGGGCCGCTCTCGAGACCAGTGAGCGCTACTTCGAGAAGGCGCTGCGCTTCAACGTGACCTCGGTGTTCCTGCTGACCCGCATGGCGGTGCCGAAGATGGTCGAGACCGCCGAGGGCGGCGCCGTGGTCAACATTTCATCCCGGTCCAGCGACATGGTGCAGACAGCGTTCTCGGCCTACGCGGCGGGCAAAGCCGCACTCAACATGCTCACGCGCAACCTCGCGGCTGAGTTCGCCCCGAAGGTTCGGGTCAACGCGATCTCGGTGGGCGGCGTGGCGACCGAATCGCTCGAGGTCGTGCTCACCAACGACGCCCTGCGCCAGCAATTCGAGAAAAACACACCGATGCATCGAGCGGGAACGGTGGAGGATATCGCGACCTGTGCCCTGTTTCTCGCTTCGCCGGCCTCGTCCTGGGTCACGGGAAAGATCTTCCAGGTGGACGGGGGAACCGAGGCGCCTTCGATCGCGGTGCCCGTTCCGCCGCTCTGAACCGCCGGTTCCCCGGCACCGGACGCTTCAGTACATTCCCGTCCGTGGCGATCCCGTCGGAACCGGTCGAAGCTTCGATTGCGCCCGTCGTTCGCGCCGGTCCCTTTTCCTTCGCGCGAATGGCGCCCCTCTTTCTGCGCGATCCGATCGACTTCTTCGAGAAGATCCACGCGCGTTTCGGACCCACCGTGATGTTCGAACGCCCGACGGGGGGGTGTGTCGAACCCACCCGCTGCTGATCACCAGCGATCCGGTATTGGTGCGCCAGCTTCTACTGGACCGCCATTGTCGGAGCTCCGCCCTCACCCTTCGTGGACCGAAGGGTTCCGCCCAGCGGAGACTCCGCCGCGGCCTGTTCCGGATGCACGGACGCCCGCATCGGGAGCACCGGATGCTCGTCGGACCCGCTCTCCAGAAGAGGGCGGTGGAGGGCTACCACGGCGTGATGATGCAGGGTGTCGAGAGCGTCCTCGGCCGTTGGAAGGCGGGCGAGGTGCGCGATGTCGCGCCGGATATGAGACTTGCGCTCTACTCGACCAGCAAGTTTGGTCTCGTGGGCTACAGCCAGGCGCTGCGTCGGGACCACGGCGACCGGCTCGGCGTGACGGCACTGTGCCCGGGATGGGTCGCGACGCCGCTGCTCGAAAACGCCAGTTCGGGTCGACGGCGCCCGCGCAAGCGCCGTACCCAGTCCCCCGAGTACGTGGCCGAGCGCGCGCTCGAAGCGATTCGCGCCGACCGCTCATTGGTCGTCCTGTCACCGGTCGCGAAGCTCCTTTGGTGGGCGCACCGGATCCATCCAGGCCTACGCCGTCGACGGCGCTGACGATTCCTTCTGCGATGATGCGGCGCGAAAGGTCGATGGAATCGGCAATCCCAAAGACAGCCTCCGGATCGGGCGAACGCTCAGGCCCAGAGAGCAAGCACGCCCATGAATGCCGTGCCCGCGGCCACCAGCGACCACTTGCTCCAGCGGCGGCCCGGCTCGCTGAACTCGTCGCGGAGGATGTCGAGGGTCGCCACGTAGGCGAAGGTTCCGGCGGCCAATGAAAGGAAGGTCGCTTCGAACATGAGCTGGTCCGTTCCCTCGAGAACCTCGCCGAGCAGGGTTCCGACGAGGATACCGACCGGTGTGGCGGCGACGAACAACCCGAGCAGACCCCAGGCGAGCCGGCTCGGGATCTGGTTCCGGACCAGGCTCACACCGAGCGCGAAGCCGGCCGTCGACTTGTGGGCCAGGATCGCCAGGAAAATGACGAGCGCACCGCTGAGCTCGGGTTCGGCGCCGAGCGCGAGCCCCGCCAGAAATGAATGGACTGCCAACGTGGTGACGACGGCGTAGGCCGCAACTCCACCATGGGAATGTTCTGTCACGTGAGCGAAGCGTTCGCCTGAGGGCGCGTGCACCATCTGATGGGCGTCGTCGGGGAGCAGGACGTGTTCGATCAGCAACATCAGAACGAAGGCCAGTGCCGCCATCAAGAAGGCCATGGGGTAGCTCCAGCCCAGTGCGACCCAGGCCGCGTCCGCGTCCGGGAGCATGTGGATCAGTCCGGCGCCGAGGAAGACGCCGGCGGCGAATGCATTCCCCCAACCCAATAGACGGTCGGAGTCCAGTGCCCGATGGCGATAAAGAGGGAACGCGCCGCCGGCCGCGCCTGCAACGAGGATCGCGAACATCAGGAGGACCTTGATCGTGATCACTTTCGAGACCTCATGGCTTGTTCAAGCCGATCGAGATTTCGCGTTTTCACGCCACCACGGAAAGGCATCAGGTGGATCCTCGACACGGAGCTCAGTGCTTGCCGCCCTTCGGGGCGCAACGGCAGGCAACAGTGTGGCGCAACATCTCCTCAGTGCACGTTTTGTCGGTTTTTCGCCGGGCTCTGTCGAGCCGGGGCTGCGGACGCCGAGCTTCCCCTGCTCGATCAGCCGGCAGCCGCAGGTCGTCGTCATTCCCTTGGTCGTTGAATCGACGTTGACCCAGCTGTCGTTTTGCCGTTTACGACTCTTGCCGAAGTCGAGCCGGCCCCCCAGACGTCGACGACGGTCTCGCCGCTTCTCGAAGCATCGGTCACAGCTGCCGTGAACGGAAATTTCCGGGCTCAACATCGACGAGGTCACCTCGCGTGTCGGCCGCTCGGACAGAGGTCGCGGCAGCATCGTCCGCCGCATGGGGACAGCACCGCCCTTCAGCCGCCCAGCACCGTCTGAACGTCAGGGGCGTATATTCGTTTGGATATCCGCTAGTTGGGGGAGAATTCGGGATCATCGGCAGGGCTTCACATAAACCTGTGTCGGCATTGGGGAATCGGGTATATCGGTCGATTTGTCGGATTCGGTCTTTACCGATCGTGGCGATTCGGCGGATAATGTACCGCTCCGGGCACCGCCACCTGGTTTGATGCGCCCGTCCGGAGCCCCGCTTTGCTGAGGCAGGGCAGCAGGGAGAAGCCGTGAGTCGTTTTCTGGAGCGCGTCAGTCGGGCGTCCACAGACACCGCGAACCCACTTCGGAACTGGGACTCGGGCGATCGTCCGTTCCGCGTTCTGACCGTCACCAACAACAAGGGTGGAATCGGAAAGACGACGATCGCCTCGAATCTATCGGTCTATATTCGCGCGTTGCGCGAAGACCTCCCGATCCTCGTCATCGGACTCGATGACCAGAACACGCTCGATCGGATGTTTGCTTTCGAGGCGTCCGACGATCTGCGGACGTTTGCTCGAGCCGTTCGGGATGGCGACTTCAAGGGAGTCGTGCTCGAGGGCCAGTATGGCGTTCACTACGTCCCTTCGTGTTCGGACGTGAGCGAACCCAAGCAGCGTATTTCGGGGACTTTCGACCTCCAGCGCATGCTCGAACGGACCGGCTGGCGGGGGCTCGTCATTCTCGACACCAAGAGTGATTTCGAGATCCTCACGAAGAACGCGCTGGCGGCCAGCGATCTCACCTTGGTGGTGGTGAAGGACCAGGCTTCGCTGATCCAGGCCGAGAGGGTCTTTCGTCTGCTCGAAGAGTGGGGGCGGCGCCGCGATGCCGCGCGCGTCGTGCTGTCGATGGTGGACCGCCGCATCAAGTACGCCGAGGCGGGGAAGCCCGACGTCTTGGCGCACCTGATCGGTGAGATCCGTCGTGCGGGCCATCCACTGCTCGAGTCCTTCATTTCCTACAGTCCGAAGATCGCGTCGCTGGAGACGAGTCTCAACGGCCGGATCCTGCCGGTTCTGATTGGTGCGCCGAAATCGCTCGTCCACCGTCAGCTTCACCACATTGCTCACGACGTTCTCAAGTTGCTGGACCAGATGGGCCTGCGCGCTAGTTGAGCCCTTCGATCTCGACCCGGAACTTGTCCGGCAGTCCGTTCCGCGAAGAGTATCACCGGGAGCTCGACACCATCTTCGGCGGGCTCAGACCAGATCGTAGTCGTCGAGATTCGGCTCGCGGGTCCAGGTCCAATAGTCGCGCAGAAGCCAAGGCGACGTGGTGGTGACGCGCCCCTCGCTGTTCTTGTACCAGCTATCCATTCCCGGGTGGGACCACACCAGGCGCGTCATGGTGCGCTGCAGTCGGTCGTTGAAATCGTCATTGACTTTTTGCTTGCAGTCCATGGTTTTGTACCCGCCTTCGAGCAGTGCCTGGATGCAGCCCATGACGTATCGGACCTGACATTCGGAATGGAAGATGATGCTGCCGGCATGGGCGAGGTTGGTGCCCGGGCCGTAGAGACAGAAGAGGTTGGGGAATCGAGGCACCGTGATGCCCAGAAAGGCCTGGGGATTGTCTCCCCAGAGCTCGCCCAGCTTCACTCCACCGGTCCCCACGATTTCAATCGGCCACAGGAACTGGTTGGCTCGGAACCCGGTGGCGAATACGATCACGTCGACGTCGTAGCGTTCGTCGCTCAACGTGACGATGCCGCCCTCGTCGATCCGGGCAATACCATCGGTGACGAGCTCGACGTTGTCGCGGGTCAGCGTGGTGAGCCAGCTGCCGTTGTCCTGGAGCATGCGCTTCCCGAACGGCGGGTATTTCGGGGTCACTTTCTCCAGCAGCTCCGCGTCGTCTCCGAGCTGGGACTTCATGTAGTCGGTAAAGATCACGCGCATGCTCTCGTTCTGCGCGTTGATGGACCGTTCCGGGTGTGGCCAGTCGGGGTCGATCACGAGTGAAGGCATCAGTCCGTCCGAGCCTGGCCAGAACAGCAGAAACCGGTACCAGCGTGCGTAGAAGGGAACGTGCTTGAGCAGCCACTTCTTCTCATTGGTCACGGTCCGGTGGTAGTTTTCATTGGGCACCATCCAAGCGGCCGAACGCTGGAAGATGACCAGTTTTCCCGCCGTCTTCGCGACCTCGGGTACGAGCTGTAGGGCGCTGGCTCCGGTACCGATCACGGCCACGCGTTTTCCTGCGAGATCGTGCTCGTGTTCCCAGTGGGCCGAATGAAACGCCGGCCCCTGAAAACGGTCGATTCCCTCGATCTCGGGAAGCTTCGGGCGATTCAGCTGGCCGACGGCACTGACCACCACGTTGGCCGTCAACGTCTCCTCCGCGCCCTGTTTGGTGCGGACCTTCACGTGCCAGACCGATTCACCGGGGTCGAAGGTCGCGGAAACCACTTCGGTGTCGAAGCGGGTTCGTTCGCGGATCCCGTACTTCCGACTGCAGGCTTCGAAGTATTCGAGCAGGGTCGCCTGCTGGGAGAAGAACTCGGGCCAGTCGTGATTTGGCTCGAAGGAGTAGCAGTAGAAGTGGTTGGCGATGTCGACGCGGCAGCCGGGGTACGAATTCTCGAGCCAGGTTCCGCCCACGGTCTGGTTCTTCTCGATGACGGTGTAGGGGATGCCCGCCTCTTTCAGGCGGATCGCGGTCAGGATCCCCGACATGCCGGCGCCGATCACGACGACGTGGAAATTCTCACGGACGTCGGCCGGAAGGCGCTCTGCCAGGTGGGTGTCGCGGGAATCCTCCCCGTCCAGAGCCATCTCCTCCAGCATCATCGGTACGTAGTCGTCGGGCACCTCTTCACCGACCATGAAGCTCATCATCTCGTGGATGAGATCCGGCGTCGGCGGGGGCGGAAGCTGGCAGCCACCGTCGCGGTAGGTTTTCAGAATCTCGAGGGCGAGCTTGCGGACGCTGTCCTTGTCCTGCCGGGACATGAGTCCCTGGACGTCGCCCATGATCGTCTTCTGCGGACGGACCGAGCCGCGCAGGATGCTCGGGTCCCCCGTGATGTGCACCATCGCCGTCATCAACGTCGGGATCGACGCCTTCTGCAGGGCGGCTTCGATGAATGCGTCGTCTTCGGTGATCAATGCGACCAAGCGGTCGACGCGGCGGGTCATTTCGGCGGTCCTGCGACGTTCGATGGGAGGTCGATCATACGCCGATCCCGGATTCCGTGCCGACTCCCAAGGTCGATGGGGCGGTGATGCTTCGAGCCGCGGATCAATCGCCTCGCGCTTCCGGCTCGACTACTTTTTGCGCTGGGTCTGGATCGCCGACTCGATCGTCTTGAAGTCGCCGCGTAGCTTGGCGGCGCGAAGCGCGTCGAGAGCCTCGATCACGTAGGTGTCGACGCTGGCGAGTTCGAGGCCCACCTCGGCGGCATCGCTGCGCAGGCTCTCGTTCATCGTCTCGGCCGCCTCGAGCGACGTCCACCTGACCAGCCAGTAGAGGTCGTAGATCTCGAGCAGGCTCTGGGCGGTGGCATCGACGTCGCCGGCCGTTTCCACCGCCTGGGTCGACGTGAGAGCTTCCTTGTAGCCTTTGCCCAGCTCTCGCAGCCGCGAGCGAGCGTGCTTCTGGGCCAGTCCGGCGTCGGTACTCATCTGCTGGAAGGTGTCCTTCTCTGCCAGAACTTCGCCGCAGCGATCGAGTCGCAGGACCAGGCGGCGCCCGCACAGCTTCTCGGTGCCAGCCGCCGCGATGCACGCATCCACATGGCGCTGGGTGCCCGCCTCGTCCGTCTGGAGGGCATCCACAAACGAGCCACAAGCGATGTATTCCTCGGGCGTGAACAGCACGTTCTGGGCCGACGCCGGGAGTGCCAGCAAGATCGGAACTCCGAAGCATGCGATGGCGAGCAGTCGTCTGGTCATTTTACCCTCCTTCGGCGCTACAGCCCTGAATCGGAAGATGTCGGTCGGAGCTTTAAGGCGAGAATTCCCCTTCCTTCGAGGGGCCCTCCAAGCGAGGGCCCCCTCTCCATGCAAGAGCCTGGGCGAACGCGTACCCTGCAGAATTCCCTTTTTGAGGAGTTCCCATGCCTGCCGTACTGGTCGACAAGACCGATGGGGTGATGACCGTCACCCTGAACCGCCCCGAAAAGAAGAACGCCGTCAATTGCGAGATGATGTGCCTCCTCTATGACGCTTGGAAGGAGGTCGACGCAAACGACGAGATCCGCTGCGCGATTCTCACCGGCAACGGCGACACCTTCTGCGCCGGTATGGATCTATCGGAGATTCCCAAGCTGCGCTCGGGAAAGCCCGACAACGAATGGATGGAGCGGGCGCTCAAGGAGCCCGAACTGATCATGGGCGCGTGGCTCAAGACCTACCGGCCGACCAAGCCGATCCTGCTGGCGGCCGAGGGCTTCGCCCGGGCCGGTGGCACCGAGATCCTCCAGGGCACCGACATCCGGGTGGCGGGTGAGAGCGCCGTTTTCGGTGTGACCGAGGTGCAGCGGGGTCTGTTCCCCATGGCCGGCTCGACCGTGCGCCTGCGTCGCCAGCTGTCCTACGCCGTGGCCGCCGAGATGCTGCTGGTGGGGGACGACCTTCCGGCTCGGCGCGCACTCGAGCTGGGACTCATCAACCACGTGGTGCCCGACGGCCAGGCCCTGAACAAGGCCCGCGAGATCGCCGGGCGCATCGCCGAGAATGGTCCCCTCGCCGTTCGGGAAATCCTGGCGACGCTGCGGGAGACGGAGAACCTTTCCGAAGCGGAAGCCTTCGCCATCGAGATGCAGCACGGGATGAAGGTCATGATGTCGAAGGACGCGAGTGAAGGACCGCGCGCGTTCCTGGAGAAACGCAAGCCCGTCTTTCGAGGCGAGTAGTCGTCAGGCGATGTCTTTGAAGCTGCCGCCGCGACCCTTGCCGCCCGCAAACCGGGTCGCGCCGGCCACGGTCTCGCCGGCTTCGATGGCCGTCCAACCGCGCTCGAACTCGTTGAGGAGGGCTTCGTCCAGCGGCAGCTCCCACTGCTCGTAGGCCGAGCGCCGGTCGGCCTGGGTACAGAGGTACGGGAACTTCGCGATCTCGGCGGCCAGCTCCTCGGCGGTCGCGCGAGCTGCGCCCTTCGGTACGACACGATTGGCGAGGCCCATGGCGAGCGCTTCCTCGGCGCCCACCGGGCGCCCGGTCAGGATCATGTCGAGAGCGCGGCCCATGCCGACGATGCGCGGCAGCCGCACGGTTCCGCCATCGACCAGGGGCACGCCCCAGCGTCGACAGAAGACGCCGAAGACGGCGTCCTCTTCCATCACGCGTAGGTCGCACCAGAGGGCCAGCTCGAGGCCGCCGGCTACGGCGTATCCCGACACGGCGGCGATCACGGGCTTCGACAGGAACATGCGCGAGGGTCCCATGGGTGCGTCGGTGGTGAGCGGGTCCCAAGCGTCCCCCGTCTTCGGGATCACGACCTGGGGCGCGCCCCGGCCGGTCGCTAGCGACTTGAGATCAGCGCCGGCGCAGAATGTTCCGTGGTCGCCAGCGAGGACGCCGACCTTGGCCTCCTCGTCTTTTTCGAAGGCCAGAAAGGCCTCGGCCAGGGCGGCGGCGGTTTTGCGATCGACGGCATTGCGGACGTCGGGGCG
>SMWR01000108.1 GCA_004356735.1 Deltaproteobacteria bacterium
GTCGCGGTGATCATCAACACCGCCAGGCTGACCAGGATTTCGGCCTGGAGCCCCCTTCGGGGTGACATGGCCAGCCTAGCAGCCGCGCGCCTTGTCGACGGCTGCTTCGTCGATTCCCAGCTTCTCGAGCCGGTAGCGCAACGAACGGAACGAAACACCGAGAAGCTGCGCCGCCTTCTTCTTGACGCCGTGCGCCGGAATGAGCGCCTCGAGGATCAGACTCCGCTCATACTCCTCCACCAGCTTGTGGAGATCGATGCCGTCGGGCGGAATGCGCATGTTTTGGGCCGGAGCGGCCGGATTGAGCAATGCCGGCGGGAGGTTTTCGACCTCGATCAGCTCGGTTCGACACAGCGCCACCGCCCGTTCCACGACGTTCTCGAGTTCGCGGATATTGCCCGGAAAACGGTACTGGAGCAGCTTCTGCATGGCGTCCTCACTGCAGGCAAGGACTTTCCCACCGAGTCCGGTCGAGTACTTCTCGATGAAGTGTCCGACCAGCAACTCGATGTCGTCGCGTCGGTCGCGAAGCGGCGGCATGCAGATCTCGATCACGTTGAGTCGGTAGAAGAGGTCTTCCCGGAAGCGACCCGCCATGACCTCCTCGGGGAGGTTGTGATTCGTTGCAGCCAGGATGCGCACGTCCGACTTATAGTCCGTCGTACTGCCGACCGGTCGGAAGGTCTTCTCCTGGATCACTCGCAGCAGCTTCACCTGGAGCAAAGCCGGGAGGTCACCCACCTCGTCCAGGAACAGCGTCCCGCCGTCGGCGGCCTTGAACAGGCCCTCCCGGTTCTGGATGGCCCCGGTGAACGCACCCTTCACGTGGCCAAAGAGCTCCGACTCCAGCAGGTTCTCGGGAATCGCAGCGCAGTTGATCACGATGAAGGCCTTCCCGGCACGGTCGCCACCATCGTGAATTCCGCGGGCGACCAATTCCTTGCCGGTTCCGCTCTCACCCGTGATCAGAACGTTGGCCTTGGTATCCGCAAGCCGGCTGATCATTTCGAATATGGGTTGCATGGCCGAGCTGTTGCCGACGATCGAGCGATCCCGGACCTGGTGGCGGAGCTCGCTCTTCAGGCGCTTGTTCTCGCTGGCCAGCAGCTTCTTCTCGAGGGCCTTCTCGACGACCACGCGGATCTCGTCGACCTTGAAGGGCTTGGTGATGTAGTCGTAGGCGCCCAGCTTCATGGCCGCGATGGCCGTCTCGGTGCTGGCGAACGCCGTGATCATGACCACCACGGTCTCGGGCGATCCCTCCCGCACGGCTTCCAACAGGTCGATTCCGGTACCGTCGGGCATCTGGATATCGGAGATCATGACGTCGAAGTCGTTGCCTTCGAGATGCAGCAATGCGCTCTGGACATCGCCCGCCGTGACGACTTCATAGCCTTCACTCCGGAAGAAGATCTCCAGGAACTCCTGCATGCTCCGCTCATCGTCAACGACGAGGATGCGCGCGGTGGAGCTCATCTTCATGCCTCTCCTCGGGGCAATCGCACGTGAATCTCCGTGCCCCCTTGCTTTGAAGTCTCGAGACCGATGCTGCCGCCATGCTCCCCGACGATGCGGTGCACGGTGGCCAATCCCAGGCCGGATCCTTCAGGCTTGGTGGTAAAGAACGGGTCGAAAATGTGATCCACGGCCTCCGGGGAGATGCCACCCCCCTGGTCACGAACGACGATCTCGGCCCAGGCGCCTTTCTCCTCCACCTCACTTCGGCCTTCTTGCAGCGGCTCTTGAGGTGTCCGCTCGGGCAGAGATCGCGCCCCGACCTGGAGCTTGCCCCCCTCGGGCATGGCCTGAACGCCGTTCAGGGCCAGGTTCCAGACGACCTGCTTCAGCTGTCCGGGATCGCCCATCACCTGGAGGCCCGACTCGACTTCGACCACGAGCTCGATGTCGTCTGAAACCACCTTTTCGAGCATTTCGACGACCTCGTTCAGAAGTTCCAGCAGGTCGACGGGCTCCAAGGCCAGCGGACCCGGCCGGGCGTACTCGAGGAAATCGGTGATGAGCCGATTGAGTCGGTCGGTCTCACGGATCGCGATGTCCATGAGCCGCAGGGATTCTTCCCCCAGGGACGCGTCCGTCTTCCCACGTTGGAGGATCTGGATCGAGCCCGAGATCGCGGCCAGGGGGTTCCGGATCTCGTGGGCGATGCTGGCAGCGAGTTCACCCACCGCGGCAAGGCGCTCGGACCGCCGCAGCTCCGCCTCCATTTTTACGACCTCGGTCAGGTCCTGGAAGATCACGACGTGGCCCCCGGCTTGACCCTTGCTGTCGCGAAGTACGTAGGCGGCCACGCCCAGGTGGAGATCGATTCCGGACCGACTCCGAAACACGATCCGGGAGCGGATGCGGGCCGTCTCCGAATCGGAACCGTCGACCATCAGACTGCGAACGCCCGGAAGAACGCGCTCCACATCGGAGCCGATGGCCACCGCCGCCGAAACCTCTGTGATGCGCTCCGCCTCCGGATTGAACGACGTGATGCTTCCGGTCGTGTCCGTCGTGAGCAGGCCGCTCATCAGGCTCTCGACGGTACGCTCGTGGAGGTTCGCCAGCCGTTCCAAGCGATCGGTCTGGTATCGCAAGGCCTCTCCCGTGCGCCGCAGCTCGGCCGCAAGGAAGCTCGCCAGGGCCGCCACCAATCCGATGGCACCGGAATGGATCGTCCAGACCGCGAACAGGGCCGCCACGGACTTCTCGCTGGCCCCCGGTGCTCCGCTCAGCCAAGCCAGGTTTCCAGCCACGAGCACGCTTCCATAGGCCAGCGCCCCGAAGCCGGCGCTGACCAGGGCCCCACGGCGTTCGAACAACAGTGCACCGTAGACGGCAACCATGACGTACAGGAATGCGAACACCGAATCGGCACCGCCTGAAAAGTAGACGAGTGCGGAGACGATCGAGATGTCGGCGGCGATGTTGAAGGCCGCAAAGCGTGCGGGTCGTTGGATGCGCGGCAATACCACGCCGTAGAGCGCCGTGGCCAGGAACGCGAAGGAAACGGTTCCGTAGAGCCCCCAGCGCTGCCGTTCCAGCAACTCGCCGACGGCGGTATCGAGACCGAGTGCAATGGCCAGGCTCACCAGCGACAACACGAGCCGGGAGGCCATCAGCACCGCCAGGCGCTGCTCGAACGCTCCCTTCCTTCGCAAGAAGGGCAGCGGAACCTCGCCAGATTGCGCCAGCTCCACGCTCTCGGCGCCCGTCGTCACGTGCGGTCCGTCAGGCCTAGCCGATCGTCTCTGCGATCTTGAAGATCGGCAGGTACATGGCGACCAGCAAGCCACCGACGGTACCCCCAAGGAAAACCATCATTGCGGGCTCGAGCATCGCCGTCAGCGCGTCGACCGCCGCGTCGACCTCGTCATCGTAGAAGTCGGCGATCTTGCTGAGCATCTGCTCCATCGCACCGGTCTCCTCCCCAACGGCGATCATGTGCACCACCATCCCTGGGAAGACGCCGGATTCCATCAACGGTTCAGCGATCGTCTTACCTTCGGAGATCGCTGCCTTCACGTCGTACAGCGCCTCCTCGATCACCATGTTTCCGGCCGTACGAGCCACGATGTCGAGACCATCGAGGATCGGAACACCACTGGCAATCATGGTGCCGAGCGTCCGACTGAAGCGCGCCACGGCCACCTTCCGAAGCAATGATCCGAAGACCGGCGACTTCAGGTAGAGCCCATCGGTGAATCGACGGAATTTCGGAAAGCGCAGACGCGCCTGACCGTAGGCGACCGATATGAGGATGATGCCACCAATGAAGAATACCAGCCATTCCTGCAGCCAGTGGCTGATGTCGATCACCACCTGGGTCGGTGCGGGCAGTGTCCCTCCAAAGTCGGCGAACATCTTCTCGAACACCGGGATGATCTTGACCAGCATCAAGACCACGACGATGATTGCGACGACCAAGACGGTCGCCGGATAGACCATCGCACCCTTGACCTTTCGCGCCAGTTTATCGGCCTTTTCCAAATAGGCGGACAGTCGGTTGAGGATCGTATCGAGAATACCGCCGATCTCACCCGCTTGGACGAGGTTCACGTAGAGCTCGTCGAAGGGCTTTCGGTGCTTTCGCAGGGCATCTGCGAATGTCGAGCCTTGCTCGACATCGGACTTCACCTCGCGAATGACACCCTTGAAGGTCGGGTTATCGTTCTGCTCGCCGAGGATCTCGAGACACTGGACCAGCGGAAGACCCGCATCGATCATCGTTGCGAACTGCCGAGTAAAAATGACCAGGTCCTTGACGTTGATCCCCGGCTTGAGGAAGGGCAGATACTCCGAGATGTCCTTGGGCTTCGCCTTGACCGAAACCGGCATCAACATCTGGGCTCGCAGCTGCGACATCACCGCCTGATCGTTGCTGGCTTCGATCTCACCCTTCTTGATGATCCCCTGCCGAGTTCGGGCTTTCCAGAGAAAAACCGGCATGACCTTTCACCCCCCTCGCCGGAAGACCGGCGATGATCCGTTCCGTGACCGACTAACCCCTGCCGCCGATCGCTCGATGGGCTGGTGGACGCGCCGAGGCGCCTCCCTTCCCCACCAGACTGCGCAGCTCATCTACATCCGAGCTGCGTGACATGGCCGTATCCATCGAAATGAGTCGTCGCTGGAAGAGATGGGCCAGCGACTGGTTCATCGTCTGCATGCCCGAACCTTCCTGGCCCATCTGCATCGACGAGTAGATCTGATGGATCTTGTCCTCGCGGATGAGGTTCCGGATGGCCGCGTTCGGCACCATCACCTCGAGCGCCATGGCGCGTCCGGGTCCGTTGGCCCGGGGCAACAGCGACTGGCACATCACGCCCTCGAGCACAAACGACAGCTGAGCGCGCACCTGGGACTGCTGGTAGGGCGGGAAGACGTCGACGATACGGTTGATCGTCTGCAACGCCGAGTTTGTATGCAACGTCGCAAAGCAGAGATGGCCGGTTTCGGCCACGGTCAACGCCGCTTCAATGGTCTCCAGATCACGCATCTCACCAATCAGGACCACGTCGGGGTCCTGACGCAAGATGTACTTGAGGGCCTTCTTGAAGCTCTGCGTGTCCGCACCCACCTCGCGCTGGTTGATGATGCAGCCCTTGTGGTTGTGGAGATACTCGATCGGGTCCTCGATCGTGACGATATGCTCATTCCGCTCGCTATTGATCTTGTCGATCATGGTGGCGAGCGTGGTCGACTTGCCCGATCCCGTCGGACCCGTCACCAAGACCAGTCCGCGAGGCTTGGCCGCCAGCTCCGCGACGATCTTGGGCAGACCCAACTCATCGAATGACTTGATCTTGAACGGAATCGCACGAAACGCGCCCGCGACGTTGCCGCGTTGGACGAAGACGTTGGCCCGGAAACGCGAGAGTTTCTGGACACTGAACGACAGGTCGAGTTCGTTGTTCTCTTCAAAGTAGTGCTTCTGAGCGTCGGTCAGGACCGAGTAGCAGAGCTGCTTGGTCTCCGAAGCCGACAGCGGCGGCATCTTGAGGGGGTGGAGCTTTCCGTCGATCCGCAGCTGGGGTGCGGTTCCGGTCGTGATGTGAAGGTCGCTCGCTCCCTTCTCGATCATCGCCTTCAGGAACTGATGCATGTTCGCCATTGCGAGCGATCTCCTAGTGATCCGCCGCCGAAACGCGGAGAACTTCGCTGAGGGTGGTCACGCCCTCAGAAAGCTTGTTGAGCGCACTCTGGCGCAGGGTCTGCATTCCGAGCCGAATGGCCTCTCGCTTGAGTTCGAGCGACGACGCTCCGTTGAGCACGAATTCCTTCAGCTCTTCCTTGAGCGGCATGACTTCGTAGAGTGCCACCCGGCCTTTGAAGCCCGTGTCCGAACAGCTGCGGCAGCCGTTGCCATGGAGGGACGCGACATTCTTGGCCCGGTCTTCGGCCATCCCGGCCTTGACCAGTGCTTCGGCCGTCACGTCGGTGTCCGGCTCCTTGCACTCTTGGCAGATCCGTCGTGCCAGACGCTGTGCCACGATGCAGTTGACCGACGAGGCGACCAGGAACGGCTCGATGCCCATGTTGAGCAGACGATTGACCGTCGAGGGTGCGTCGTTGGTGTGGAGGGTCGACAGGACCATGTGGCCCGTGAGGGCGGCCTTGACTGCGATCTCGGCGGTCTCGAAGTCCCGAATCTCACCGACCATGATGATGTCCGGGTCCTGACGCAGGAACGATCGGAGCGTGGCAGCAAAGTTCAGCCCGATCTCCTCGTGCATCTGCACCTGGTTGATGCCCGGCAGATTGAATTCGACAGGGTCCTCGGCCGTCGACACGTTCTCGCTGGTCCGGTTGAGCTCCGACAGCGCCGAGTAGAGCGTCGTCGTCTTGCCCGAACCGGTGGGGCCGGTGACCAGGACCATTCCGTAGGGCTGGTAGATCGCGTCCTTGAAGAGCGCCAGCAGGTCCTCCTCGAATCCCAGCTTGGTCATGTCGAGCTGGAGGGTCGACTTGTCCAGCAGGCGCATGACGATCTTCTCACCGAAGAGAGTCGGCAGACACGAGACCCGGAAGTCCATCTCCTTACCGCGCCCCATCTTGAGTTTGATGCGTCCGTCCTGGGGCAGACGCCGCTCGGCAATGTCCATTTCGGCCATGATCTTGATGCGCGACGTGATGGCGTTCTTCAGCTTCATCGGCGGCTTCATCACTTCATAGAGGACGCCGTCGATGCGGTAGCGAACGCGAAAAGATTTTTCGTAGGGCTCGACGTGAATGTCCGACGCCATCTTCTTCACCGCGTCGGTGAGGACCAGGTTCACCAGCTTGACGACCGGTGCGTCCTCCGAGGCCTTGGCCGCCTCGGAGACGTCGAAATCGTCATCTTCGTGGACCAGGTCGATGTCGGAGTCGTCGAAGTCGCCCATGACTTCTTCGAGGGCCAGGGACTGGTCGTAGTACTTCTCGATTCCCCGCTTGATCGCCTCTTCCGAGGCCACCACCGCCTGGATGCTGTATCCGGTGAGAAACTTGATGTCATCGAGGGCGAAGATGTTCGAAGGATCGGAGGTGGCGAGGATCAGGGTGGAGCCCGCTCGGTTCACGGGGATCACCGTGTGCTTCACCGCAACCTCTTCGGGGATGAGCTGGATCACGGCCTGGTCGATCTCGAACTCGTCAAGGTCGATCGACGGGACGCCGTATTGCTTGGCGACGAAGTCGGTCAGCTCGTTTTCGTCGAGGTAGCCGAGCTCGGTGATCTGCGCGCCGAGACGCCCGCCCTTGGTACGGGCGTCCTCACGTGCCTTCGCAAGCTGGTCAGCGCTGAGAAGGTTCTCCTTGACGAGAAGCTCCCCGATTCGCTCGTTCACTGGATCCCCTCACTGGCGAAGTGCAACTTGCGCGCATCGGGCCCCGTCACCGCGCGCGGGGTCAAGCCCCCGAAACGACGGTGCAACGGCCCCTTGCGGCATCCCTTGCGCGAACCGAAACTGTTTAGAACCCGGTAGGTTATCGGCGACTCGAGCGGTGACCTTTACCCGGACGAGGGTGCCTCGGGCTGGGAGACGGCCTGATCGATCTCGCCGAGGCTGGTACGGCGGAGCCGCAGCACGGCAAAACCGAGGCTGGTCAGGGTGATCCACATGACTGCGTGGATCAGCGTGCCCGCTGCGACGGCGAGTTCGGGCTCCACGCCGAAGCGAAGCAGGGCGAGCTTGCAGGCATAGTGGAAGATTCCGAAAAAGCCGGGAGCCGAGGGCGCGGCAACCGCGATTCCGATCGCGGCCTGGGTCGTCCACGCGGCGCCGAGCATCTGGTGGAGGTCGCCCAGGTCGATCCCCAGGGCGAGGAAGGCGGCCACGATCGGAATGATCGAGAGCACGCCCCAGATGATCACGGTATGAAAGGCGATCCAGAAGATGTGGGTGCCCCCCCGAAGGGCTCCCAGACCTTCGATGAAGCTTTCTACCAGACCGACGAGAAACTCTTCGAGACGATCGGGGAACGGGCGCAGCAAGAACCGCCCGATCGTGAGAACCCGATCCGGGGCCACCCGCAGCCCCACGATGAAGAGAATGGGAAGCAGGGCCACGGGCAGAAGCAGGATGGCGCCCCGCTCCAGCCCGGAGTCCCCTCCAGAGCTCCAGAACGACACGACCAGCAGGGCCATGACGACCACGGACACGATGTCGATGACGCGCTCGAGGATCACGGTGCCGAATAACGCAGCGGTGCTGACCCCGGTTTCCCGTTTCAGGTACCAGCAGCGGACCACCTCGCCCATGCGCAGGGGAAAGATGTTGTTGGCCATGTAACCGACGGCGGTGGCCCGGGCCATGGGAGCGACCCCGATCTCCTGGATCGGATTCGTCAGGTGACGCCAGCGCAGCGCCCGGACCCAGACGAGCAGCAGATAGCTGGGAACCGACGGCAACAAGAGGACGAACCAGTTGGCCCGGGCGATGGCCCTTCCGACATCGGCGAAAGGCACGTCACGAAGCACCAGCCACAGGAACAGCACCGTGATGGCAATCCCGACCCAGACACGGGGATCTCGCCATCGGGCGGTCGCGCCGCGCTCCGCCCCTTCAGATGTGGCCGGGTCGCTCAGGAACTCTCCAGCCACTGGCGCGCCTCGATGACATCCGCCTGGATCTGCGTACGGAGCGCGTCCACTCCATCGAAGCGCTGCTCGGGACGCAAGTGATGCTCGAAGGATAGCTCGACCCGTCGACCATAGATGTCTCCATCGAAGTCGATCAGGTGCGCCTCGGCGATCAGGCGTCCATCCTTTTGGAAGGTCGGGCGGACACCCACATTCGTGACGGCGGGCCAGCGACTCCCGACTTCTGGGGTGCCACCGTCCAGGAAGCGGACCTCGCCGGCGTAGACTCCGGGGGCCGGAAGGATCTCGTTCTCGGCTTCGAGATTCGCGGTCGGGAAGCCGATCGTTCGGCCGCGTTGATCCCCCTTGCCGACGATTCCGCGCACGGAATAGCTCCGACCCAACATCTCCCTTGCCTGTTCCACTTGCGCATCCGCCAACAGCTGCCGGATTCGGGTCGAATTCACGTCGCCGTGATCCACAGTCACTTCGGGAATGATCGTGACGGAGAAGCCGAGTCGCGGCCCCAATTCCGTCAGGAGTCGCATGGACCCCTCGCGATCGCGACCGAAGTGGAAGTCGTATCCCACATAGACTTCGAGGGGCCGGATCTTCTCATGAAGCGACACGCGAATGAAATCTTCGGCCGGCGTCCTGGCGAACTCGAGCGAGAAGGGCTCGACGATTACCGCGTCGATGCCCGCCTGCTCCAGCAGCTCGAGCTTTTGATCGAGGGTCGTGAGAAGTCCCGGTGCCTGGTCGGGGTGGAGCACCTTGCGCGGATGCGGCTCGAAGGTGTAGACGACGGCTTCCCCCTGCCGGGCCCGCGCACGCTCGACGACAGTGTCGAGAATCGAGCGATGCCCGATGTGGATGCCGTCGAAATTCCCAACCGTCACCACGGCACGCACCAGCGGCTCGATGATCTCCGTGCTTCCGGGGATGGTGCGCAATGCTAGCTCCGCCCGTGCGAATTCTCTCGCGGCGATTTCTCGCGAGCTATCTGAGTCTCTTCGCGATCACCCTGGCCATCATGACGACCATCGCGATCATCTTCGAGACCCTGGTCGATTTCGACAAGATCGTAGAGCATCGGAACGCAGCTGGGGGAGTCTTCCCCTATCTCGTCTTGCGAATTCCGTCCCTCTACCTGAGGGACCTGATCCCCTCGCCTCCTTTGCCGCGGCCTTTCTGTGCCTGGGCGGAGCAGCGCGTGCCAACGAGATCACGGCGGCCAAAGCGGGCGGGATCCCGCCGCTCCGTCTGGCCCTGCCCCTGATCCTGGCCGCAACGGCCCTTTCGGCCGGCGCGTTGTTCATCAACGAGACCTGGCTCCTCGGCGCCACCCGCGAATTCGACCGCATCCACTACCGAGGCAACGAAGTCTCCTACCGGCGAGGCTCGTTCTGGTACCACCGGGGCCGAACCTTCTACAACGTGACCGATGCCAACAAGCGCGCCGGAACGCTCCGGGGAGTCTCGGTCTACGAACTCGACGCGCGGGGGCGGTTGCTGGTGAGCCTGCGGGCCGAGCGGGTTCGCGTCCAGGAAGACGACAGCTGGCTGATGACCGACGCGGTACGCCACCGTTTCGACCCCTCGTCCCCGGCAGCCCGCCCCATCCGGGAGATCCTGGACGTCGCCCTGATCGACGCTACCCATCGCGACACCCTCTCCCTGATGGACGCCCGGGAGAACAGTCTCAGCCTGCCGGAGCTGATGGAGGGGGTCGGGCTGCGCAACGCCGAGGCGCGCAACGGCTTCGAGCAGGCCGTCATGGCTCCCTGGCTGGTGCTGGCGGTCTTCACGGGTCTCGCTGGCTTGCTGATGGCGCGATCGCCCCGTTGACGACGCCCGTCAGTTTCCGCCTTCGCCCTCTCTGCCCAGACCCGAACTCTCGAACAGCCGGAAGAACTCTGAATTCGGCGAAACCACCAGCGTCGTATTCGTGCCAATGGTCTTCTCGTACGCCTGAAGACTGCGCAGGAAGGCGTAGAACTCGGGATCCGCTTGATAGGCCTCGGCATAGATGGCGGCCGCTCGCGCATCCCCTATACCTTTTTCGATCTCGGCGTCTCGTTTGGCCTCGGCCACGATCACGCGCGCGTCGCGATCCGCCTCGGCCCGGATCTTGCGCGCTCGCTCCTCACCTTCCGCGCGGTTCTTCTTGGCGATTCTCTCGCGCTCGGTCCGCATGCGGGCGTACACCGATTTCTCAGTGCCTTCGGGTAGCTCGGTCCGATTGATTCGCACATCGGCAACCTCGATCCCGTCCTCCACCAGACGCTCCCTCACTTTGTTGGTGATCTCCTGCATGATCGCGCCCCGCCTCTCCTTCAGGACCTCGGACAGCGTATGGCGACCGATCACCGCACGGACATCGTCTCTCACGATGCCGTCGATGCGGTCGAAGGCGTTCACCATCCGTCCGGTGAAGGATTGACGGAAGCGAACCGGATCGCTGATCCGCCAGATCACGTAGTTGTCGACCGTCAGTTGTTCCCCGTCCCGAGTCTGGATCGGCAGAGGCTTGGTGCCGAGATGAAGCCAGCGCGCGTCATAGGTCTCGACCTCTTCCAGCAGGGGAATCCGAAGGGACGCACCCGGCGATGTCACCACCCGCACCCTGCCCAGCAGAAGGACCAGCTTCTGCTCGTCCTCGCGCGTGATGACCACAGGACCGAATCCGAAATTCCCGGCCGCAATGGCGGCCATGGCGACAGCGATGAGCACGACGAGCACGCCAAGGACTCGCGTCATTTCGGCGCTCCACCGCTCCGACTGCCCAGTGGCAAGTACGGGAGGATCTGGGTCGTACCCGACTCGATCACGATCTTCTCGACGTCAGGGAGAATAATTTCCATCGTCTCGAGATAGAGCCGCCTCCTCGTCACCTCCGGAGCCTTCCGATATTCCTCGAAGATCGCCGTGAAGCGCTGCGCCGCGCCCTCCGCCTCGGCGATCTTGGAGGCGCGATAGGCCTCCGCATCGGCAACCAGCTCCGACCGCTGCGCGCGGGCCCTGGGAATCAACTCGTTGCGGTGGGCCTCCGCCTCGTTGACCAGCCGTTTCGCGTCTTGATTCGCGGCAATGACATCGTCGAAGGCAGACTGGACTTCCTCCGGCGCTCGCACGTCGAGAAGTTGGACGTCCTTGATCTGGATGCCCGCGTCATAGGAATCCAGCAGCCGCTCCATCAGATCCTGCACCTCGGCCGTGACGGCATCCCGGCGCTCGCGCAACACGCCATCGACCGTCTCACGACCGACCACTTCCCGCATCGCCGCCTGGGCCGCGTCTCTCACGACCATATCGGGATCTGCCAGACGATACCGAACCGCAAAGGCGTCCTTGATGCGGTATTGCACCGCGAAATTGACCCGCACGATGTTGTTGTCGCTGGTCTGCATGCTGGCTTCGGCGATCCGCTCGTGCGGGGTCTCCTGGTTTTCCTTGCCAGCGAAACCGAATTCTTCCTTCCGGGTATCGTCGACGTTCTCGATCTCGACGGTTTCGATGGGCGGGGGAATGCTGAAATGCGGTCCTTCGCGGACGACCGTCCGCACGTGCTTGCCCAGACGAAGGACGATCGCTGCCTCGCCGGGCCGTAGCTCGTAGTAGCCCATCCAGCCCCAGCTGCCGGCGACCACGAGCAGCACCGATCCCGTGACGATCCGACGCAACGACCGGCTGACCGAACGCTGGACTTTTTCGTCCGCCGTCAGCCCCTCCTCGTCTTCCGCCATCGGCTAGCTATCGCCTTCCCGATCTTCCCGATCCTTCCGGTTCTTGTCCGCGATCTCGTAGAACGGACGCAGGATGTCGATGGGAATCGGGAAGATGATGGTGGAGTTGTTCTCGGTGGCGATCTCGGACAATGTCTGGAGGTAGCGCAGCTGGAGCGCCGAATCCTCCGAGGCGAGGACGCGGGCGGCATCGGCAAGCCGTTGGGCCGCCTGGAACTCGCCTTCTGCGTGAATGACCTTTGAACGCTTCTCCCGCTCCGCCTCAGCCTGTTTGGCCATCGCCCGCTGCATTTCCTGGGGGAGGTCGATCTGCTTCACCTCGACGGCCCGGACCTTGACACCCCAGGGCTCCGTCTGGAGGTCGATGATCGCCTGGAGCTTCTGGTTGATCTGCTCGCGCTCGGACAGCAGGTCGTCGAGCTCCGCCTGACCGCAGATGCTGCGCAGGGTGGTCTGGGCCAGCTGGGAGGTGCCGTAGAGATAGTTTTCCACCTGGATCACGGCCTTTTCGGGGTGGAGAACGCGGAAATAGAGCACCGCGTTCACCTTCACCGACACATTGTCGCGGGTGATGACCTCCTGGGGCGGAACGTCCATCACGATCTCTCGCAGGCCGATCCGGACCATGCGATCGACCCCGGGAATGATCCAACGGAGGCCGGCCTGCTTCACCCCGACGTAGCGACCAAACCGGAAAAGGACGCCGCGTTCGTACTCGGTGAGGACCCGGATTCCGAGCACCCCTATCCCGAGCACGATTCCGACAACGATCAGTACCGCCAGACTCATCTGTCTTCCTCCTGGGGTCGCCTTGGCGCCCTCAACTCTCCGATTCTGCGCGCTTCACCCGAAGACGCATGCCCTTCACTTCCGTGATCTCGATGGCCGTGTTCTCGGGCACGTCTTCATCGCACAACGCATTCCAGTATTCGCCCCGCACGAAGACCCGGCCATCCGGCGCCAGCGCCGTCTGGCTGCGGCCGACCAGACCGATCAACTCGTTCACTCCCGTGGTCTGGGCGCGCACAAACGCCTTTCCGACCGCGTAGACCACGAAGAGGACCACCACACCGAAGCCCACCGCCGCGGGAAGCAGCACGGACCAGAAATCCACCGTCACATCGCTCACCTCGGGCAGGTCGAACAGCATGATGCCACCCAGCAGGAACAGCGTGATCCCGCCGGCGAAGAGTAGCCCGTACGCGCTGAGGAAGATCTCGGCGATCATCAGCCCGATTCCAACGACCATCAACACCAGACCGAGCCACGAAAAGGGCAGCATGCCGAAGGCGAAGACGGCCAGGATCAGACAG
Source organism: Deltaproteobacteria bacterium (assembly GCA_004356735.1). GTDB lineage: Bacteria > Myxococcota_A > UBA9160 > UBA9160 > SMWR01 > SMWR01. Next base: position 13,626 of record SMWR01000108.1, read on the forward strand.
ACCAAGCCGATGGCGCCGGGGACGAAGATCCCGGGCGAGTTCATCTCGAGCATGATCCCCAGCACGGCGCCCATCAGGAGCAGTGTGGCCACGTTGGGATTGGCGATGAAGTTGAACAGCCGCTCGAGCGTCGTCATCTCGATGCGGCGAATCTCCAGGCCTTTCAAGTGAAGCGTTCGCGGCTCGCCGCCGATCTGCACCTCGCGCCCGTCCAGCGCCTCGAAGAGCGCCTGTGAATCGCGGGCGATCACGTCGATCACTTTCAGCTCGAGGGCTTCTTCCGCCCCAATCGCCTCGGCCTCGCGCACCGCCTTGATGGCCCATTCCACGTTGCGGTCACGTTCCTGGGCAATCGATTCGATGAAGGCCGAAGTGAAGTTCTCGATCTTCTGGCCCATCACGTCGGTGCGCTCGCCCTCCTCGTCGCGTTCCTCGCTGGTGCCACCGCCCACGGGAGATGCAGCGCCGATGCTGGTTCCAGGAGCCATCGCGGCGATGTTGGCCGCCATCGTGATGAAGGTCCCGGCCGATGCGGCCCACGCACCCTGGGGCGCCACGAATACGATCGTGGGGACGTTCGAATTGAGCAGCGCCTGGACGATGTCCTTGGTTGCATCGAGGACGCCCCCGGGCGTGTCGAGCTTGATCAACACGGCCTCGGCCCCGTCGGCTTCACTCTGGGCGATCACTTTCTCGATGAACTTCGCCGTCGCGGCGCTGATCACGCCCTCGATCTCGATCTCATTCACATGACCGGCGCTGGCCGAGCCCGAACCCATGCACAGCAGCAGCGAGAACCATCCGACTCCCAGCCGGCGCAGGCTTCGCGTCACTTCGTCCCTCCGCGCAGTTTCTCCACGCGATCCAGCAGCTGGGCCGCCACCTCCGCCTTGGGCAGGGTCGGCAGCTCCTCGATTTCACCGCCCGGCCAGATGAAGACCACGGTGTTGTGGTCCACATCGAAACCGGTTCCGGCGCGGGAGATGTCGTTGGCCACCATCAGATCACAGCCCTTGCGCTCGAGCTTGCGCTGGGCGGCCGCGACCACGTCGTGACTCTCCGCGGCGAAGCCGACGATGGTCCGGTCGTCCTTTCGACGGCAGAGCTCCGCAAGAATGTCGGGGTTGCGCTCGAGCTCGAGCGTCAGTCCGGCGCCCTCTGGAAGATCCTCCTTCTTGAGCTTGCGCGCGGATGGCGCCACCGGACGGAAGTCCGCCACGGCCGCCGACTTGATCACGATGCTGGCTTTGTCGAACTCCACCAGCACCGCATCGCGCATTTCGGTCGCACTCTCGACGTCGACCCGGCGCACACCGGCCGGCGTCGCCAGACCCGTGGGTGCGGTAACGAGGACCACCTCGGCGCCGCGCCGGGCCGCCTCTTCGGCTACCGCGAAGCCCATCTTTCCGGAGGATCGGTTTCCCAGATACCGAACGGCATCGACCGGTTCGCGGGTGCCACCCGCGGTGACGAGGACCACCTCGGACTGGAGACTCCGGGAGCCCAGCGCCAGCTCGGCAACCGCCGCGATCTCCGCGGGGTCGGACATGCGGCCTTCTCCTTCCCAGCCGCAGGCCAGCTCGCCCACGTCGGGACCGACCACGCGCACGCCGCGCTCCTTCAAGGTGGCGACGTTGCGCTGGGTCGCCGGGTGCTGCCACATGTTGACGTTCATGGCAGGCGCAACCAGCAGCGGCGCCCGCGTCGCCAGCGCCACGGTCGAGACGGGCTCGTCGGCCAGGCCGTTCGCCAGACGCGCCAGGGTGTTCGCCGTTGCCGGCGCCACCACCAAGAGTTCGGCCCAGTCCGCCAGCGCGATGTGGTCGATCTCGCCTTCCTGGGAGGGATCCAGCACGTCGGTCGTGACCGGAGCCCCTGTCAACGTCTGCAAAACGAGGGGCGTCACGAACGAGGTCGCCTCCGGCGTCATGACGCAGCGGACCGCATGACCGGCCCGGCGCAGCGCGCGGACCAGTTCGGGGGCCTTGTAGGCGGCGATTCCGCCCGTCACACCGACCAGGATGCGGCGCTGCTCCATCCGCTGTGCCTTGAAAATTCCCCTGTTGTCGTGCGAGGTTACCCGGAATTCCGCAGGGCGCCAGCAAGCCGAGAAGACGCCTCCCTGCGCGGCCGGGCGCCGGGCCCCCGCTTCGGCGTAGCGGCGCAGCAGCGGCCCCGGCGGCGTTCCAGCTCGCCTTTGCAGCCGCCGGACCCGCACGAGGGCTCGCCAGCCGCTCGATTCGCAGCCCATCCGCCAGCCTGCCATCCATGCGTCGAGACCGAATCGGCCCCAGGCGAGCCTCGTCCACCGCTCGGACCGAACCGGATCGGCGCAATCTCGGAATCCCGGGACCGGGGGGCACTGGGCCTAGCTGCGGCCGAGACGCTCGCGGAGCTGCTTTGCGACTTCGGCCGGCACGAACTCTTCCACGTCGCGACCGAACCGGACGAGCTCTTTCAGACGCGACGAGCTCACGTAGAGATACTCCTGGCTCGGCATCATGAAGACCGTCTCGATTTCGGAGTTCAGATGCTTGTTCATCAGGGCCATCTCGAATTCGTATTCGAAGTCCGACATGGCGCGCACGCCGCGGATGATCACGTTGGCGCCCACCTGTTGAGCGAAGTCGACGGACAAGCTGTCGAAGGACGTGACCGTCACGTTCGAATCTCCAACAAATTCGCCCTTCAGTAGATCGACGCGCTCCTCGACCGAGAAGACGCCCTCCTTCGCCACGTTCAACGCCACGGCCAGGACCAGGCGGTCGAAGATCCGAAGGGCGCGGCGGGCCACGTCCAGGTGGCCATTGGTCACCGGGTCGAAGCTCGCCGGGAACAGTGCGACCGACTGCTGCTTGCTCATGCTGCTCGTGTCCTCCCGGCTCCTAGGTCTCTTCCTGGCCCGGCCCGTCGTCCCCCGGGTCCACGGGTTGGTAGCGTGAAATCAGGGTTTCTCCGTAGCGCCGCTCATCCAGCAGCTCGAGACCCGCCGCGAGGGGAAGAGCATGACGCCGACTGCGTTCGACCACCACCATCGCGCCCTCGGCCAGCACACCCGCCTTCACCAGGACCTGAAGCGCGAGTTCGGCGTGCTCACCCTGGTAGGGCGGATCCAGCAGGATCAGATCGAAGCAGCGGCCCTCCCGACCCAGACGTGCGATCCCGCGCAGCGCGTCCCCGCGAACGACCGTCGTGCGGCTCTCCAGATCCAGGGAGTGCAGATTGTCTCGGAGGACCTCCGTGCAATGGGCCGCCTGCTCCAGGAAAACGACCGAGTCCGCCCCCCGGGAAAGCGCTTCGATGCCGAGCGCTCCGGAGCCGGCGAAGACATCGAGAACGCGCGCTCCTTCGAGATCCGTCAATCGCGCAAAGAGGGACTCGCGCACGCGGTCCGAGGTCGGGCGCACGTTTCGCAGAGGCACCTTCAGACGCCTTCCACCGAAGCTCCCGCCCGTGACTCTGAGTCCACGACTCATTGCGCCCCACCAAGAGGTGAATTCAATCACCCGGTTCGCGTATTCCGTGACCCTTCCAACCGAGCTTCAGGGTCAACCCTGGGTTTCCACCAGGAGTAGTCTCGGACATTTCGTCGACTGCGCAGCCCTCACCTGTCGATCCCCCATCCGATCACCCAGATATCACCCAAAATGGATCAAAGAGATTCGAAAAATGAACGCGAGTCGGGTTGCTGAATCCAAAGACTCTTCCTAAGATCCTGCCCGCTCCAGGCGACGCAAATTCGTTTCGTCACCAGCGAGTGTGAACGGACCGCAACCCGAGCGTACATTCTGTCGCATTCGCTCCGACGCAATCATTGCGAAGAGCATCGGCAGGAGTTCCTGTACGCCACGAAACACGAGGACAATTTGATATGGCTACGGCCTCCGTCGAACGAGCGAAGCGAAAGCTTCCCGAGCGACTGGCGCAGATCCGAGCAGATCGCTCGCAGCGCCAGTTTGCGCGAGACCTGGGCGTGTTCCAGCAGAACGTCAACCGCTACGAGAGCGGCACGACCCCCCACACCGATTTCCTGATCACCCTTGCACTGAAGGAAGGCATCTCCATCGATTGGCTCCTGCTCGGCAAGGGCCGGATGCGGCGACCCAGCCGCTAGGTTGCTGGCGATCGGGGTCCCAGCGGACCCCGACCGCCAATCCTATTCCCGGCGGTCGCGCGATCAGCCCACCCTCCCCGCCGGGAAGCTTCGAAGTCACCGAAAAACGGAAGCTGACTACACCGCGTCGCCTCCAGCGGCAGTGGAAGACCGCGTGCAGCTTGCACCCGAGACTCCCGATCTCAGGTCGACTTCCCTGCGTCGGGGAATCCGGGGCACGCTTCTTGCGTGCTGTCATGAACTTCATCAATCAGGCGGAAGATCACACTGCACCCGATGTTGGCCCTGCTCGTTGTACTGACGCTGCTGCTGACGGCGGCGGACCACTGGAGCACCTATTTGTGCCTGCGTTCGCCCATCGCCGGCTGGGAGGTCGTGGAAGTCAACCCCCTGGCGGAGTGGCTCTTCACGAACATGGGCCTGGTGCCGGGCATCCTGCTGGATTCCACTTTGACGCTGGCTGCAATCGCCTTCCTGTTGACGACACGCAGGGTCCCCCCAATGGCGAAAGGTTTGTTCTTCGGCCTGGTCGTGGCGTGGACCGGCCTGGCCGTCGTCAACAATTTCCAGGCCCTTGCGGCCATGGGACTGTCGCCACTCGGCGGGGCGTGATCATGTCGCGACCGCTGCTTTTCATTCTCACGGGAGCCGTGTTGTCCGGGCTCACCTGCGCCGTGACTCCGCCGATTCCGGCCCCGATCTCGGAGGACTCCCTGCCGCACGTATCGGCGCCGCCGCCGGCCGCCGGCGAGCATGCCCGGGAACGCGAAGTGGCCGCCATCGAGCGCTACCTGCTCGCCCGGCGCACAGGGCTTGCCCCGCAGGAGATCGGCTCGCTGGCGCACACCATCGTCGAGCAGTCGCGTCACTACGATCTGGATCCGGCGCTGGTGATGGCCGTGATGCACGTCGAGAGTCGCTTCAACACCTTCGCCGTCTCGCCCGTCGGCGCCCTCGGACTGATGCAGATCCTGCCTGAGACCGGTCAGGAGATGGCGCTCAAGCACGGGGTCGCCTGGCACGGTGCACGCACATTGTTCGACCCCGAGATCAACGTAAAGCTCGGCGTCGCCTACCTGCGCGAGCTCTCCAATCGCTACGGCAACATCAGCACCGCCCTGGCAGCCTACAACTGGGGTCCGGGACGGATCGATCGTCGCCTGCGACGCGGCAGCCGGCTTCCGGTCGAGTACCCGCGTCTGGTGCTCGACGCCCATGCCACCCGCTGGGTGGCCGGCCGCAGGTCCTGAGGCCGCTTAGCGACCCACCCCCACCTGCGCCGCCACCGGCCCGGCCGTGGCAGTCGGGGCAACGAGCTCGGCCACAAATCCGTCGAGACCGTCCATGGCCTCCTCGGCGCTGCCGCGGAAACCATTGACGAGCACAGAAAAGACGGCCACGCGTCCGTCGGGCAGCTTTCCGTAACCCGAGAGTCCGGTGACCCGGTTGAGCAGACCAGTCTTCGCGCGCACACCGTAGGCGGCGCCCTTGGCCCGCTTCTCCAGGGTTCCATCGGCGGCCGCAATCGGGAGCGCAGCCACGAATTCGGGACCGAAGCGGAAAGACCGCTGACCGACCAGCAGCGCCGCGACCAGGGATCGCGGCGGCACCTTGTTGCCGTAGGAGAGCCCCGAACCATCGACCATCGTGATGCGGTCCATCTCCAGACCGAGGCCGGTCAGCTCCTCACGCACGGCGCGCAATCCGCGGCTCCAGCTGGCCGGCCCGTCGACGTCGCCCCCTGCAACCCCGAGGGCCTTCACCAGACTCTCGGCGATGTTGTTGTTGCTGTACTTGATGAAGAGTCGGACGATCTCGCCGAGCGATCGACCCTCGAAGCGCAGCAGCTCCACGGCACTCGCAGGCACGGCACCCCGCACGATGTCGCCACCCACCTCGATGCCATTGGCCTCGAGCTGCAGCTTCAAGACGGCACCCGCGTAGCGGACCGGATCGAGCACACTGCGGTAATAGATCTTCGGCTTCCCGCCGAGCCGGACCCCTCCACTGACGATGACTTCTTCCCCGTCCGTCACGAGGCGACGGTCGACTGTCAGCTCGGCGCGGCCCTTCGGCGCAAGCGTCGTTGCGCGATTGCTGAGCCGCAGGAACCGCACCGGCGGGTCGATGGCTACACGTACGGGATCCCCCACGGCGGCGCCGGGCGCCACCTCGACGGCGAATGCACCGTAGTTGACAGAAAGTGCGCTGACGGGAGCATGATACGCACGGGATGACAGCTTTCCCCAGCTGGGGTGCCAGAGTTCAGCATCGAACCGCGAGGCGTCGAGGACGATGTCAGCGCGGATCCGCCGCAAACCGACGCGGCGCAGGTCGGCGGCCAGACGCCACAGATCCTCGGAAGTGAGCGCCGGATCACCGCCCCCGATCAGATAGAGGTTCTGCACCGAACCGTCGGCATCGGGCGCCGCATTGCTTCGAACCTCGGTCTCGAACCGGAATGTCGGGCCCAGGGCCGAAAGGACCGCCAACGCCGTGAAGACCTTCATGTTCGAGGCCGGGACCAGGGCTCGGTCGGGATCCCGCGCATACAGGGGCGCGCCGCTGTCCCGATCGACCACCAGGGCGGCCAGCCTGGCGCCGCGCAGTCCGCGGTGGCGCAGGGCCGCGTCGAGACGCTGCTGCAACCCTGCCTGCCTGCCGGCGACGGCCTGATCGGTGGCCCCGCTGACGCCGGAGACTCCGAACAGGAGCGCTCCGAACGCCGCGGCCGTCCACTGCCTCCCGCGACGGTTCATCGCGACTCCCTTCGGTAGATGGGGGGATTCGCTTGACGGAATCGAGGTTATCCGGGAGCCTCGCCTGCGGCAATCGGCCGCCATGCCTCTGGGGGGAGGTTCATGCTCAACGCGGTCTGGCTCGGTCTGATCCTGGGAGCGGTGCTCTGGGCCGCCTACGCCGGGAACATGCAGGCCGTGTCGGCTTCGATCTTCGATTCGGCCCGCAGCGCAGTCGATCTGGTGATCGCGCTCACAGGCACCATGGTGGTCTTCCTGGGCCTGATGGGAGTCGCGCGCCAAGGCGGCATGCTGCGCTGGATCTCCCAGCTGATCGCTCCGCTGATGCGCCGCTTGTTTCCCGACGTGCCCGCGGACCATCCGGCCATGGGTGCCATGGTGATGAACTTCGCCACCAACATGCTGGGACTCGGAAACGCGGCGACTCCGTTCGGCTTGAAGGCCATGGTGGAACTCGACCGGCTGAATCCCCTGCGAGGCGTCGCCTCCAACTCGATGGTCCTCTTCCTGGCCATCAACACCTCCGCCATCACGATCATGGCGCCCACCGGGACCATCGCGATTCGGGCTGCCGCGAATTCAACCGACCCGTTCGCCATCTGGATTCCCACGCTGATCGCCACGACCTGCTCCACACTGGGCGCCGTCGCAATGTTCTACGCGCTGCGAAACCGCAAGCGCTACAAGGCCCGTCCCCTAGAGGGAGAGGAAGACGGCCCCCGCCCGCGAGATGAATCGGTGACGACCGACGATGTTGAGGACCTGCTGGGCACGGCGAACCCCGAGCCCCTATCGGTCTGGCGCCGGCTGTTCGTCGGCGTCGTATTGTTCGGGCTGATCGTGGGGCTCGCCCTCGAGTTTCAGGAACGGCTGACCGACGCAGCGCTGATCGACGTGATGATGGAGCTGCTCAAGGGGTGGCTCTTCCCACTGCTCGTGGTGGGATTGCTGCTGATCGGCGTGGTGGGACGCGTGCGGGTCTACGAAGCCATGGTCGAGGGCGGGCGCGAAGGACTGGAGGTCGCGGTCCGGATCCTGCCGTACCTTGTCGCGATTCTCGTCGCCGTCGGCATGTTCCGCGCGTCCGGCGCCTTGGACGTCTTGATCTCGGTCCTCAACCCCGTGACGAGCCTGGTCGGGATTCCCGCCGAAGTGCTGCCGATCGCCCTGCTGCGACCGCTGTCGGCCTCGGGAGCCTTTGGCCTGATGGCCGAGATCCTCGAAACCCACGGGCCGGATTCGTTCATCGGACTCTTCGCCAGCACCGTGGTCGGGTCCACCGAGACCACTTTCTACGTACTGACCCTCTATTGCGGCGCCGCCGGGATCCGCGACATCCGACACGCTTTGCTCGCCTGTCTGGCGGGCGACGTCGCGGGCCTGATCGGTGCCACCGCGGCCTGCCACCTCTTCTTCGGTTGAATCGTGATGGCTGAGAGCGACACGGAATCGACCGTCCGGGCCACGGTCAAAGCCACCCTCGACCGGCGCGTGCGAAGCATGGAGTGGCTGCCAAAACAGCTCGGGCTGCGCCGCTTCGCCCGGGTGTTGATCGAGGATGGCCCCCCCGACTCGCTGATCGCTCGTTGCGAGACCGAGGAAGATCCCGCCGGTCGACCGGCCGGCGCCGCGGCTGAGCCGCCGCTCGAACCGATCCGCGCACTGCTCGAAGCCGCCGGATTGCCCGTCCCGACGTTCTACGGAGCCGATGCCCGTGGCGAAATCCAACTGCTGGAAGACCTGGGCGACGAGTCGCTGCGGGAGCGCGCAACCCAGCACCCCGATGAGACCCGCCCTCTCTACACCGAGGCCTGCAATTGGATCGCTCGGCTCCAGGCCGTCGAACCCGCCCCCATCGCAGCCTTCGATCGCCGACTCGACGCTGAATGGTTCCGGTACAAGGCCGATCTCTTCGCCCGTCATGGCCTGACCCGGCCGTGCCGACCCGATGAACGCGCCGTGATCCAGACCAGCTTCGATCGCATCGCTGCCGTGGCCGCCGCCGCACCCCTGCGTCTGTCGCATCGCGACTACCAGAGCGCAAACCTGATGGTTCGCAGCGGAGCCGCACCGGGCAAGCGTCTGGTCATGATCGATCTCCAGGGTGCCTTCCTGGCTCCGCCCGAGTACGACCTGGTCTGCCTGCTGCGCGACTCGTACGTCGAACTAGACGAAACCGAACTCACCCACCAGCTGGCTCAGATCCGTCCGCAACTGCCGGACGCGCCCGAGGAAGAGATCTTCCAGCGTCGCTTCGACCTGTTGACACTGTCGCGCAAGTGCAAGGATCTGGCTCGCTTCTGCTACGCCGCCCGAGAACGCGGCGACACTCGATACCTCGAATTCGTTCCGACCACGCTTCGCGCCCTGCGCAGGGCCAGCCGGCGGGCTGCCGACCGCGAGCCGGCCTTTGAAGCCTTCGCCGACCTGATCGCTGGCATCCCAGAGCCGTCGTGAGAGGAATGATCGTCGCCGCGGGACTCGGAACGCGCATGCGCCCGCTGTCGGACCTCCGGCCCAAACCCGCGCTTCCAATTCGCGGGGTGCCGCTGGTTGCCTACCCGCTCGCGCTGCTGGCCCGTCACGGGGTCACCGAAGTCATCATCAACGTGCACGCCATGCCCGACGTCCTGATCGAGGCCGCAGAACATTTTCAGCCGGAAGGCATGAAGCTCGAGTTCTCGGTGGAAGAAGAGCTGCTCGACACGGGCGGCGGTATCCGACGCGCCGCAGATTTTTTGCGCGAAAGCGATCCCTGTGTCGTGATCGGAGGCGACATGCTGCTGGACACGGACCTGTCGGAGCTCGTCGCCGTGCACCGTGCGCGAGGCGATGCCTTCACCATGCTGCTGCTCGACGACGATCGCAGCAGAGACTTCGGTTCGGTCGGTGTCGATCATGACGGACGCGTTCGGCGCATTGGCCCGCGCTTCGACCTCGGGGGCGAGGCCCGCTCGGGGATCTACGTGTGGGCCAATGTCATCGCCGCACGCGCCTTCGACACGCTCCCGAACCGGGACGTCTTCTCGCACCTGGACCACTGGATCGCGCCGCAGCTCGAAGCGGGAGCCCGCGACATTCGCGGAGAGGTGGTCACGGCACAACGCTGCAGCTGGATTCCGGTCGGAACCCCGGAGCAATACCTGGCGGCGAATCTCGAGACGCTTTCCCTTTCGTATCTCGATGCGCAGTCCCTCTCCCCGCCACCAGGCACCCGGATCGAGAACGATGTGATCCTGGGTGCTGGCGCGACCCTCGGCGCGGGAGCTAGGCTGCGACGGGCGGTCGTGTGGGAGAATGAAGCCGTTCCGGCGGGTCTGACCGCCAGCGATGGCGTCTTCGCTGGCGGGACTTTCCACCGCTGTCGCAAGGGGGCCGAGGGGAGCCAATGAGCGAGGTCGTGTTCATCGGGACCAGTGACGCCTTCGGTGCCGGAGGCCGTCGCCAGTCCGCGATCCTGCTGCGCGCTCCGGGCGGCAACGTCCTGATGGACTGCGGCCCGACGACGGGCACGGGCATGTCCGAGCTCGGCATCAGTCGCGACGAGATCGATACGATCCTGATCTCCCACTTTCACGGAGATCACTTCAGCGGGATCCCGGCCCTGCTGCTGGGCGCGTTCTACGAAGACTCACGCAAGCACCCGTTGCGGATCGCCGGCCCCCCTGGCATCGAGGCCAGGGTGCGCGAGCTCGCGGCGGCCCTGTGCTACGACCTGAAAGATCGCCAGTGGTCGTTTCCGATCCTCTTCGAAGAACTCATACCGGGAAAGAAGACTGAAATCGGTCCAGTCTCGGTCCACTCCTTCAAGACCTTCCACCAGCCGCATACCTGCCCCCACGGCCTCGTCGTCGACGTCGGCGCGGCAACGATCTCCTACTCGGGAGACACCGGCTGGTTCGACGAGCTACCGGCCCAGGTCGCAGGAACGGACCTGTTCATCTGCGAGTGCACGTATTACTCAAACGAGTTCAAGTTCCACATGAATCTCGAATCGTTGGTGAAGCGCCGCGACCGCTTCGATTGCGGCCGCATCGTGCTGACACACTTCGGCGCGGAGATGACCGACCGCCGTGGCCGGGCCGAGTTCGAAACCGCAGACGACGGCACCGTCGTCAAGCTCTGAAGCGCTTCCCCTCAGCCCCGGGCACGATCTCACCCAGCACGCACGCGTGTCGAGCGCCCGTGCAGCGCGGCAGATGATTCGGAATGCCCAGCAGCGCATTGCGCCCCATCAACGAGAAGGCCATCGCCTCGGCCGCCTGGGTTGGTACGCCCAGCGCATCGAAGGGTTCCACCCGGGTCGCGGGCAAGGCCGCGGCGAGGGCCGACATGAGCGTGGGGTTGCGAGCTCCGCCGCCACCCACGAGCAGACGCGCCACAGCGTCCGTGCCGATGAAATCGTCGCATGCCCGCCGCACGGCCTCGACCGAAAAGGCCAGCAGCGTGGCGAGCAGATCGTCGAGCTCGCGATCTCGATCGAGCCACTCGGCCGCGAGGCCTTCCGCTTCAGCGAGCCCGTAGCGCTCGCGCCCCGTGGACTTCGGCGGTGGGCGGCGCAGGAAATCGTCATCGAGCAGGCGCGCCAGCAGATCACGATCGGGGGATCCCCGCGCTGCGCCGCGCCCATCGCGGTCGAAGCGCTGCTTCCCTGCGCTCGCGACCTGCACCACGCCATCCATCAATGTGTTGGCCGGACCGACATCGAAAGCGATCACGTCCTCTTCCCGCCCACCCGGCGGAATCCAGGTGACATTGGCGATGCCACCGAGGTTGAGAACCAGCCGGCCCTGGTCCGGATCCCCGAAGGCGACGCGATGGAAGAACGGCGCCAGCGGCGCGCCCTCGCCGCCCGCCGCGACATCGCGCGTCCGGAAATCCGCCACCGTGGTGCAGCCCGTGCGTTCCGCGATCACCGAAGGATCGCCGATCTGGAGCGTGGCCGAGCGCTCGGGATAGTGGCCCACCGTCTGTCCGTGAGACGCGACCGCA
>SMWR01000009.1 GCA_004356735.1 Deltaproteobacteria bacterium
GAGAAGCTCCGCGACTGGGTCGCCTTCTCGGCACCGGACTTCGACCACATGGTGCAGAACGCCATGGAGAAGGTCTTCAAGTTGCTCGACCTGCCTCGGCGCGGCGACATCGAAGCCCTGAATGAGAATCTTCAACGCGTGGCCGACGCCGTCGAACGCCTGGAGCACGCTCGCCGCCAGGGCCCGTCCCCCGCCCGTCCCGACGACGCCAGCGAAAGCTGATCCATGGAGCGCCGGCGTGAAGCCCGCTTCGGAAGCAACGCCTGGATGTCTCGCGCGAATTCTGGTTCACGCGGTGACGACGCTCGAACCGACACGCGCGCTCCTCGAAGTGACGGTTCCCGACTCCACTCGGAACTTTGAAAGAGCAGAATTTCTTCGGGTCGACGAATCCGGGTCACCGCACCCGCAACGGGCGCCCGACCCCTCTCAGCCCCAGACAGACTCGCGGTCGCTGAGACCCACGTCGAGCAGCGACTGGATTCGGCTGCGGAGCTCCTCGGTGAGACGCGAGATCAACAACTCGTCGTCCACCGCGTCGGGCTCGAGGTGCTCGAGGGAAAGCGGCTCGCCGATATGAATCACCCACTTCGAGGGCAGCGGCAGCGCGCCGAAGAGACCGAAGAGCGGAAACGTGGGCGTCACCGGCAGGAAAGGGAGTCCCAGGCTACGCGCGGGGCCGTGGATCTTGAAGAGGATCGGGTGCGCCTCCTCGGCACCCACGATGCCGACCGGAACCAGCGGCACCCGGTTCTCGAGCGCCGTTCGCACGACGCCACCACGACCGAAGCGCTTGAGCCGATAGCGATCGCGGAAGACCTTGGCCGCACCCTTCACACCTTCGGGAAACGCGATCACGCTGCGACCGTGGCGCAGCAAACGGTCTGCGTTCTCGCGGCAGGCGCGAACGCCGCCGAGACGCGCGAGATAGGGCTGGACGAAGGGCAACGTGATCAGCCAGTCGGCGATCAGGAAGCGCGCGCGGCCCAACTCCGGGAGACGCCGTTGGAGTCCGTGAGCGAACATCATGCCGTCGTACGGAAGGATGCCGGAACGGTTGGCGACCAGCAGACAGGGGCCTCGCGGCGGCAGATGCTCGATGCCCGACAGCTCGACGCGCCAGTAGCGATCGTAGAGGAGATCGAGCATCGGAAGCGCTCGCTTCAGGACGACTTCGTCCAGGCCGAATTCGTCCACCTCGCCCGACCGCTCACTCATGCCAAAGGTGTTCATGCGGCGCCGCAGCTTGCCGAAGAGCGCCTGCCAGTCGACGTCCTGCCAGGGCGCCGCCTCGCGCGATTCTGAGAGGAAGCGCGATCGGATCTCGCGACGCAGGCCTTCGAGGGCCTCGCGGACCTCGACGAGGTCGCCGAACTCGCTGTCGCCAAGTTCGGGATCTCCGCAGAGCGGGCCTTTCGACGTGGGATCCATCAGCGATACCTGCGCATCCGGCGCGCGGAAATGAAGGAGATCCAGGCCTCCTTCGATGTATAAACGGGTTCACCGAACGCATCCCAGCCACGCGCCCCGTCGGCCACCCAGAGATATCGAAGGTAGTCGTAGAAACCGGCGGGGGGATCGCCCGTCTGACTCTGGGCCGGATAGTAGGCCATGCGATACAGCGCCGTTGCCGGAAGCTGCAGGATCCGCTTGCCCGCCAGGCGTACCGCCGTCGAGAGGGGCAGGACTCCCCGACCGACGAGGTTGTAGACGCCGGGCATGGACGTCAATGCCGCGGTCTCGAAGGCGTGGAGCACGTCGTCCTCGTGGACGAACTGAATCAGCGGGTCATAGCCCAACACCATCGGAACCACGGGCAGCGAGAAGTAACGGATCACGCGGTCCCAATGGTTCGGTCCGAGCATCCAGCACGCGCGCAGCACTGTCACCTCGGTGTCGGGATGGCGTACCGCCCAGCGCGACAGCAACGACTCCATCTCGACCCGGTTCTGGACGCAGTGGGCGTCGGGATGTCCGTGGAGCGGATGGTCCTCGCTCAAAAAATTGGGATTGTCCGGACGCGGACCGTAGAGCATGGTGCTCGACACCACGACCAGTCGTCGCACCTTGGCCGCCGCGCAGGCGCTCATGATGTGAAGACTGCCGATGGTCTCGACCTCGTGATCCATCTCGAGATCCGGTGTCGGCTCGCGTCGGAATGCGGTATGCACGACCACGTCGACACGCTCTCGGCGCAGGATCTCGGCCAGTCGCCCGTCGGCAGTCGGCTCGCTCAGATCGACCCGGTGGAAGCGCACCCGTCCATCGAGGCGAAAGGGCCTTCGTTGGTCGATGCCAATTACGCGCATCGAGGGCTCCCGCACGACCAGACGTTCGAGCAACTGCTGCCCGACGAAGGTCTTGAGGCCAGTCACTGCGATGACGCTCGGCTCGCTGGTCCCCGTGCTCATGGAATGCGGAAGCTCCTCGGATACCATGCTCCGCGATGGTCGCCAGCCGGGCAACCGCCGTCATCGAAGATCCGCGCTTTTGCCAGCACGCGGGGCCGCCCGACCATCCCGAGCGCCCCGACCGCCTGAGCGCGGTCCACGCGGCCATCGACGCCCGACGGGAATCCCTCGAGGCCATCCCGCCTCGTCCCGCGACTTCCGATGAGATCCTGCGGATCCACACGTCGGACCACCTGACCCGGGTGGAAGAGGCCGCGCAGCAAGCCCCCCAGCGCCTCGACGCCGACACCTACGTCTGCTCCGAGAGCTACGACGTCGCCCTGCTCGCCGCCGGGGCCAGTATCGAACTGGCCCGTCGCATCGCCCGCGGTCAGCTGCGAAACGGTCTGGCCGCCGTGCGTCCCCCGGGCCACCACGCCGAGACGGATCACGCCATGGGCTTCTGCCTGTTCAACAACGTGGCGATCGCGGCGCGGGCCCTCCAGGCCGAGGAGGGCCTGCAGCGGGTGATGATTCTCGACTGGGACGTGCACCACGGCAACGGCACCCAGCACTCGTTCGACGAAGATCCAGATGTCCTCTATTTCTCGAGTCACCAGTTCCCCTTCTACCCGGGAACCGGCGACGTCGGCGAGATTGGCCGGGGTCGGGGCGAAGGCTCGACCGTGAACGTGCCGCTCCCGGCCGGATCTGGCGACGCCGAGTACATCGCCGCCTTCCAGCGGACACTGGTGCCGCTGGTCCAGGCCTGGCAGCCGGAGATGATCCTGCTCTCGTGCGGCTTCGATGCCCACGCAGACGACCCGCTGGCGGCCATGCAGCTCAGCCGGGATGGCTACACGGCGCTGGCGGCGATTGTTCGCGAACAGGCCGACGACGTCTGTGACGGCCGCCTGGCCGTGATCCTCGAAGGGGGCTACTCGCTGTCCGGGCTCGAGCAGGGCACGGGCGCCGTGCTCGACGTGCTGCTCGCCGACGAGCCAGCCCCAGTTCCGGGCACCATTCCAGTCGAAGCCGGGAGCCCGCTCGCGCGTCTGCTGGGCCGGATCGCGGCCGCCCACGGCTCCCGTTACCCCGAAATCGGCGCCCTCTAGATCGACCCAGCCCAGCGCCTGCGCCAGCACCGGTGCCGATCACGCGTTGCGGGCGGCGCGGCAACCGACTGGGATCGATTGCTAGAGGAAAAACAACGTTCTAGTCATTTTCACGGACCCACCATCTTGTGCATCCACGTGCCCCGACCCCCGACATCTGGTGGGTGTCCGACGCGGTTCAAAAAAGTGCAGATCGGGGCTCCAAATCGTTGATTTTCCGTTGAAGAGTGGTTTGAAGTGGTTTATAAGGACAACACGGTGGGGCTAGGTGGGAGAAAGTGGAGAACGTCAATCCAGCCCACCCCACACAGGGAGTGTCAGCCCGCCGATGTTTCGAGGCCGCCACAACCACACGATCGATGCCAAGGGTCGTGTGAACATTCCGGCAGGGTACCGAATGGAGCTCCAACGGCGCAGCGATCAGCCTCCGATCCTCACGGCTGATCAGAACTGCCTGCGGCTCTATCCGTACGAAGACTGGGTGGTGCATGAGAAGGAGATCGTGGCCAAGGCGGCGATCGACCCCAACGCTCGAGACTACGTGCGGCTGATGATCTCTGGCGCCGTCGAGGCGCCGATCGACAAACAGGGAAGAATCCTCGTGCCGCAATACCTCCGTGAGCAAGCGCACATCGAGCGCGACGTCACGGTCGCGGGTGTGGGTCTCACGATCGAGATCTGGGATGCGGCACGATTGCAGAAGAATCTCAACCAGACCCAGGCAAATTTCCGCGCGATCTCCCTCGAGATGGCGGAAAAAGTCGGGTCTTAAGGGAGTTTTTCAGGGTGGGGGGTTGGGAGGAGCCCGCAAGTGCTCCTTCCGGACAAGAGGTTAGGGGTGTCCCCGGGAGCTCGGCCCTTGGCGAACGGGGAGTACTGGGGGGGACGAACCGCTCCCGAGAAAGTCGGTTTCCGGGGCACCCCGGACCTATTCCACCGATACTGGCCCGTCCGAGCGGCTGGCGAGAGGCGACTTGTCCGATGGCCAGCCCCTTTGAACATCGCCCGGTTCTGCTCGCGAAGGCGCTCGAATTGCTGGACCCGCGTCCGGCTTCGGTCATCGTCGATGGCACCGTCGGCGGAGGTGGCCACGCCGCTGCGATTCTCGACCGAAGCGCACCCGACGGAAGATTGATCGGTCTGGACCGAGACGAAGAGGCCTTGGAAGCCGCCTCCCAGCGACTCGCTCCCTACGGCGATCGGGCGCGTCTGATCCACAGCTCGTTCCGGTCGCTGTCTGCGGTGTTGAAGGAGCTCGACATTCCCCGGGTCGACGGCGTGCTGCTCGATCTCGGCGTCTCCTCGCATCAGCTCGACGAGGTCCGCCGGGGCTTCCGGTTCGGGGGACGCGCCGCAACGGACGCGGCCCGCGTGCCCCTCGACATGCGCATGGACCCGAAGGCCCAGACCACGGCAGCCGGCCTGTTGGCGCGTCTCCCGGAGGCTGGGCTCGAGCGTTGCTTCCGCGAGTACGGCGAGCTGCCCGGCGCCCGCCGACTGGCCCGGGCCATTGTCGACCGCCGCAAAACACGTCCCCTCGAGACTGCGGCCGACCTGCTGGAGCTGATCCGGGAGACCGGCGTCGGGCGACGTCGGAGACACAATCCGGCCACCCTCGTGTTCCAGGCGCTGCGCATCGCCGTAAACGACGAGCTCGCGGCCCTCGAAGAAGGACTCGCCGTGGCGATCGAGGCGTTGCGACCGACCCGGCGCATCGTCGTGCTGTCCTACCACTCCCTCGAGGACCGGATCGTCAAGAACGTGTTCCGGGACGGCGCCCGCGGCTGCGTCTGCCCGCCCAAAACCCCGGTCTGCATCTGTGGGCGTCTGCCGACGGTC
This sequence comes from Deltaproteobacteria bacterium, assembly GCA_004356735.1. Classification (GTDB taxonomy): domain Bacteria; phylum Myxococcota_A; class UBA9160; order UBA9160; family SMWR01; genus SMWR01. The sequence goes on from SMWR01000009.1 coordinate 5,345, forward strand.
CGAGTGCTGACGCGCCGGCCACTCACCCCCGGCGAAGACGAGATCGCGGAGAACCCCCGCGCGCGTTCCGCCCGCCTGCGCGCCGCCGAGCGCCTGCCGGAGGCCGCCTGATGCCGCGGGCCAAGCCCCGACACGAGGGGCGCCTCGGCTGGGTCGGTCGTGACATGACCGCTGACAGTCGATCCAAACGATCTCGCCAGCTGGTTCCCGCCCTGCTGATCGGCTGCCTGATCGCGGGCCTGGGAATCGCATGGCTCCGGGTCGACTTGATCCGGGTCCGCTACGGACTGGCCGACGCCCTGCATCAAGAGAAGGTCCTGCTCGAACAGCAGCGCCGGGACCGTGCCCGGCTGCGCGCGCTGCGAGACCCGACGCGCCTGGCGCGACTGGTCGAGCGGTACGGACTCGCGCGGCCCAAGAAAATCATCGACCTGCCCGCTTTGACCGTGGTCGTCGCGGAATCTGTCGACGCCTACGGAGACCGTCCGTGAATCGGCGCACAGCTCCGCCGCGTAAGCCGCGTTCGGCAGCGAACAATCGCACCCCTCCCAGGTTTCGCCTGGCCATGGTTCGTGCGGCCCTGCTGCTGGCCTTTCTGGGCCTGGCGGCGCGCGCCGCCCATCTGAGTTTGATCGAAGAGCGCGGCCTGGCGCTGGGCAAGCGACAGCAGCACACAATCCTGACCCTGGCGCCGGAACGCGGCGCGATCGTGGACCGCAACGGTCACGAGTTCGCGCTGTCGATCGGTGCCCCGTCTATCTACGCCATGCCAGTGCTGTTGAACGACGTGCGGGGCACCGCGCGACGTCTCGCGCCGGTGCTGGGCCAGTCCACCTCGAGCCTTGCCAAGCGTCTCGAAGGCCGACGGAACTTCGTGTTCCTGTCGCGTTGGGTCACCCCGGAGCGCGCTGCAAAGGTTCGCGATCTCCGTCTGAACGGCATCGGCATCGTCGAAGAGCCGCGTCGCATCTATCCCTATCGGACACTGGCTGCGTCGCTCGTCGGCTTCGCCAACATCGACGGGCGCGGCGTTCGCGGCATCGAGCAGCAGGAAGACGACTGGCTGCGCGGAACCCCGCTGCGACTTCCTGTCGAGCGCGACGGCTCCGGACAGCTGCTGCTCCGCACCGGGAATCAGCAGTGGAGCACGGCAGGAGGCGACGTCGCGTTGACCCTCGACGCCAACATGCAATCGATCGCGGCTCAGGAGCTCAAGAGCGCCATCGAGCGCACGGGCGCCAAGGGCGGCGTCGTCGTGACCATGAACCCCTCGACCGGCGAGATCCTGGCGCTCGCCGAGACGCCCACATTCGATCCCAACCATTTCCGAAAGCTGCGCTACGCCGACACCCGGTCGCGCGCCTTTCTCGACGCCTCCGAACCCGGCTCGACCCTCAAGACCTTCCTGATCGCGGCGGCTCTCGAGAGCGGCGCCGTCACCGCGGAAGAAATCTTCGACTGCGAAGACGGCTTCTTTCCGATTCCCGGCAAGATGATCCGCGACCACCACGCCTATGGCAAGCTCAGCACCGCTGACATCTTGCGCGTGTCGAGCAACATCGGCGCGGTCAAGATCGCAACCGCCCTCGGTCCCCAGCTCCACGTCGAGATGTTGCGGCGTTTCGGCTTTGGCGAGTCCACCGGCAGCGGATTCCCCGACGAGTCGTCGGGTCTGCTGCGGGTTTCCAAACGCTACCGGCCGGTGGACCGGGCCACCCTCGCCTTTGGCCAGGGCATGTCCGTCACCCCAATCCAGCTCGCCGCCGCGACCTCGGCCATCGCCAACGGCGGACTCCTGATGCAACCGAGCTTGGTGAACGCCCGCCGCGCGCCGCGCGGGAGCTGGCGCCCCATCCGGCCCCAGCTGGTCCATCGCGTGGTCTCGGAGCAAACTGCCAAGACGGTCCTGACGATGATGGAGGCGGTGGTAGGACCCAAGGGAACCGGCCGACGCGCCGC
>SMWR01000109.1 GCA_004356735.1 Deltaproteobacteria bacterium
ACTTCCTCCATTCGCTGACCCCTGACGATCGCCTTGCGAATCGTGCCGACCCCGTACGGCGGATCCCCCTCGTACCAGGCCCTCTCTACGCCGGGAAACCAGTGACGCCAGACCGTCGGATCGGCGATGGCCCGCCAGACCTCGGCTCGCGGCGCGGCCACGCTCGCTTCCATCACCCAGACCTTCTCGGCGGACTCCTTTCCGGCAGAATCGAGAAAATCCATGCCCACTTCGCGCATCGGAAACCACATGATCAGCCGGCGGGCTCGAGGCTGATGCGCACGACGACGATCTCGTTGCCGAGTTGCTCGAGCTGGGCGGCGGTCAAGCCGATGCGGCGATCGAAGGCGACCTTGAAGACGCGGCGCATTCCCGGGACGCGTCGCAAGACCCGCTCGGCGCTCGCCCGGAAGAAGGGGTCTTCCGTAGCAACCACCACGGCGCGGCCGACCCGCGACTCTCCACGTAGTGTCAGCTCCACGTCCCCGGGCTCACGGAAGTTGCGCCACCAGCGCTTGTTGTGCGCCTCCGACACCAGCACGGCGACTTCGTTCCCGTCGAGCTGATAGCCGACTGGAAGCGAAATGCGGCGTCCACTCTTGCGACCGCTGTAGGTCAGCAAGGTCAAGCCCGACGAGGCGATCCAGTGCACGGGCGAGCGCAGGATCGCCACTACCAGGGGGTTCAGTCGGGACATGAAGGAATCGACCGACACGCGTTTCCTGCGCTCCTAGGGGCCGCTTGGGCGGGTTTCGGCCAACAGTTGCGCCGTCGTCACCAGTCGCTCGTGGTTCTTGAGTTCGCCGGTGGCGTGAACCGCGCCGAGGACGTTGTCCAGATACCCGGGTCCTTCAGCCGTCGGCACGAACCAGCCCGTCGGGCACATGGTCAGGATCTCGACGAACGAGAAGCCGCCTCCCTCGAGCTGCGACTCGAACGCACGTCGCAGCATGTTCTTCGTCTTGACCACGCCGGCCGCGTCGTGTACCGAACCGCGGGCTGCGTAGACCGTCCCTCCGAGCTGGGCCAACAGGTCGCCAATCAGGATCGGATACCCGTGGTAGTCGGCGTCGCGGCCTTCGATCGAATTCTTGGTGCGCTGGCCGAGGACCGTAGTCGCCGTCATGTGTCCTCCAGTCTCACCGAAGACACCGTTGTTGAGCAGGATGCAGGTGACGGATTCTCCCCGGGCCGCCGTGTGGATGACCTCCTGGAGACCTTCGTTCACCATGTCGCCATCGCCCTGGAGCGTGAAGATCAACGAATCGGGCCGCATCCGCTTGGCTCCGGTAGCGACCGAAGGTGCCCGGCCGTGGAGCGCCTGCACCAGATCGACGTCCATGCTGCTCGTAAAGGCCGTGTAGCAACCGATCCCGATCACGCCGATGCTGTTCTGGGCCTGGCCGAGTTCCTCGATGACTTCCAGCATCAAGCGGATTGCGATCGGCTCACCGCAGCCGGGACAGAGGTCGTGATCCTCGTGCAACAGCAGCGCGGGACGGAAGCGGCCCTTCTGCTTGGCCGGCTCACTCGGCGGTTGATCGGTCTTGATGACCGGACTCTGGGTGACGGAAGTCTGGATGACGCGGAGCGGGTCGCGACTCATGCCGCGACCTCGCGTCCTTCGAGTGCACCCCTGATGCGCTCCCGGACGTTGTCGGGATTGAAGATGGGACCGATGCCGAAGCCGGCAGCGTCGGACGAGATGCCGCCAATCGGATCCACCGGCGCGCGGCCCAGGATCGAGAGACGAACATCGTCGATCATCTGGCCGCCGTTCTGCTCAAGCACAGCGACGCGCTTCACGCCTTCGCAGGCTTCGGCCAGCGCGTCCGTCGGGAAGGGCCAGAGAGTGATCGGTCGAACCAGACCCACGCGCGCACCGTCCTTGCGAAGCTCGCGGACGGCATGGCGCGCAAACCGCGCCATGCTTCCGAAGGCCACCACGACCACGTCGGCATCGTCGGTGCTCTCGGTATCACAGCGCGTCTCGGTCTTTGCAATCTCATCATGCTTGGCCTGCAGCCGCTTCCAGAACGGCTCGGGCTCGATTCCCTTGGTGCCCTTCTCCATGCCGAGCGGGTTCAGGTTGCGCGAACGTCCGCTGCCACCGAGGGAGCCATCGACGGCCCAGTCCTTGGGCGGTCGCTCCGGTTGGTCCGACGTCGGGATTACCACCGCTTCAGCAGTGTGGGCCAACAGATAGTCGCCGTAGATCTGGACCGGGTTTCGCCAGCGATCTGCCAGCTCGAAGGCAAGTTGCGTCAGGGCAACTCCTTCGTGGACGTTCTCGGGCGCCAGCACGATGTGCCGGTAGTCGCCGTGGCCACCGCCACGTGTGGCCTGGAAGTAGTCGCCCTGCCCCCGCGCCATGTGAAAGACCACCAGCGGCAGCTCGGCCCGCGTCATCTCCGAGAAGCTCTCCTGCATCAGTGCGAGCCCTTGACCCGTCGAGCCCGTTGCCGCCCGCGCACCGGTCGCTAGCGCACCCCACGCCATGCCGACGGCTTCGAGTTCGCTTTCGGCGTTGATGCACACACCGCCCACCTCGGGGAGCTTGGCGGCGAAATGCTCGAGCACCTCGGTGAAGGGCGTCATCGGGTAGCCCGCGAAGAACCTGCAGCCGGCGGCGATGGCTGCCTCGACCATGGCCTCGGAGCCTTCCATCAATCGGCGCGTCACACGTTCACCTCGTATTCGACGGGCGTTTCGTATTGATAGATCTCGAAGCAAAAATCCGGACAGACCAGCAGACAGGCACCGCACCCCGTGCAGCCCGGCAGGAGCTCGGGATACGGAACACCGAGCTCGTTCCGGTCCGTAGACATCCTGAGCACCTGCGGTGGACACGCGGGAATGCAGAGCTCACAGCCCTTGCAGCGATCGACGGCGACGGTGATGGTGCCGCGGCTCTCAACGGTCCTCATCCCGCGCAGTCCCCCTTCCACGCCGGAGCAAGACCCGGCTCGACGGAGTCGTAGCCGGTTCGAAGCGCCTTCTCGTTCGATTCGAGGTGCTGGCGACGATAGGACGGCACCGACTCGCGCATCGCCTCGACCAGCGATTGGACGCCGACGAGATCGGTGAGGGCCGCGTAGGCAGCAACCAGCACCATCGATGCGGCCATTGGACTGCCGAGGTCCGTCGCGATCCGGGTCGCGGGAACGTCGAAGACGCGATACTTGTCGCGATCGACTTCGGCTTCGAAGAGAGACTCGTTCAGCACGATGACGCCGCCGGCGCGCAACTTGGACGTCGAGTTCGCCCAGAAGGCGTGGTGCATGGCGATGGCCGACCAGCATCGCGACACGATCGGGGGCGAGATCAGCGCCTCATCTCCGACGACGAGGGTCGACTCGCTCGAGCCCCCGCGCATGGTTCCGCCGTAGGTACCGAGCAGCATGACCTGCCGCCCCTCGTGAATGGCCGCGTGCGCCAGGACCTGTGCCGCAAGCTGGACACTCTGGCCGCCGACGCCACTGAGCAGGATCTCGCGCTCCATCTAGCTCGAATCTCCGCTGCCGCGACGCAGCCCGTGCATGGCGAAGTCGATCAGGTGGTCCGCGTCGGCCCGGTCTGCCTCGGGTGAGCTTGGCTCGGCGAGCTTCCGCTGCATCCAGCCCATCGTGAGGTCGTAGAGGATCTGGGCGTCACGTTCGGGATCGGCGTCGGGCAGATCTCCCGACGCGACGGCCGCTTCGAGCGTCTCCCGCAACAGCGTGGTCAGCCGGGTCTCGGACTCACCCACCTCGGCGGGAAAGAGTTCGGCGAGCCGGGCCCGTGACAGAGCGAACGGACGCGTCGATGCAGCCGCGTCGGAGTCCAGCGCCTGCTTGCAGAGGCCGTCGATCCAGACCCGGATCCGCTCGACGGGCTGCGGGCGACTCTCCATCCGATGGCGCAGGTAGTCACCGAGCTGGCGGACGCCGTCGTCGAGCACGGCCAGCAGCAGCTCGTCCTTGGAGCGGAAGTGGCGGTAGAAGGCCTGGTTCGAGAGGCCGGCGGCCTGGACGATCTCGCTCACCCGGGGCTCGAGTTGCCCGCTGCGGCGGATCAGCTCGAAGCTCGATTCGACCAGCCGGCGGACTTCGTCGGCGTAGGTAGCCCGACGCCGCGCCAGGGTCCGCTCCACCGAGCGGCTTGTCAGCGAGGGGCTGGCGGCGTTAACATTGAGAACATCATTCTGCATTATCAGAATCGTATTCCAGATACCGATTCATGGCAACCTGAGGCCCGGCGCACCGGCAGGACCCCGGCGGCACCAACAGAATGGAGCCACTGTGAGCAGTCTCCGAGGCCCGGGCAGCGGGCAGCTCTTGATCGGCGAGATCTTCCGGCGCAACGCCGAGGTGGTCGCCGACTGGCCTGCCGCCTCCTTGGGCGACGCGTTGATCCACCACGGTGAGCTGAACGCCGCCGGCAACCGCATGGCCCATGCCCTGCGTGAGATGGGCATTGGACACGGCGACCGTGTCGTGTGCTGGGCCGAAACCTGCCTCGAGGTGCTCCCCCTCTTCGTAGCGCTGGCCAAGCTCGGCGCCGTCTTCGCTCCGCTCAACGCACGACTCGGCGCCGAGGAGGCCGTGGAGATCGTGCGCATGGCGCGCCCCGCCCTGCTGGTCAGCGACCCGGGCCACGCCGTAGCTGCTGCCAGCGTCGCCAAGCAACTGGGTCTCGAACGCCTGGCCCATCTGAGGTCGGAAAACCTGGGGTCCAACGATTCGCGTTCAGACGGTCCGGATTCAGACGCGCGGGGTCCGAGCGGACGGAGCGGCAACGGCCCCGGCATCGATCTCGAGGCGCTGTCGAGGCAACAGAGCAGCCAGGAAGTCGTCGAGCCCGAGCTCTCCGAGACCGACCCCCACGTCATCTTCTTCACCAGTGGCAGCACGGGCCGTCCCAAGGGCGTCGTACTCTCCCACCGTGCCAATCATCTCCGAACCTTCCAAGGCGTCTTCCGCGACGAGCCTGAGCGTTCGGTCTGCATGTTCCCGCTGTTTCACATGGCCGCATTCACGCTCGGACTGTCGGCGTGGCAGACCCGGGGCGAGATCGCCTTCGTCTCTGTCGCCTCCGCCGACGAGATCTTGAGCGCGACCGAGCGTCGCAGGGCCAACCGCCTCTATTGCATCCCGGCGGTCTGGGCGCGCATTCTCGAGACCGAACCGGACCGCTACGACACGTCGAGCCTGAAGGAGGTGGACACTGGCACCTCGGCGACGCCCATCGAGCTGATCCAGGCCTTGAAGCAGCGCTTCCCCGACAGCGTGACACGCATCTACTACGGCTCCACCGAGATCGGCTCGGGCACGACACTGCCCGATGCCGACGTGCTCGGAAAGCCCGGTAGCGTGGGCCCTGCGTCACCCGGCGTGGACCTGAAGCTCAACGACGAGGGCGAGATCTGCCTGCGCAGCCCGTACGTAATGGACGGCTACTTCGACGATCCCGAGGCCACCGACGCGGCCCTGATCGACGGCTGGTATCACACCGGCGACCTGGGAGTCCTCGATGCGGACGGGTATCTCTCGATCACGGGCCGCAAGCAGGAGTTGATTCGGACCGGCGGCGAGGCCGTGGTCCCCGGCGAGGTCGAGGCCGTTCTCGCCGCACACCCGGCCGTCCAGGAAGTCGCCGTCGTGGGGATTCCCGACCCCGAGTGGGGAGAGATCGTTTGCGCGGTCGTGGTGACGGGCGACGGCGCGTCGCTGTCGCTCGAGGATCTCCAGAGCCAGTGTGAAGGTCGTCTGGCCGGCTTCAAGCAGCCGCGCCGGCTCGAGCGGGTCGATCGGCTGCCGCGCACGTCGGCCACGGGCCAGCTGCAACGCACCCTGCTGGTCGAGCAGATCGTGTGCCGCACTTCGACGCCTGCCCGTTCCCGTTCTTGATGGAGAGCCCATGTCCGACCGTCCGCTACGGATCTTGACCTATGTACCCACCGGCCTGCTGCGCCGCGTCGGCGACAGCTTCCCGACGGTCGAGCTGATCCAGATCCCCGAGCAGGGCGAGCTCGAGGCCGGCGTCGAGGGCGAGATCCTGCTGACCCAGACCTGGGGCGCCCCCAACAGCGGCGAAGTCATGCAGCGCGGCATCCGCTGGGTGCACGCTTACGGAACCGGGGTCGAACGCTACCCCTTCGACACATTGGGACCTGCCCAGCTCACCTGCTCACGCGGGGCCAGCGCCATTCCGATCTCCGAATGGGTGTTGGCCGTGATGCTCGCCGCTGAGAAGAAGCTGCCGCAGACGTGGGTCACTCACCAGCCCGAACACTGGAACATCGCAGCGCTCGGCGGCCTCGATGGCAAGACGCTCGCCCTGATCGGCTTCGGCGGCATCGGCCAGGCGGTGGCGAGCCGGGCCCTGGCCTTCGGCATGAGGGTCAAGGCGCTGGTGCGAAGGCCGCGACCGAGCCCGATCGACGGCGTCGAGCTGCTGGGGGACCTGACCCAGCTGCTGCACGATGCCGATCACGTGGTGGTCGCAGCGCCCAGCACGCCCGAAACCCGGCAGCTGCTCGACGCCGACGCGTTCGCCCACTGCAAAAAAGGTTGCCACCTGGTCAACGTCTCACGGGGCGGATTGATCGACCAGGATGCGCTGCACGACGCGCTTGAGAATGATCGCGTCGGACTCGCGTCGCTCGATACCGTGACGCCGGAACCGCTTCCCGAGGGTCACTGGCTCTACTCGCATCCGAAGGTGCGACTCAGCCCACATACATCCTGGAGTGGACCGGGCGCGTTCGATGAGCTGATCGAACCTTTCCTGGTGAACCTGCGCCACTGGCTCGATGAAGAGCCCCTCGAGTACCGCGTTGACGTCTCGCTCGGTTACTGAGAACAGCAAGATCCCAGCTGCGAAACTTTCCGTCCCTTCCTGATCGTAACGAGCGTATGATCTGTGAAGCCCGGAGGATGAGCAGAGAGTCCTGATGGAGCGCTACACCGTCATTTCGACCGATTGCCACGCGGGGGCTTCCTATGACAAGGGCGGCTTCCTCGACTACGTGGAAGAGCGCTATCACGACGCGCTGCGCGACGAGATGGCACGCCTCACCTCCGAGCAGGCCGAACGGATGGAGAAGCTGTTCGCCTCCGAGTTCCGTAGCGAGCAGGACGGAACCGATGAGGCCATCGATGGGGGTCGCAGCGGTGCCTGGGATCCCGATCGAAGACTCCAGCAGCTTGAAACCGACGGCATCGTCGCCGAAATCCTGTTTCCGGACGGCTCCCAGAACAACGCCGCCCCCTTCGCTGCGGCGGCCGGCCCCGGCGCGGTCGGTGCCGACCACGCTCTGCAGACGGTGGGTGCCTGGGCGTACAACCGCTGGCTCGCCGAGTTCTGCGGCCACTCCGAGGAACGCCGCGCCGGCCTCGCCATCCTCACGATCCACGACATCGACGAGAGCGTGCGCCAGCTTCGCTGGGCCCACGAGAACGGTCTGCGCGGCGTGCTGCTGCCCTCGGGCGTGGGCAACCTCCCCTTCTATCACCACCCGCGCTACGAGCCGATCTGGCAGGCCTGCAACGAGCTCGGGCTGCCGCTCCACACCCACGTCGGATCGGCGACCCCGGACTACGGAGACCTGCCCGGCAGCGGCGCCATCTTTGCCTACGAGAGCCTCTGGCTCTCCCACCGCCCGCTCTGGTTCATCATCTGGGGCGGCGTATTCGAGCGGAACCCGGACTTGAAGATGGTCTTCGTCGAACAGGGCGCCGACTGGGTGCCCGATACGCTGCGGATCATGGACAACATGTACCTCTACATGTTCCAGCACGAGAAGCAGCGGCTGTCGCTCAAACCCAGCGACTACTGGAAGAAGCACTGCTACGTGCAGGCCATGTTCTTGAGTCGGCGCGAGGCCCGTATGCGCAACCAGATTGGCGTCGCCAACATGATGTGGGGCTCCGACTATCCGCATTACGAGGGCTCCTGGCCGCGCAGCAAGGAGATGGTGGCCCGGGCGCTCGAGGACGTTCCCGAACTCGATCGCCGCGCCATCCTTTCGGAGAATGCAGCCCGGCTGTA
>SMWR01000010.1 GCA_004356735.1 Deltaproteobacteria bacterium
CCGAGCCGCTCGATCCGCTCGAGATAGTGCTCCAGCAGCTCGCGACTCGAAACCCCACCGCTCTCCAGCGCTTCGATCAGATCGCGCGCCGATCGCAGTCCCAGCGTGGCCATTTGGGATCCTGCCTCCGCGAACCTCGCCCTCCGGTGGCGTCGGGCGGATACACTCTAGCCTCTTGATCCGGGGAGGAGCGTCTGATGAAGAAATTGTTGATCGGCGTGGCGGGCCTTTTCGTTGCGTTGCTGGTGGGAGTGTCTTTCTACATCAACGAGATCATTGGTACCGCGATCGAACGGGGCGGGACCTACGCGCTCGGCGTCGAGACGACGGTGGGTTTCGTGCGGCTCTCGCCTTTCGGGGGGAATTTTCGCATCTCGAGTCTCCGGATCGCGAATCCGCCGGGATTCGAACGGTCGAGCTTCCTCGAACTCGGTAGCGGCAACATCGACGTGGCGCTCGCAACGCTGACCGAGTCCGTGGTGCATGTTTCCCGATTTCACCTGGACGACATCGAAATCACGCTCGAGCGCGCGAAGGGCAGGACCAACTACGGCGAGATCCTCGACAACCTGGGGCGCTTCGAGAAGGGCAAGGCGCCAGCGCCGAAGCAGGAGGACAGCGGGCCCGGGACTCGTGTCGTGATCGATGAGCTGGTCATCACCGACGTCACGGCCAACGTGGAGTGGATCGATGCTCCCGCCAACCTGGCGATGACCAAGATCGAGATCCCCGAGATCCGCCTGCAAGGCATCGGCGCCCACAACGCTCAGGGTGTCGCCGTGTCCGAACTCAGCAGCATCATCATCAAGGCCATCATGGGCGCGATCGCACGCTATGGCGGCGACCTGCCCTCGATCATGCTGGGCGAACTCCAGCGGAGCATGGGCAGGCTGACCCGTCTGCCGGGGGTGATGGTCGAAGGCATGGGTTCGAACCTGGTCGAAAGCGTTGGCAACGCCATGCCCGGCGCTGTGGGAGATGCAGTGCGCGGCGTCGGAGAAACCACCGGCGAAGCTGCCAAGGGCGTGACCGACGCCGTCGGCGCCAAGGCAAAGAAGGCCCTCGGGGGCCTCTTCGGTGGCGACAAGGACTGACAAGCCCCCCCCGGATCCACCTCCAGCAGCGCGCCGCTTCGGCGCGATGCAAGCTACCGGCCTTGCCGGTAGCCCGCCGCTTCGGCGCGCTGCAAGCCCTTCGAAGAAGGGCCACGCCCGCGCTAGTCTGACACGATGCGCCGGATCCGCCCGCTCCTGATCGGTATCGCCATCGTGGCGGTTTATTGGGGGGCTTCGTTGCTGCGGGCCTCGATGGGAATCGAGTGGTCGGCGACCTCGATCCAGACCTTCGTCGCGGGTCTCGGCATCAAGGCGCCGTTGATCTTCTTCGGTCTCGTGGCCTTCCGGCAGGTCCTGTTGATTCCCTCCGCGATCGTTCTCACGGCGGGTGGGCTGCTCTTCGGCGTCGGCATGGGCACGTTGTTGGGAGGCGCCGGAATCGTGCTGTCCGGTTGCATCTGCTTCCTGCTGGCGCGGGGCATGGGGGGCGAGTGGGTGCACGAACGCCTGCAGGCCCGGGTCAGTCAATACGACGAGCGTGCCAACGCCGCCGGTCCGATGCTGGTCGGCCTGATGACGGCCCACCCGATGGGGCTGCTCACTCCATTCCACCTGGCGGCCGGTGTCTCCGGCATGTCGTTGCTGGTGTTTCTGGCGACCGTGCTGCTGGCGGGCCCGATCCGAGCGGCGTCCTACTCCGTGTTCGGCTCGAGCCTGGTCGACATCGGTTCGCCGCGCTTCTATGTGGCGTCGGGCGTATTGATCCTGATCACGTTGCTGCCGTTCGCGCATCCGAAGGTGCGCAAACGGATCTTCTCCCGCTGGAAGTAGGCGAAGAGGCGGACGTTCGCCAACGTCCCGCCTCGTCGCTGAAGCAGGTCGACGCTGGCGCCTAGTAGCGGTAGTGCTCGGCCTTGTACGGGCCATCGACCGGAAGGCCCAGGTACTCGGACTGATCTTCGGTGAGGACCGTGAGCTTCACGCCAAGTTGGTCCAGATGCAGCCGAGCCACTTCCTCGTCGAGGATCTTGGGCAGCACGTAGACGTCCTTGCCGTACTTGTCGCCGTCGCGGTGCTCCCAGAGTTCAATCTGGGCCAGCACCTGGTTGGTGAACGAGGCCGACATCACGAAGCTCGGGTGGCCGGTGGCGCAGCCCAGGTTGAGCAGGCGTCCCTCGGCCAGCACCAGCACCGAGTGGCCATCTGGGAAGATCCACTCATCGTACTGGGGCTTGATGTTCACGCACTGGATGCCGTTGACCTTCTTGAGTCCGGCCATGTCGATCTCGTTGTCGAAGTGGCCGATGTTGCCGACGATGGCCTTGTCCTTCATCCGGCCCATGTGGTCGGCCGTGATGATGTCCTTGTTGCCGGTGGTCGTGACGAAGATGTCGGCCGTCTCCACCACGTCTTCGAGCCGGGTCACCTGGTAGCCCTCCATCGAGGCCTGGAGCGCACAGATCGGATCGATCTCGGTGATGATCACGCGGCAGCCCTGGCCCTTGAGCGCCTGAGCGCAACCCTTGCCGACCTCACCGTAGCCGCAGATCACGGCGACCTTGCCGCCCAGCATCACGTCGGTGGCGCGCATCAGGCCGTCTGGCAGCGAGTGCCGGCAGCCGTAGATGTTGTCGAACTTGCTCTTGGTGACCGAGTCGTTGACGTTGATGGCCGGGAAGCCGAGGCTGCCGGCCTTGGCCATCTGGTAGAGGCGCACCACGCCCGTCGTCGTCTCCTCCGAGACGCCGCTGATCTTCTCGATGACATCGGACCAGTAGCTGGAGTTGCGCAGCTGCTCTTTTCGCAGCAGATCGAGGATCACGCCCCACTCTTCGGACTCGGTCTCGGGGTTGAAGTCCGGCACCTTCCCGTCGCGTTCGAACTCGGCGCCCTTGTGGATCAGAAGCGTCGCGTCGCCGCCGTCATCGACGATCAGGTCGGGGCCCGAGCCGTCGGGCCACTCGATGGCCTCGCCCGTGCACCACCAGTACTCCTCGAGGGTCTCGCCCTTCCAGGCGAAGACCGGGATGCCCTGGGGATCGTCCGGCGTCCCCAAGGGACCCACGGCCACCGCCGCGGCGGCCGGGTCCTGGGTCGAAAAGATGTTGCAGCTCACCCAGCGCAGATCGGCGCCGAGTTCGAGCAGGGTCTCGATCAGGACCGCCGTCTGCACCGTCATGTGCAGGCTGCCCAGGATCTTGGCATCGGCGAGCGGCTGGGTCTTCCCGTAGCGCTCGCGCAGCGCCATCAAGCCGGGCATCTCGTGCTCGGCCAAGCGGATCTCCTTGCGGCCGCGATCCGCCAGATCGACGTCGGCGACCTTGAAACGGGGTCGTTCGGGCGTGGTGGACATGCGGCCCTCCGTCCCCGCTCGCGGGGAGTCGTGTGGTGGTGCTTCGGGTTGGAACCCGCTGCCGTCTGTCGGACCCATCGCCGGAACGGCGGTAGCAGTTTATCTGTATATGCGGATGAAGTGTTTCATATTGCGTCGCAAGGGTCAATGGCGCTCCCTGCGGGGATGGCGCTCCCGCAGCATTCGCCTGGAAGCCCAGCGGCGAGAGGTTGCCCGGAATCTGCGCCGGGCTCAGGCGCCGATGCCGGTCAGCTGGTGGCTCGCCTGCCAGAGCCGGGCGGCCACGGCCGGGTCGCTTGCGGTCGAGGTGGGCTTTTGCTCCCGGCACTTGGCGAAGTAGCGGCCGCTGACGCCTTCAACCGCAGCCGAGCTGGCCAGATGGATCGAGGTCAAGGCGCCTCTGGCCGGCGTCAGCATGAAGACGGAGATGATCTTTGTAACTGCCCTGCCGAGGGTCCCGTTGTTGTGACCCAGGCGGGTTGCGACGGCTCCCGGATGCAGGCAGTTCACGGTTACGTGGGTGCCTTCCAGGCGCCGGGCGAGCTCGACCGTGAACAGGATGTTGGCCGACTTGGAGCGGCCGTAGCTCTTCATGCTGCCGAACGATTTTTCGCTCTGAAGGTCGTCGATGTCGAGGGACCCGAAGCGGTGGGCGTTGGACGCGACGTTTACGATCCGTGCCGGCGCGCTCTGCTTGAGCCGGTCCAGCAGCAGGTTCGTCAGAGTGAAGTAGCCGAGGTGGTTCACACCGAACATGGCCTCGAAGCCGTCCTCCGTGGTCTGGCGCTTCAAGGTAATGATGCCGGCATTGTTGACGAGGACATCCAGTCGTGGACAGGCCTCGAGAATGTCCGCAGCCAGCCGCCGGATGTCCTGCTGCGATGCGAAGTCGCCCAACAGCGACTCCACCCGGTCGTTGCCGGACTCGCTTCGAACCCGCTCGACGCTGTGCTTGGCGCGCTCTGGGTCCCGACCGATGAGGACGATGCGGGCTCCCAGCTTCGCGAGGCCGAGAGCGGTCTCTTCTCCGATCCCGGAGGTGGCTCCAGTGACGACACAGGTCTTTCCGTCGAGAGAACTCATTTCGCAAGACTAGCCAAAGGGCCGCACAGGCGGCGCGCTGCCCGAAGGGCAGCCTGCCGGTGGCAGCGCGCGCGCTGCATGCTGCCCCAAGGGCAGCCCCCCTCGTGGCAGCGCGGCGCTGTAGGGAGGCCCGGTTGGCTGCCTTAGACTGGGGGGCGATGCCGGTGAATCACGATGGGCCGCTCTGGGTGTTCGGCTACGGATCGCTGATCTGGCGACCTGACTTTCCTCACGTCGAACGTCACCCGGGCTTCATCGAAGGCTGGGCGCGCCGCTTCTGGCAGGGCTCGACCGACCACCGCGGACTCCCCCACGCTCCGGGACGGGTCGCGACCCTGATTCGCGAGGCCTCGGCGAGCTGCTGGGGAATGGCCTTCCGAGTTTTAGATGCAGATCGCGACGCCGTGCTGGCGGACCTCGATCACCGCGAGAGCGGCGGCTTCGAGCGCCACGAGGTCGAGGTGCATCTCTCCGGTCCGGTGCGGACGTGTCAACGCGCCCTCGTGTACATCGCCTCACACGGCAATCCGAACTATCTGGGACCCGCGGCCCTCGAGGACATGGTCGACCAGATGCGGTGTGCCGTCGGACCGAGCGGGCCGAACGTCGAGTACGTGCTGCGACTTGACGCGGCACTTCGAGAGATCGGCGGTGAAGATCCGCATCTGTCGGAGATCGTAGATCGGTTGCGGCGTCCGAGAACCGAAAGGTCTGCCTGACGCGTTCCTCGGCGAGATGGACCTCACCGACCCCAGTTGTTGATCCGCGCTGAATGCGAGCGTTCATTCGCGGAACGCGGGCATCACGGCTTCGGCGAACAGCTGGGCGGGCTCGCGTGTGTCGCGGCCGAAGAATTCGATCGGGAAGAAGGTCACTCCCAGGGCGCGGTGGCGTTCGATCCGCTCGATCACCTGCTCGGGTGTTCCCCAGATGCCGTGCTCCTCGAGACCGGCGCCCATGTGACCTCCGTAGATCTGCTTGGCTTTGGCCAGGTGGGCGCGTGCCGTGTCCTCGTCCTCGCTGATCACGACCAGGCACTGCTGGGAGATCTCGATCTCGTCGAAGTCTCGGCCCACTTCTTCGCAGCGACGTCGCAACGCTTCGACCTTGCGGGGCAGGTCCGCCTGGAAGACGGCCATGTTGTTGTAGACGTCGGCGTGACGGGCCACGATGCCCATCAGGACTCGTTCCCCGCCCCCCCCGATCAGCACGGGAGGGGGCGACTCGGGCTTCGGCTCGCACATGACGTCGCGAACCTGGAAGTGGCTGCCTTCGAAGGTCACCTTCTCCTCGGTCCACATGCGCTTCATGATCTCGACCGCCTCTTCGAGGGCGGCCAGGCGGTCGCCGAGCTTGGGGAAGGGCAGACCGTACTGGGTGAACTCCGGCTCGAACCAGCCCGCACCAAAGCCGGGTGCGGCACGGCCGTCCGAGATGTGATCCAGGGTGGCGATCTGTTTGGCGAGCACGGCCGGATTGCGAAAGAAGGGCGGAGTGACCAGGGTGCCGAGCTTCACGTTTTGCGTGACCGCTGCCACGGCCGAGAGCAGCGTCCAGGCTTCCAGGATCGGGAGGTTCGGCTGGGGCACCCCGTAGAGGTGGTCGCAGACCCAGACGGAGTCGAAGCCGAGACGGTCGAGTTCGATGGCCGTGGCCCGAGCTTCGTCCCAGCTGCGTTTGATCTGGGGCAAGGTGGCTCCGAAGCGTATGGGTCGTGACATGGGGATTCCTCCGTGGAGCGGGCGCCGTCATTCTATCCGGTACCGCGGGTGCTGACGCCGCCCCTTGTCTACAAGGCGGTGTCTGCAAGGCCTTGTCTGCAAGGCCTTGTCTACGAGACGCGAACGCGTTTGAATACGGGGTCGGACCACTTCCCGGGGCGGGCGATGAGCACGAATTGGGACACCACGGATGTTCTCCGGACACCGATGGAGATCTGCTGGCAGTTCGACTACGAGATCGAGATCGACCAACTTCGCAATCTCTACGCCAAGGCCAAGCAGCAGCAGTGGGACGCGGCCCGCGACATCGACTGGAGCCACGAGATCGATCCGTCGCGGCCGATCATCGACGAGTCGCAATTCCTCCTGGGTCGTCTTCCGGTGATCCAGAAGCTCTCCAAGAGTCAGCAGGAGACGTTTCGGGCGCATATGTCGGCCCACCTGCTGTCCCAGTTTCTGCACGGCGAACAGGGTGCGTTGATGACGGCAGCCGCGCTGACTCACGCTGTTCCCGACTACGAGGCCAAGCTCTACGCGGCGACCCAGACCATGGACGAGGCCCGTCACGTCGAGGTCTACCAGACGTACATCGACCGCCTGGCGATCATCTACCCGATCTCGCCCTGGTTGAAGCACTTGATCGACGTCACGCTCCAATCGGGCCACTGGGTCAAGATCGCGATCGGCATGAACATGGTCGTCGAAGGCCTGGCGCTCGGCGCCTTCCACAACATGCGACGCCAGACCCGCTGCGAAACGCTGCGAGCGATCACTGAATCGGTGCTGCGGGACGAGTCTCGGCACGTCGCCTTCGGCAGCGTCTACGTGGGTGCCGCCGTGGCCGACATGCACGAGGACGAGCGCGAGGACATCGCCGACTTCGCCTTCGAGGCGGTCAAGATCATGAGCGATGCCCAGGGTGGGCCCGACGGAAAGGGTCGGCGAGCCTCGGATCCGGGCTTCGTGCAGATGCTCGAAAACGTGGGGATCGACACCGGCGACTTCGTTCGGGACCTGGTGAATGCATCGGCGTCGGGTCTGCGGGCCAAGCTCCCGCCGGGCCACGTGCACTCGTTCCGCGATCTGATGATGCCGGCGCTGGTGCGAGTCGGGGCCATCACCGAGCGCTCACGCGAGCGCTACGCCGCGGCCGGCATCCCGATCTGGGACGATCTGACCAAGCTCGAATCGTTGGAGGACCCGAGCCGCGGAGACATCGAGATTCCCGAGGGTGCTTGACGCGGGCGTCGCGTCTCTGCACCGTTCCGTTTCGTGACGTTGGATCCCAGTCGAGTTCTCCTGACGGATCGGGTCGCCATCGTGACCGGTGCCGCTGCTGGGCTCGGCCGCGCGATCGCTCTCGGGCTGGCCCGGTTCGGGGCCGACGTGGGCGTCTGCGATCGCGATGCGGACGCGCTGTCTGCTCTCGCCCGGGAACTGCAACGTCTGGGTCGCCAGACCGTCGAGGGCGTGCTCGACGTCCGTGAAGCCGCGGCCGTGACCGAGTTCGTCGCCCGGGTCGAGACCGGGCTCGGTCCCCCGAGTGTTCTGGTGAACAACGCAGGAGGAGGCTTTCGCGCCGCCTTTCTCGACGTGAACGAGAAGGGACAAGACGCCCTGATTCGCGAGAACTTCACCAGCGTGGGGCATTTCGTCCGCGCCGTGGTGCCTCGGATGCCCGCCAGCGGCGGCTCGATCGTCAATGTGACTTCGATCGAGGCCTTTCGAGCGGCGCCAGGCTACGCCATCTATTCGGCCATGAAGGCCGCGGTCGAGAACCTGACGAAGAGTCTTGCCCTGGAGTTGGCCGATCGGAATGTCCGGGTGAACTGCATCGCTCCGGACATGCTTCCCACGCCGGGAATTGGGGATCTTCCCCGCGACCGGACGCCGTTGCCGGGACCCGGACACCCGGACGACGCCGCCGCTGCCGTCCTCTATCTGGCGTCGGATCTGTCCCGCTTCGTCACCGGCACGACGCTCCACGTCGATGGCGGAAATCACGCTGCCGGCGGCTGGAAGCGCACGCCCGACGGCAATTTCGAAGCTTGATTTCCCGGGTCGACTTCCTCATGGTGGTGCCGGTTCGACTCGTGGGCGCATTTCCGCGCCGAGAA
>SMWR01000110.1 GCA_004356735.1 Deltaproteobacteria bacterium
CCGATCGAATTCATCGACGAGAGCACCTTCGAGGACGGTCAGGGATTCGACGGATCGTCGATCCGCGGTTGGCAGCCGATCCACGAGAGCGACATGCTGATGATCCCCGATCCCACCACGGCGTTCATCGACCCGTTCTTCCAGCACCCGACGTTGGTGATGCTCTGCGACATCGAGGATCCCATCACGCGCGAGCGCTATTCGCGCGACCCCCGCTTCATCGCCCACAAGGCGGAGACCTACCTGAAGCAGTCCGGCATCGGCGACACGGCCTACTTCGGGCCCGAGGCCGAGTTCTTCATCTTCGACGAGGTCCGCTTCAGCACCGGTCCGGACCATTCCTTCTACTTCGTGGACTCGGTCGAGGCCTCCTGGAACACCGGGCGTGACGAAGAGGGTGGGAACCTGGCCTACAAGCCGCGCGCGCAGCAGGGCTACTTCCCGACACCCCCGATGGACTCGCAGCAGGACATCCGCAGCGAGATGGTGCTCGAGATGCAGAAGCTCGGCATTGCAATCGAGGCCCAGCACCACGAGGTCGCGACCGCCGGCCAGGCCGAGATCGACATGGTCTTCGACAGCCTCAGCCGCATGGCCGACAAGCTCTGCAAGTTCAAGTACATCGTGAAGCAGGTGGCGCGGGCCAACGGCAAGACCGCGACCTTCATGCCGAAGCCGATTTTCGAAGGCAACGGTTCCGGCATGCACTGCCACCAGTCGATCTGGAAGGACGGCAAGCCGCTGTTCGCAGGGGATGGCTACGCGGGGCTCTCCCAGCTGGGCCTTCACTACATCGGCGGCATCCTGAAGCACTCGCGATCTCTGGCGGCGCTGACGAACCCGACGACGAACTCGTACAAGCGACTCACGCCCGGTTACGAGGCCCCCGTCCAGCTGGCGCTGTCGAGCCGCAACCGCTCGGCCGCCTGCCGGATCCCGATGTACTCGCAGAACCCCAAGGCGAAGCGGGTCGAGGTCCGCTACCCGGATCCGGCGTGCAACCCGTACCTGGCCTTCTCGGCCATGCTGATGGCGGGTATCGACGGCATCGAGAACAAGATCGATCCGGGCGAGCCGCTCGACAAGAACATCTACGCTCTCTCGCCGGCAGAGACGGCCAACATTCCGAGCATGCCGGGCAGCCTCGAAGAGGCGCTCGATTGCTTCGAGGAAGATCACGACTTCCTCCTCAAGGGCGATGTCTTCACCCAAGACGCCATCTCGGCCTGGCTCGAATACAAGCGGACAGAAGAGTGCGATCCGGTTCGCCTGCGCCCGCACCCGCACGAGTTCGAGCTCTACTTCGACATCTAGGCGTCTCGTAGAGGTTGGGCATTGACGAGCCCCGTCGGCCCGAGGCTTCCCGAGCCTGGAACGGGGCAGAGACCCGGAGGCTCGCTGGCGCTAGAGGTCGAGCACCTGCTCGATGCGGTAGAGGCCGGCGGGCTTGCCCGTCAGCCAGCGGGCGGCGCGGACGGCGCCGTGGGCGAAGTGGTCGCGGCTCTGGGCGCGGTGGACCAGTTCGACGCGCTCTCCCCGGCCGATGAAGTTCACAGTGTGCTCGCCCGGATTGTCGCCACCCCGCAAGGACTGGATGCCGATGGCGCCATCGGGTCGCGGGCCGATCTCGCCGGCACGCTCGAGCAGCAGCCGCTCGGCGAGCTGCTGGCCCCGGCCCTCGGCGATGGCCTCGCCCAGGCGCAGCGCCGTTCCGCTGGGGGCGTCGCGCTTGGCCGCGTGGTGGAGTTCGACGATCTCGGCGTCGAAGCCCGGGCCGAGCTTGCGCGCGGCCTCACGGGTCAGCCAGATCAGCACGTTCACGGCCACCGAGAAATTGGGGGCGTGGATCACCGGAACCCGCTCGGCCAGTGCTGCGATCTCGGCCTTCTCGTCGTCGCTGAAGCCGGTGGTTCCGGTTACGTAGGCGACGCCGGCATCGGCGGCGGCCCGAAGATTGGCAAGCGTTGCCTGCGGAACGCTGAAGTCGATGGCAACGTTGCAGCCGGCCAGAGCCGCCTTGGCGTCGTCGACCAGCAGCACGCCGCCTTCGAGCTCGAGGCCGACGCTCGGGTGTCCCGGCGCCTCGAGCGCGGCCGAAAGCGTCAGCGAGTCCTCAGCGGCAAGGGCGTCGCGAACCGCCACGCCCATCCGACCGAGGGCGCCCACCACACAGACGCGTCGTTGGCCTGCCATCAGAGGATCCCCTGCTCCTTGAGCACGAGCCGAAGCCGTTCGCGGTTCGGATCGGTGAGGCGCGTCATCGGCAGGCGGATCTCCTCGTCGCACAGGCCCAGCATCGAGACGGCGGCCTTCACCGGAATCGGATTCGTCTCGCAGAAGAGCACGTCGAACAGCGGCCCCAGCTGCTGGTGGATCGACCGGGCCCGTTCCAGGTCGCCCCCGCGGGCCGAGCGGACCAGCTCGACCATCTGCCGAGGCGCGACGTTCGACGTGGTCGAGATCACGCCCTGGCCGCCGACGGCGATCAGGGCGAGCGCAAGCGCGTCGTCGCCGGAAACCACGCTGAAATCCGGACCGCACAGGGCGATGGTCTCCGAGATCTGGGCGATGTCGCCGCAGGCTTCCTTCGCGGCGACGATGTGTTCGGTGTCTGCCAGCCGCAGCATCGTAGCCGGCAGGATGTTCGATGCCGTGCGGCCAGGGATGTTGTAGACGATCAGCGGGAAGGCGGTCTGGCGGGCGATTTCGGTGTAGTGGGCGACGATGCCTTCCTGGGTCGGCTTGTTGTAGTAGGGCGAGATCAGCAGCGCCCCGTCGGCCCCCGCCTGCTTGGCGTGACGCGTCAGCTCCACCGCCTCGGCGGTGTTGTTGGAGCCGGTACCCGCGACGACCTGCACCCGGCCGGCCGCCGCAGCCACCACGATCTCGACCACCCGGCGGTGCTCGTCGTGGCTGAGGGTGGCCGACTCTCCGGTCGAGCCGCAGGGCACGACCCCGTCGACGCCGGCCTCGACCTGGAGCTCGACGAGCTGGCGCAAGGCAGTCTCGTCGACGCCCCCGGAGCGGAAGGGTGTCAGCAATGCGGTGAAGGTGCCTTCGAACACGGCTAATCCCCCCCGAGCGGGAAGTTCCCTGTGTAGACCTCGGCGGCGGGACCGGTCATCCGCACGTGGGCGTCGTCGCTGGGCCACTCGATGGCCAGCTCTCCGCCCCGCAGCTCGATCGTGACGCTCCGGTCCACGACGCCCCTCAAGATGGATACTACGGCGACGGCGCAGGCGCCGCTGCCGCAGGCCAGCGTCTCGCCCGTGCCGCGTTCCCAGGTTCGCTGGCGAATCCGGCTCCTGGACACGGCTGTCACGAACGCCACGTTGACCCGGTTCGGGAAGGCGGGATGCTGCTCGACCAGCGGACCCAACCGTGCCAGCTCCGCCCGCTCCGGATCGTCGACGTTGATGACGGCGTGCGGGTTGCCCATCGACACCGACGACACCTTCAAGATCTCGCCCGCGACCGTAAGCGGTGCGTCGAGCACGGGTCCCTCGCCGGAGCCCAGGCGGGTCGGGATCTTGGCCGGCTCGAGGATCGGACGCCCCATGTCGACGCTGACCCGGTCCTCCCCGGCCCAGCGCGGCCGAACCACCCCCGAGAGGGTCTCGACGCCGATCTCGTCGGCGTCGGTGTGGCCGCGGTCGCGCAGAAACTTGTAGCAGCAGCGGATCCCGTTGGCGCACATCTCGACCTGGGAGCCGTCGGCATTGAAGATCTCCATGCGGAAATCGGCCGCTGCCGTTCCGGCGGGCCGCACCACCAGCAGCTGGTCGGCACCGATTCCGAAATTCCGGTCGGCCAGCCGGGCGGCCAACGGCTCGAGAGGGGGCAGCTCATGCGAGATGCCGTCGAGCACGATGAAGTCGTTGCCGCAGCCGTGCATCTTCGTGAAGGGGAGGGTCTTCATCTCGACCGCCGCGTCTAGGTGAGGAGGTCTTCGGGGATCGATTCGCCCCGTACCAGGTCTTCCAGGCTCTCTCGTTTGCGTACGATGGCGAAGCGGTCTCCGCGTACCAGGACTTCAGCAGCCCGCGGTCGGCCGTTGTACTGGGACGCCATGGCGAACCCGTAGGCACCGGCCGAGCGTACGGCCAGCAGATCGCTGCGCCCAACGACCGGCAGCTCGCGCTGCTGAGCCAGGAAGTCGCCCGACTCACAGACGGGTCCCACCACGTCGACCACGCGGGTCTCCGGGTTCGGCGGACCGACCGGTTCGATCGCCTGATAGGCTTGGTAGAGGGTCGGGCGGATCAGATCGTTCATGGCTCCGTCGACGATCACGAAGTGCTTGTCCCCGTTGTCCTTCTCGTAGAGGACGCGGGTCACGAAGATGCCGGCGTTGGCCGTGAGCGAGCGACCCGGCTCGACCACGATCTCGCAGTCGAGTCCCCCCACGGCGTCGATGACGATGGCGCCGTACTCGGCCGCAGTCGGGGGAACCTCGTCGTCGTAGACCACGCCGAGGCCACCGCCCACGTCGATCACCTCGATGCCATGACCGGCAGCACGAAGCTCGAGCACGAGATCCCTGACGCGCGCCAGCGCGTCGCCGAAGGGCTCGAGCTTCGTCAGCTGGGAGCCGATATGGCAGTCGACGCCGATGACGCGGACGTTCTCCAGCGCTTTGGCCTCGGCGTAGGCGTCGACGGCTTCGGAGATCGGAATGCCGAACTTGCTGGTCCGCAGTCCGGTCGAAATATAGGGGTGGGTCTGCGGGTCGACGTCCGGATTGACGCGAAACGCAACCGGGGCGAGCCGGCCTTGCGACCCCGCAACCGCGTCGATGCGGCGCAACTCCTGACGGCACTCGACGTTGAACAGCTTGATGCCGATCTCGAGTGCGGCCGCGATCTCGTCATCGCGCTTGCCCACGCCGGAGTAGACGATGCGGCTCGGGTCCGCGCCGGCGCGCAACGCCCGGAAGAGCTCACCACGGGAGGTGACGTCGACGCCGGCGCCGCGGGCAACGAGGGTGCGCACGACGGCGAGATTCATGTTCGCCTTGATCGAGTAGCAGAGCAGATGACGCGACCCGCCGAAGGCGGCATCGAGTGCGTCAAAGGCCTGCGTCAAAGCCGTCGCGCTGTAGATGTAGACGGGCGTGCCGACTTCGTCGGCGATCTGTGCCACTGGAACCGCTTCGGCGTGTAGCCATCCCCCGCGTCGACCGAAGGCTTCCGCAGGCCGGGCCGGATCCGTCACGGCTGCGTCTCCTGCGCGGCTTCATCCTCATCGCCCCGTTCGATCTCGGCAGCCGGAGCTTCAAGAGTCGCTTCGACCGGCGGCGGTTCCGGCGCTCGGGGTCGCGATCGAAGCGGGTGGCCCTGCCTGCCGCAGCCGACGCTCAGCAGCGCCAGCACGAGCAACAGCACCAGGCCGCGGCCCGCCAACGTGCGAAAGGCGTTCATGGCTCGGATTCCTCCGCGGCCAGGGCATCGAGGCCCTGGCGGATCGAAGCGGCCTCGTGGTCGAGGGCCGCCGTCACCCGCCCACGCGCCGTTCCCCCGATGAGCGAGCGCGCTTCCAGCGATCGCTCGAGATCCAACAGCTCGGAGGCTGCCGCCGGAAACGACGGGTGGAAGACCGCGAGATCCTCGCGCGAGAGCTGCCGCAAGTCGAGGTGCTTCGAAAGGCAGTTCTGGACCACGCGCCCCACGGCCTGGTGGGCCTCTCGGAACGGAACTCCTTCACGGACCAGGATCTCGGCCAGGTCGGTCGCCAGCAGCATCGGGTCGTCGGCCGCCGTCCGCATCCGTTCGACGTCGACGCGCAGGGTCGCGATGGCACCGGCCGTGACCTCGAGCGAATCGCGCAGCGTGGCGGCCGAATCGAAGATGGGCTGCTTGTCTTCCTGGAGGTCCCGGTTGTAGGCCAGCGGTAGACCCTTCAACACGGTCAGCAGTGTGACCAGGTTGCCGATGGCGCGGCCCGTCTTGCCGCGAACCAGCTCCGGCACGTCCGGGTTCTTCTTCTGGGGCATCAGGCTCGAGCCGGTCGAGTAGGCGTCGGACAGCTCGACGAAACCGAACTCGGCCGTCGACCAGATCACCAGCTCCTCCGAGAGCCGCGAGAGATGAACCATGGCGATGGCAGTCGCCGACAGGAACTCGACGGCGGTGTCGCGGCTGGCCACGGCGTCGAGACTGTTGGCGGCCGGAGCCTCGAAGCCGAGTTCGCGCGCCGTCGCATGCCGGTCGAGCGGAAGCGTCGATCCCGCCAGGGCGCCGGCGCCGAGCGGCGCTTGCGTGAGGCGCCCCAGCAGGTCGGTGAAGCGGCCTCCGTCCCGACCGAGCATCTCGCAGTAGGCGAGCCAGTGATGGGCGAGCCGCACGGGCTGTGCCCGCTGGAGATGGGTGTAGCCCGGCAGCACGGTGTCGACGTGCTCGGCGGCGCGCTCGTGGAGCACGCCGCGCAGCTCGAGCAGGCCGCGCCGGGACGCCCGGCTGGCATCCCGGAGATAGAGCAGCAGGTCGGTGGCGACCTGGTCGTTGCGGCTGCGTCCGGTCTGAAGCCGGCCAGCCGCCTCGCCGATCTTGGCCTGCAAGCGGGACTCGACATTCGTGTGGACGTCTTCCAGCGCCGGGTCCCAGGGGAAGGTCCCGGCCTCGACCTCGGCCGCGATCTCTTCCAGGCCGGTCTGGATCTGCTGCTGGTCGTCGGCCCCGATCAGCCCCTGGGTCGCCAACATCCGGGCGTGGGCCATCGACACGCGCAGGTCGTAGTGCACCAGCGCCCGGTCGAAATCGACCGAGGCCGAGAAGCGCTCGACGGCTTCGTGGGTCGCCGTCTGGAAGCGCCCACCCCAGAGCTTTTTCCGCTGTCGCGTCATACCTGCAAATCTCGGAGAGAACAGAGGATTTCGCAAGGCCAGGATTGACGATCCCGCACCTCCTCCGTAGCTTTCTCGGGCGCCGCCCATCCAGACACCCCGTGGCGGCGCCAGGCACCGCTACCCGCGCCCGCTCGGGTCCGGGGCTGGGTCCGGGCTCGACCGGCCGGGGTGAGTCGCAAGTCCCGGAGACGCCCGATGATCATCGTACTCAAGGCCGACACCGAAGCCGACTCCCCCGAGGTCCGGCGCCTGATCGAGCAGGCCGAGAGCTTTCCGGACGTCCAAACCGAGCTGCACCAGATCCAGGGCGCCACCCGCACGGTGACCGAGGTCTACCTGATCGGTCACACCGGCGTGATCCCCACCGAGTTCTTCGAGGAGTACGCGTGCGTCGAGAAGGTGGTGCGGGTTACCGAGAAGTTTCGCGCCATCGGTCGACACGAAGGCGGACTCGATGCCGTCGGCTTCGAGTACAACGGCGTGCGCATCAGCCAGGACAGCCTGCATGTCTTTCCCGGACTCTGCGCCGTCGACCAGCCGGAGAACGTGGAGGCCATGTTCAAGGCACTCCAGCAGAACGGCATCGAGACCAGCCGTGCGGGCGCCTACAAGCCGCGCACCAGTCCCTACGACTTTCAGGGGCACGGCGCCGCCTGTCTGTCCTACCTGTTCGATCTCGCCGGAAAGTACGGCATCAAGATCATCGCCATGGAGGTGACCCACGAGGCCCATGTCGAGGAGATCCAGTCGGCACTGGCCGCGTCGGGTCAGGCCACGGGCGTGATGGTCCAGATCGGGACCCGCAACGCGCAGAACTTCGAGTTGCTGAAGGCCGTCGGCCAGCAGACCGAGATGCCCGTGCTCTTCAAGCGCGGCATGGGTATTACCCTCGAGGAGTCGCTCAACGCCTGCGAGTACGTCGCTTCGGGTGGGAATCGCCGCATCGTATTCTGCTTGCGCGGCGTGAAGAGCCACCTGGGAGACCCGCATCGCAACTTCGTCGACTTTGCCCACGTCTCCGTGGTGAAGCGACTGACGCGCCTGCCCGTCTGCATCGACCCGTCGCACTCGGTCGGCAGCCGGTCGCGCGCGCCCGATGGTCTGCTCGACGTGTTCCACGTCACCGCCCAGGGTGTCATCAGCGGTGCGAACCTGGTGCTCGTCGACTTCCATCCGCAGCCCGAGCAGGCGCTGTGCGATGGTCCCCAGGCCCTGCTGATAGAAGAGCTGCAGCCTTTCCTGGAGGACGTGGCGATCGCTCGGCAAGCCTACGAAGCCCGCCTTTCGCGAGTCGCCGCCCGAACCTGAATTGCGGGCTAGTCTTGGGGGGTCCCTCCTGCCAGGCGGATCTCACCGACCGTGGCTCGATCGAACCAGCGCAAGACCCGTTCGCGTCGTGCGCCCGCGGGCCTTAGTGCCCGCGGACGCAAGCGCGGAAGAGGCGGCCGGCGCCGTGCCCGCTGGCTGCGGCGACTGGGAATCACCGTGTTGGCGGCGGCGTTCGTCGCCGGCTGGATGGCTGCCGGCTGGGTGGTCGGCCTCGACCGGATCGTTCGGTCCCGTTTCGAGGGGCACAAGTTCCGGGTGCCCTCGCGCGTCTACACCGCGCCCACCATCGTCTACCCCGGCCTCGACTGGAAGCTGATCGACCTGGAGGGAACTCTGCGGCGGCTCGGCTACCGGCGCGCCCGTGCCACCAAGCAGCTGCCCGCCGGCCAGTATGTATGGGGCAGCTCGCGGGCCCGGATCCACCTGCGCGCCTTCGATCATCCCAGCCGCTCCGAGCCCGAGCGCGACGTGGTGCTGCGCCTGTCGGGGCCGATCATCGAGGAGATCCGTCAGCTGCCGAGCGGTCGGGAGATGGGAGCGCTGCTGCTCCAGCCCGAGCAGATCGGCGCCTACTACGGCCTCAACCGCGAGCAGCGCGAGCTGATCCGGGTCGATGCCATGCCTCGTCACCTGATCGATGCGGTACTGGCGGTCGAGGACCAGCGTTTCGAGAGCCACCCCGGTATCGACTTGCGCCGCATCGCCGGTGCCTTCCTCGCGAACCTTCGTGCCGGTGGAATCCGCCAGGGCGCCAGCACGCTGACCCAGCAGCTGGTGAAGAACTTCTTCCTGACGCCGGAACGCACCTTCCGTCGCAAGGCCCAGGAAGCCGTCATGGCCCTGCTGGTCGAGGCGCGCTACGGCAAACGCGAGATCCTCCAGGCCTACCTCAACGAGATCTACCTGGGTCAGCGCGGAGCGACCGCTGTCCATGGGGTCGGCGAGGCCGCCCGCGTCTACTTCGGCAAGGCAGGTCGCGACCTGACACTGGCCGAGTCCGCGCTGCTCGCGGCCATCATCCAGAGCCCCAACGGATTGTCTCCCTACCGGGATCCCGAGCGCGCCAAGCGACGCCGTGACCTGGTGCTCGAGCTGATGCGCAAGCAGGAGCGGATCGACGACGCCGAATTCCGCGAAGCCACGCAGGTGCCCATCGATCTCGCGGTCGTAACGCCCGACCCGGGTGACGCCCGCTATTTCCTCGACTTGCTGAGACGCCAGCTCTCCAGCGTCTACGACAGCGAGGTCTTGAGCTCCGAAGGCCTGCGCGTCTACTCCACCCTCGACTATCGCGCCCAGCAGCTGGCGGCGAAATCCCTGCGTGAGGGCATCGAGAAACTCGAGAAGAACTTTCCCGCACTCGCTCACGAAGATCCCCGGCAATCTCTACAGGGCTGCCTGATCGCGCTGCGCCCCCAGACCGGCGAGATCCTGGCCCTGGTCGGCGGTCGCGACTACGGTGTGTCCCAGTTCGACCGCTGTACCCAGGCCCGGCGACAGAGCGGCAGCGTCTTCAAGCCCTTCGTCTACATTGCGGCGCTCGAGCCCCGTGGCTCGGGTCCCGAGATCACCCTGGCGAGCTTCATCGACGATGGGCCACTCGAGATCGACACGCCCAGCGGTCCCTGGAAGCCCAACAACTTCGACAAGGAGTTCCACGGACGGGTGCCGGTGCGGCAGGCCCTGGAGCGGTCCTTCAACGTCGCCACCGCGCGCTTGGCCCACGAGATCGGCATCCCGCGCGTGATCGACGTGGCTCGCCGCCTCGGTATCACGAGCTCGCTTCCAGACGTCCCCAGCCTGGCGCTCGGCACCGCTGAGGTCTCTCCCATGGAAATCGCCCGGGCCTACGCGACCATCGCCAACGGCGGCGTGCGTCCCGAGCTCCAGTCGATCGAAGACTTGGTCGATGGCGACGGAACAACGCTTGAGCGGCGCCGGCTTCGGTTCGAGCGGGTCCTCGATGCGGGCACG
Organism: Deltaproteobacteria bacterium; assembly: GCA_004356735.1. Lineage (GTDB taxonomy): Bacteria > Myxococcota_A > UBA9160 > UBA9160 > SMWR01 > SMWR01. The sequence continues at coordinate 10,148 of SMWR01000110.1, forward strand.
GCCTACCTGGTGACTTCGATGCTCGAAGGCGTTGCCGAGCGGGGCACGGCGGCGGGTGTCCGGAACACCGGCTTGCGCGGGCCGATCGCGGCCAAGACCGGCACCAGTGACGACGAGCACGATCTCTGGTTCGTCGGATTTACGCCTGAGTTGGTGGCCGTCGTGTGGCTGGGCTTCGACACACCGCGCAGCCTGGGGATTCCCAGCAGCGTCGGCGCCATGCCGATCTGGCGCGACTTCGTGAAGGAGATGACGGGCGGGCGCATACGAGGTGCGTTTCTCAAGCCGGCCGACATCCAGCAGGTCGACGTCGATCCGGCCACCGGTGCGCTGGCCCTCGCGGGTTGTCCCGATCGAAGGCCCGAGTTCTTCCTGGAGGGAACGCTGCCGGACGCGATCTGCCCCGGCGGGGCCGTGGTTGGCAGACGGGGGGATGAATCGCCCAGGATCCGACGACGTTTCTTCGATTGGTTGCGGAAGCAGCTGTGAACTCGAGCGCGCACGGCAGACGCAGACGGAGGTTGGGAGCGGGGCTCGCCGTGATCGCCCTCGGCAGCCTGGCGATCGGGTGTGTCGGAATGGGCTCACTGCCGGGTTCTGACCCGTCGCTGCGACTGACCGACCTCGGGGCAGCTGGCGATCCGGCCAGGCGAGCCTCGCTGCGACTGTGCATCGAAGGATTGAACCTGGACGAGCAGGGCCGTGACTCGGCCGCGCTCAGTCAGTACCAACGCGCGATCCAGGTCGAC
>SMWR01000111.1 GCA_004356735.1 Deltaproteobacteria bacterium
GCTACGAGGAGGATCTGCTCAACATGGTCCACGTGACCGAGCTGATCCGTGAGAGCGGCTGGAAGCCGGGTCCGGGCTTCAACCTTCCGCCCCGCGAGCCCCGGCGCTAACTGTGGGTCCCAACAGGGTGTTGACCGCTGTGGGCTCTCTCTGAGGATCGCCAGGCCTCACACCGCCCGTCCGCATGGAAGTTCTCGGACCGTGCTCCCCTGGTTCCGGCCGTCGCCCCGGCTGGGGAGGGTTGGCCTGATGCTGCTGGTCCTGCTTCCGACCCTGGCGGTTGCGGACAGCGAGGGCCGGCGCTTCAAGTTCGTCTACGAAGCCCGCATCGGCCCGGTCGCTGCCGGGCTGGGACCCGTGCACGTCTGGATTCCCGTGCCCCGGGACGACGATGCCCAGAAGGTCGTCAAGCTCGCCGTCGACGCGAGCATCGATGGCGCCATCGAAGGGGGCGACGAGCACGGCAATCGCTGGTGGCACGGATCTCTCGATGTCTCGAACGGAGAGCCGATCTGGGTCCGGCTCGAGGCCACGATCGAGCGGCGGCCGCGGGCAGGTGGATCCGGCGCGGGGGCTTTGGGTACCGACAAGGCATCGTTGCAGCGCTATCTCGAGGCCAACGAACGCGTAGTGGTGGGGCACGAGATCCTCGATCCGATCCTGGCCGAGATTCGTGTGATGGCCGGCAGCCAGCAGCCCGAGCGGATAGCGCGGGCCATCTACGACTGGGTGGTCGACAACGTCGAGTACAAGAAGGTGGGATCGGGCTGGGGCAACGGCGACACCTTCTGGGCCTGCAACGAACGCTACGGCAACTGCACCGATTTCCACGCCTTGCTCATCTCGCTGGCCCGCACCGAGGGAATTCCGGCCCGCTTCGAGATGGGCTTTCCGATTCCGGACAACAAGAACGCCGGAAAGATCGAGGGCTACCACTGCTGGGTGGAGCTCTATCTGCCGGGTCTCGGGTGGTTTCCGGTCGATGCGTCCGAGGCGTTCAAGCATCCTGAGAAACGTGAAATGCTCTACGGTGGGCAGCTGGCCGATCGCATCCATTTCACGACGGGTCGAGACTTGAGGCTGGGCCCCGATCACGAAGGCCAGAAATTAAACTATTTTGTGTATCCCTATGTCGAAGTCGACCACCGGGCAGACGGCGTTCCCGTCGAAAAGTTCTTCTCCTACCAGGACGGTTGAGGGCGACCTGGCGAGCGCGTAGCGCTCGTGGGATGGACTTCGATCGTGTCCTCTGCCGGCGGGACGGGCACTTTCGTTGCGTGAGCGGCCGGATTCCCTGGTTGGGATCTACGGGTCCACATATTTGGACCAATCCCGCGGGGCGGAGCTGAGATCCCGCAGGAAGAGCGACTGGGACATGCTGCCGATGAGACCCTGCTCATCGTACACGCGGGCCACGGCGGTTCCCGCGCCGCTGACATCGTAGTTTGCCCGGGTGTCGAGACAGATCCAATCACTGCACGCCGGGCGGTGCAGGTTGATGGTGGTATCCGGGTTGATGGCCAAGAAGGGCCGCTTGAAGAGCACCTTCTTGTCCACGTGCATCCAGCGCAGGAAGGGCACCGAGTAGACCATGTCCGATGCGAAGGCCGCGCGTTGGAAGGGCGTGGTTTCTTCGTCGGCGACCAACGGCACCTTGAGCCGGAACCAGGCCGTGGGCGTTTCGAAGCCGGGCACGGGCCGAATCTCGACGACGCTGTGGATGCCGTCGCCGTCCAGGTCCCGGGCCATCCAGCCCAGGCCGTCGGAACTTTCCGGGAGCCTCGGTGGCTGCTCCGGATCGTCGTCGGGCGGATCCAAGATCTCGATCGATTTCAAGCGGAACCGCATGCCGACGGCACTGGCGAACTCCTCGCCGTCCGCCAGCAGCGAAGCCTCGATCCAGTCGATGGAGCGGGTGGCCCGGCGCAGCTTGGTGTGGATCGTGACGGCGCTCATCGGCGCGGCCCGGCTCAGGTCGACCGTGAGTCGCGTGACCTGCATCGGGTGCTCCGATGGGTGCTGCTCCACGGCTCGCGCGAGCAGGCCCAGCATGGGGCTGCCGTGCTGGCTGTCCGGGTACCAGGGTCCGTGAGCGGCCGGGGTCGGCAGGAAGCGGTTGCCGTCGCGGTGGAAGATGGCTTCGACGGGGGAACGGTCAGCGGAATCCGGCATGGAGCGCACGCTAACACAGCCATCTCGAGTCCTTGGCCCGCTCAGTCGTCGAGATCCGCGTGCCGCGACTCGCGCGTAAGCAGCTGAAATCTGGGGTTGTTTCGATTTCTGATCGCCTCTTGCGAAGTTGAAGTGAAACGTGTTCTATTTTGGGGTCGGACCGCCGACGCCTGCCCGGTTTCACGGCCGGCCCCGGCCCCACTCTCGACCTGTCCCGCGAGGCATCCCATGCGCACCGAACTCTGCGACAAGCTCGGCATCGAGTTTCCGATCTTTGCATTCACCCACTGCCGCGACGTGGTCGCCGCGGTCAGTCAGGCCGGCGGCTTCGGCGTGCTGGGCGCGGTGGGCTTCTCGCCCGAGCAGCTCGAGATCGAGCTGAAGTGGATCGACGAGCACGTAGGCGACAAGCCCTACGGGATCGACATCGTGATTCCCGGCAAGTACGAGGGCATGGGCGAGCTCGATCCGGAGAAGCTCGAGGAACAGTTGCGAGCGGCGATCCCGCAGCAGCATCGCGAGTTCGTGCAGAAGCTTCTCGCCGACAAGGGTGTGCCCGAGCTGCCGCCGGAAGACAAGCACCACGAGCTGCTCGGCTGGACGGCGGCGACGGCCAACCCGCAGGTCGAGTGCGCGCTGAAGCACGAAAAGGTGAAGCTGATCGCCAACGCGTTGGGCACGCCGCCGGCGGACGTGATCGAACACATTCACGAGGCCGGCCGGCTCGTCGCCGCGCTGTGCGGTCGCCCCCACCAGGCCCTGGCCCACAAGAAAGCCGGCATCGACATCATCATCGCCCAGGGGACCGAGGGCGGTGGACACACCGGCGACATCGGCAGCCTGGTGCTGTGGCCCGAAGTGATCGATGCGGTGGCGCCGACGCCCGTACTTGCAGCAGGGGGAATCGGGACCGGCCGTCAGATCGCGGCCGCTCTCGGCATGGGCGCCCAGGGTGTCTGGACGGGTTCGATCTGGCTCACCGTCGAGGAGGCCGAGGCACCGCCAGCGCAGCTGGAGTCGTACATGGCTGCGACCTGCAACGATACCGTCCGCTCACGGTCGTGGACGGGCAAGCCGTGTCGCATGCTGCGCAACGAATGGACCGAGGCCTGGGAGCGCGACGACGCGCCCGAGCCCCTGGGCATGCCGCTCCAGGGCATGGTGACCATGGATGCCATTACACGCGGCCACCGTTATGCCAAGCCGGCCAAGGACATCCAGTTCAATCCGGTCGGGCAGATCGTCGGCCAGATGAACGACATCAAGCCCGTGCGCGAAGTGATCTACGCCCTGGCCGAGGAGTACTTCGAGACCGTCGAGCGCCTGCAGAGCCTCACGCCGTCCGAATAGAGGAATAGACGAATCGCGGAATCGAGGCATCGAGCAGCGCAACCGGCCCGATCAATCCGCGGACCAGAGCGGCTCGGGGATCTCGAGACCGACGGGCTCGCCCCACTGGTTGCGATAGGCGACCTCGTTGGCGGGACGGCGCGGCGCAATCCCCCAGCGTCCCGTCGGGTACCCCAGGGTGACGCAGCACGAGAACTGCCAGCCGCCATCCTCCGGGACGCCCAGGATCTCGAGCATCTCCTTTGCCTTTAACATGAAGACGGTGGTGAGGGCCGAGCCGATTCCCTCGGCCCGGGCCGCCAGCATGGCGCTCCATACCGCCGGGAAGATCGAGGCTCCCGTCGGGTCGAATTGCACGAACGCGAAGAGCAGCAGCGGGTAGTTCTCGAAGTGCTCGGCCAGGTGGTTGGCCGAGCGCGCCATCTTCCGGAACTCGATACTCTCGGGCTTGTCAGGGTTGGCTTCAGCCTCGGCGGCCCGGGGAGCGTAGATCGTCGTCCAGAGCTGCTCCAGGCTGCCCCGGTACAGCGGTCCGAGCTTGCCCTTGACCCCCGGGTCGTCCACCAGCATGAACCGCCAGCCCTGGGCGTTGCCACCCGTCGGGGCGCGGATCGCGGCGTCGAGGATTTTTGCCTGGATCTCTTTCGAAATGGGATCGGTCTTCACGCGGCGCATGGCGCGGGTTGTGTACAGGGCCTCGAGCAGATCCATCTCCATTCTCCCCGGTGCGTTCGGTTCAGCCGCCGAGCACCAGCTCCGCCATCATGGCAAGGAACTTCTTGTCATGGCCCGTGACCAGCAGGGTCGTGACCGGAGTCTCGCGCCAGGGGGCCAGTCGGTCCTTGATCCGGTCGATCGGGCCCACCAGCGAAATCTCGTCGGCGAACTGGCTCGGCACGGCCGCGATGGCCTCGGCGCGCTTTCCCTCGAAGAAGAGCTCCTGGATCTTGTCGGCTTCGGCCTCGAAGCCCATGCGGCCCATCAGCTCCTTGTGGAAGTTGCGTTTCTTGGAGCCCATGCCACCGATGTAGAAGCCCAGCATCGACTTCACGGGCATCAGGGCCTCTTCCACGTCGTCGTTCACATTCACGATCACCATCTGGGAGATCTCGAAGCCTTCCTTTGCACCCTTCAGCGAATCGGCATAGACCTCGGGTCGATAGGGTGAGTAGTAGAGGGGCAGCCAGCCATCGGCGATCTCGGCCGCCAGCGCCACGTTCTTCGGTCCCTCGGCGCCCATGAAGATCGGAATGTCCGCCCGCAGCGGGTGGGTGATCGAGCGCAGCGGCTTGCCGAGCTTCCAGGCTCCCTCACCGAAGTAGGGCAGCGGATAGTGGGGTCCGTCATTCTGGACCGGCTTCTCACGCGCAAGCACCTGGCGAATGATGTCGATGTACTCGCGGGTTCGTGCCAACGGCTTGCCGAAGGGCTGTCCGTACCAGCCTTCGACCACCTGCGGCCCCGAGACGCCGAGGCCCAGGATCATGCGTCCACCCGTCAGGTGGTCGAGGGTCAGGGCCGCCATCGCGGCTGCGGTGGGTGTCCGGGCCGAGAGCTGTGCCACCGCCGTGCCCAGTCGGATCGTCGACGTCTTCGCACCCAGCCAGGCCAGTGGCGTGAAGGCATCCGAACCCCACGCCTCCGCGGTGAATACGGAATCGTAGCCGAGCCGTTCGGCCTCCTGGACGGTTTCGACGAAGCCCTCGGGCGCGGCGGCGCCCCAGTAGCCCAGCTGGAGGCCAATCTTGAGGTCCGACATGCAGGAGATCTCCTCGGTGGGTGCAGGCTGCGTGGCTGCCCGACGTCTGGCTGGACCGGCTGCGTCGGGGGCCCGTATGATAGGCATAGACCTGTGTCGTGACGACTGCAGAGGGATGGAGAGGAGGCTCGTGATGCGACCGCTCGAGGGGATTCGCGTTGTGGATCTGGCCGATGAGAAGGGGGAACTGTGTGGGCGGCTGCTGGCAGATTTCGGCGCCGAAGTGATCCGGATCGAGCCACCCGAAGGCGCGATTTCGCGAAGCCTCGGACCGTTCACTCCCGACGGTGAAACGAGCCTCTACTTCGCCCACCGCAACGCCGGCAAGCGCGGGGCCGTTCTGGATCTGACCGACGCATCCGATCGCGAGAGTCTCCACGGGCTGCTGCAAGACGCCGATTTCTGCATCGAATCGTTCAAACCCGGCACGTTGGCAGGCTTGGGGCTCGCACCCGAATCGCTGCTCGAGCGCCATCCCCAGCTGGTGCTGGTTTCGATCAGCGACTTTGGCCAGACCGGTCCGTATCGCGACTACCAGGGCACCGACATGATCGGCTTCGCGATGGGCGGGATGATGCATCGCGCGGGCCGGATCGAGAAGCCGCCGCTGGTCGCGCCGGGCGCGCTCGCTTACGACACCGGCGGAACGACCGCGGCCTATGCGGCCCTGGTCGCCTTCTGGCAACGCCTGCGCACCGGTCAGGGGCAGCACGTCGACGTCTCGGTGATGGAATCCGTGATGAGTCTCGCGGATTGGGCGCTGCCCAACTACTCGAAGACCCAGGCTGTGGTCCCGCGCGCCGGGGCGGGAATCTATTCACTCTACCCGTGTTCGGATGGCTTCATTCGGATGATCATCCTGATCGCCCACCACTGGCGTGCGTTGCTCGACTGGATGGGGAATCCCGAGGAGCTGGCGGACCCCGAGCTCGACATCTTCATCCAACGACTGATCCAACGGGAGCGCATCGAGCCGGTCATCGAACGTTTCTTCCAAAACTTCACCAAGATCGATGCCGCCCGGGAAGCCCAGCGACGGGGTATTCCGGTGACCCCCCTGCTCAAGCCGGCTGAAGTTCTCGAGAACGAACACACCCGGGCGCGTGGCACGTTCCACAAGCTCGAAGTTGCTGAGGGGAGGGCGGCCCTGTTGCCTTCGGGATTCGTGACCATCGACGGCGAGCGGATCGGGCCCAGCAGCGGACCTCCGAGATTGGCGAGCAGTGGTGAGCGCCAGGCCTGGATCGGGCGTGACGAGGCCTCTCGTCGGGCGCTCTTCGAAGCTCCGTCGCGGGGGCCGTCGGATGACGGTCATCCGTTCCGGGGGCTGCGCGTGATCGACTTCGGCGTGGGGGCGGTGGGGGTTGAGGTTGCCCGGCTGCTGGCCGAATTCGGAGCCGACGTCATCAAGATCGAGACGAAAACGGCGCCGGACTTCATCCGCGTGATTCTCAACAGCTACATGAACCCCAGCTTCGCCTCATCGAGCCGCTGCAAGCGGAGCTTCGGCGTCGACGTCAAGACGCAGCGCGGTCGCGAGCTGGTCTACGAGCTGATCCGGGGTGCCGATGTCGTGATCGAAAACAGCGCCCCGGGCACCATGTCGAAGTTGGGGTTTGGTCCGGCGGAGCTTCGCGAGATCAATCCTCGAATCATCGGTTTCTCGAGTCAGATGGTGGGGACGACCGGGCCCTGGAAGAAATGGATCGGTTACGGCCCGAGCACCCATCCCGTGTCGGGACTCCAGTACCTGTGGAACTTCCCCGAGGACGAAGCCCAGCCCGCCGGTTCGACCAACGTGTACCCGGATCACTACGTCGGGCGGCTGGGCACCTTCGCGGTCCTGGCGGGTCTGATCGGTCGGGAACGTCACGGCCACGGCATGCACGTGGACGCTGCACAGTTCGAGTCGGCCATCGGACTGCTGGGAGATCTGTTCGCGCGGGAGAGCATGGAAGCCGGCAGCGTCAAGCCGAAGGGAAACGCGAGTGAGCGGGGTGCGCCGTGGGGGGCCTATCAGTGTGCGGGCGACGAAGAATGGTGCGTGGTCAACGTTCGCAACGACGCAGAGTGGAAAGCCCTGGGTGAGGCGTTGGGGAATCCCGACTGGGTGAAGAATCCGGAGTATGCGACGGTGACCGGACGTCTGGCTGCGAGCGAGGAGCTGGACCGCCAGCTCGGCGCCTGGACGACCCTGCGCGAACCCCGAGAGGTGATGGAAACGCTCCAGGCCCACGGCGTTCCCGCCGGTATCGTGGCGCATCCGGGTCACCACTTCGTGGACCCCCAGCTGCTCGAACGCGGCTTTCTGCGACCGGTCGATCAGCCCGGCGACGACCACCTGATCTTCGACGGCACGCCGTTCTGCGGATCGGGTCTACCCGAGCCAATGATCGGACCGGCTCCCCAGCTGGGTGAGCACACCAGGGACGTCGCGCGCGAGCTGCTCGGTCTCTCGGATGCCGACATCGAGGCGCTGATCGCCGAAGGCGTGCTCGAGGACCCGCCCGAGGGCACGCCTGCTTGACCGCGGGCGCCGGCACCGGGCGCCGGGCAGCTAGCGATCCATCGCGATATTCCGCGGTCCTGCAAGCCGCGACGAAGGAGACGGTCGGACATGGAATGCGTATTGCGCGAACGCGCGTTCGAGGGAGAAACCCACATCGTGACCGGTGCCGCCCAGGGCATCGGGAACTGCGTCGCCCAGGTACTGGCGGCCCACGGTGCACAGCTGGTGTTGGTGGACCTGGATCCCGGCCGTCTCGCGGAAGCGGCGCAGGAGATCAAGACCGCGGGAGGACTCGAGCCGATCGCGGCCGCTGCGAACGTGGCGGAAGAAGTGGACGTTCAGAGGGCGGTGGGGATTGCGCTGGAAGCCACTGGTTGCATCAACGGCGTGGTAAACGTGGCCGGCATCACGCGCGACGCCCGCATCCCGAAGAAGAGCTACGAAGATTTCAAGGCGGTGATGGCCGTGCATCTGTACGGCACATTCCTGTTCACCCGTGAAGTGGCTGCCCAGCACTGGCACCTGCTCTTCAAGAAGAACGACAATCAGCCGCTGGCCGACGGCGTCAACCGCTTCATCGTGAACTTCTCATCGGTGAGTGCGCGCAATGGAAACATCGGCCAGATCGACTACACCGCCGCGAAAGGAGCCATCGAGGCGGTCACTCGTACCACGGCCCGGGAGTTCGCGAGCTATCGTGCCCGGGTGAACGCCATCGCACCAGGCCCCGTCAACACGCCGATGCTCGAGAAGATCGGTACTGAGGGCATTCAAGCCATGGGCCGTGCGACCCTCGTCGGCCGCATCGCCGAGCCCGTGGACATCGCCAACACCGTCTGCGCGATCGCTGACCCGAAGCTCTTCGGGTACACCAGCGGACAGGTCTTTGCCGCGAACGGCGGCATGTACATGGCCTGAGGCATGCAGCTGATCCTGATCCGCCACGCACTACCCGAACGCGTGGAGAGCGTGGGCGGGACGCCGGCAGATCCTCCGCTCAGCGAGGTCGGTCGCGCCCAAGCCGAGAAGCTGGCCGCGTGGTTGGCGGACGAGCGCGTGGACGCTCTCTACGTGAGCCCGATGCGTCGCGCGCGTGAGACGGTGGCCCCGATCGCCAAGGGACGTGGCCTCGAGCCGCGGGTCGTCGAGGGGATCGCCGAATTCGATCGCGACTCCGACGTCTACATCCCGATGGAAGAACTCAAGGCCCGGGACTACGACCGCTGGAAGGAACTCGTCGATGGCGGCTGGTACCTGGAGAACGATGTCGAGGGATTCCGCCGGGATGTGATCCGGACTCTCGAGGCGGTGATCGAGGAGAACCATGGACGCCACGTAGCCGTCGTCTGTCACGGGGGCGTCATCAACGCCTGGTCGTCCCACGTGCTGGGGATCGAGCGCATCTTCCACTTCGATCCGGACTACACCAGCGTGAGCCGATTCCTAGCGGCGCGGTCGGGTGAGCGCAGTCTGGCGAGTCTCAACGAGACGGCCCACCTGCGCGGCCATCCGGACCTCAATCGCTGAGGGTGCCGGGTTCGTGGGCTGCGCGATCGGGGTCGCTGGGCGGCCCGACGGTGAATCGGGCGCTTTCTGCCGGCGCGCCCATGACCTGGATCTTTCCGCCGGGGTCGCGGGACGATTCCGTAGCTGACCGACAGGCTGAGACCGGGGCATTCATCCGCAAGTTCATGGTGATCTCAGCCGAGTGCCTTCTCGATGATCTCGCGAATCTCCAGCGACTCGGGCTCCACCTGGGGCTGGAAGCGCGCGCTGACGGACCCGGAGCGATCGACCACGAACTTGGCGAAGTTCCAGGCGATGTCGCCCGGCCCATCGGGCTGGGTGTCTTCCGACGTCAGCCACGTGTAGAGGGGCGAGCGAGCGTCGCCGTTCACCTCGAGCTTCGAGAACAGCGGGAAGTTCACGCCGAAATTGTGCCTGCAGAACTCCTGGATCTCCTGCTCGCTAGCGGGCTCCTGGCCGCCGAACTGGTTGCACGGGAAGCCGATCACCGCGAAGCCGCGGTCGCGAAAGCGGTCGTGGAGACGCTGGAGTCCATCGTACTGGGGAGTCAGTCCGCATTTCGATGCCACGTTGACCAGCAGGCAGACCTGGCCCTTGAAGTCGGCCAGCGAGCAGTCCTCACCGTCGATGCTGGGTAGCGTAAAGTCGTAGAGTTTCGTCACGGTTGGATTTCCCCTCCAGCTTCTGAACTTTGGATCGTCGAGCGGCCCATCCTAGCAGAGCGGGGCCGCCGAAGCGGCGGCTTGCAGTTCGCCGGGCGGCGAACTGCGGGGCTGGGGTGGTATTTAGTCAAGTCGGCCGTTTTCCGATACACGGAGGGTCGCCGGGAGTTCGCATGCTGCGATTTTCGGGCGGGAGGGGGAACCGGTGCGATGATGCAGGCTCTTGGCGCTGTCGTCACGATTGGAAATTTGCTGCTTTGCCTGGTGGTCGGCAGCCGGCTGATCCAGCTTGGCCGCCGCACGTCGGGTGGTCCCGAGCTGAGTCTTGGCCTCTTCTTCATCGCGTACTTCTTCCTGGCCAATGCACTGAGCTGCGTGCTCTACATGGGCTGGGCCGATGCGTCGCTAACGCCACCCGAGCTGGTGCTTCGGGGACTGAGCGCGGCCTACGTCTTCTTCGCGGGTATCGGTGTCGTCGGACTGCTCCACTTCCTGCGGGTGACGTTCCGCCAGAAGCAGCGCTGGTCGCTTCCGCTCGCGGCTGTAATCGGAGCGGCAACCTTTGGCGGGGCCGTGTACTACGGACTGAGCGAGGGCTTTTCGGTTCGCGTCGTGAACGGAGCGGGATACTGGGTGTCGTTCTGCGGCCGTGTCGCGCCCTTCGTGTGGCTGGCCGTGGAGTCGTTCCTCTACTGGCGCCGCATGGAGCGTCGTCTGCGAATCGGTCTGGCGGATCCCGTGGTTTCCAATCGCTTCTTGCTGATCGGCGTCTGGAGCAGCATCGCCTTCTTGTTGGCGCTGACGGATCCGGCTGCGCGTCTGCTCTACTTCCTGCGTTCGGGAACGACCGACGTCTGGGATCCCGTCATCGGCTTGCCGATCATTCTCTGGGTGATCCCCACTACATCGCTCTTCGCGGCCCTGGGCGCCGTGGCGCTGTTCCTGGCCTTCTTCCCCCTCGAGGGCTATCGCCGCTGGCTGAGTCAGCGCAGCGTTCCTCTCGACTCCGACGCCTGATCCCGGGCCGCCGGGGCGGCGAACTGTGGGCGGCTTCCGGCGCGGCTTCCGGTCTGCTGTAGTATCGCGGACCGCCGACGGGTACGTTTTGCGCCCCGGCACACGCTTCCGTGGGGCCCTATGGAAAAGCTCATCTACCTGATCTGGGGCGAGCGAGGCTCGGACCCCGACGCCATTCGCAACCAACTCCTCGAAGACTGTTTGCCCCGGCTGCTGGAGCACGATCTCGGCGGCGTGTCCCTGTACGTGGACGACTCGGATTCCGATGTGCCTACGCCGATGCCCTGGCCCGCCGACGAGGCGCCCCTGCTGGCCGAAGTCGCGTTCTGGATCGACTGCTACGACCGACGCGGACCGCTGGAGGAGATTCTCTCCGAGGTCGGCGAGCGCCGCGCCGGCTACCTGGTGAGCGAATCGATGTACACGGACTACGGGGGTAACCGCTGGAGCCGGGCTCGCGACTGGCCGGATGGCAAGCGTTCTCCCGGCGTGTTCATGCTGACCCTGCTGGAGCAGCCGGAGCGATTGACCTATCCGGAATGGATCTCCCACTGGCACGGAGTCCAATCGCCGGTTTCGGAAGCGATGCAACCGCGTATGCGTTACGTGCGGAATGCCGTGGTCTTTCCCGTCACGCCGGAGGCTCCGAACTACAAGGGCATCGTGGAAGAGGGGTGGCCGACTCCGGAACACATCACGAATCCGGATCTCTTCTACACTGCCGAGGGCTCGAAAGAGACGCTGCAGAACAACATCACGCGCATGGTGGAGAGCGTGCAGGGCTTTCTCGACATGGACCGCATCCGCAGCGCGACCCTGAGTGAGTATCTGATCCGCTCTTGATCGGGGTTCGGATACACGCTGGATTCGGAGGCATGAGAGCGAGGAGCGCATGGGCCGCCTAGAGGGAAAGGTTGCGATCATCACCGGCGCCGCTCGAGGAACGGGCGAGATCACAGCGCATCGTTTCGTCGAGGAGGGCGCCACTGTCGTGCTGGCGGACATCCTGGACGAGCCCGGGCGGGCCGTGGCGAAAGAGCTCGGTGATCCCGCGACGTACGAGACCCTCGACGTTACCTCGGAAGACGACTGGCAGCGGGTGGTTCAGTCGACGGCGGACCGACACGGCCGGGTCGACGTGCTGGTCAACAACGCCGCCGTACTCCTGATGCGAGTGATCGAAGAAACGTCCCTGCAAGATTTCGAGCGTGTCGTCTCAGTGAATCAGACGGGCACCTTCCTCGGAATCCGCGCCGTCGTCGAGACCATGAAGGCTGTGGGCGGTGGCTCGATCGTCAACGTCTCCTCGGTCGACGGCATGAGCGCCAAGAACGGCCTGGCCGCCTACGCCTCGAGCAAGTGGGCGGTGCGTGGGCTCACGCGGGTAGCCGCGCTGGAGCTCGGCCAGTTCTGCATTCGCGTCAACACCGTTTGTCCCGAAGCGGGCAGTGCCCACATGGTTGCGCCTTACGTGCCGAAAGGCGTCGACATGGAGAAGGCCCTGGGATCCCAGCAGCCGGTCCTGGCCTATCAACGGGAACGGACCATCAAGGATCGGATCCGCGACGTGTCGAACATGATCGTATTCCTGGCGTCGGACGAAGCGGCTTCGTGCACGGGCGCCGACTTCACTGTCGATGGCGGGAACATGGCCGGAAAACTGATGCGGAAGATACCCGGCTCATGATCCACCTGTTCTGCTTCGTGACCCGGCGGCCCGACCTCTCATCGGAGGCGTTCAGCGCCCACTGGCGCGACCGGCATGGACCGTTGATTCGCGATCTTCCGCGGCTGGCACGACACCTTCGGCGCTACGAGCAGAACCCTCGTCTGGACAAGGACCCTGAGCACGGTGGCGGTCCTGGCTTCGACGGCGTCGCACACCAGATCTTCGATGCCCACGACGATTTCATCAAGTTCGTGAAGGAACCGGACTACCAGGAACACGTGAGGGCCGATGAGCAGCGCTTTCTCGACATGGGGTCCTTGAGCTTCCTGTTGACCGAAGCGCCCCGGGTCCTGATCGAGGGGGACCGCGAACGGGCCGCCGTGAAGCTCATCTCTTTCGTTCGACGCAAGCGGGGCGTCGAACGCGATGCCTTCCACCGCTGGTGGTCGGTGGAGCGCGCCGCCCGCATGCGAGACGATCCGGACCCCGTGGATCTCATCATCGCCCACCTCCAATACCCCCGAACCGAGCGCGACTACGAGCGAGATGGCGATGGCGGCTTCGATGGTGCCACCGAGCAGTGGTTTCCATCGCTGGAATCGTTCAGAACCTACTCGGCGCAGATGGCAACGAAGCCTGCCGTTGAGGCGTCAGAGACGTCGCTGCTGGATCTGAGCAAGACCCAGTGGATCGCGACCCGCAACGAGATCGTCGTCCTCGGCTGAGGTCCCGTCAGACGCACTACGAATTCGACATGCCTGAGAATTCAACTGGTTTCTAGGAAGAACCAAGTTTTATCCATGGTTTATAGTAACGAATTCGTACGCGAGCCTGACGTGTAGATACCGATATTTACGGTGTTCGTCTGGTAGGGTGGACCGAACTCTCTCGGAGGCTTCGGCCTCGCCGTCCACCCGACTGGCCGAAAGGTCTTCTGCATCAGATACGTGACCCGCGTGGGACGAGACCGCCGCCTCACAATCGGCCGTTTTGGGGCACTCACCCCGCCGCAGGCCCCCGATGGGCGCACCATAACGCCCCATACTCGGACATTGAGCCAGAACGCAGCTTGGATGCCCTATCCCGAAAATCCCTGATCGGAATGGGCGAGACCCTGAAGACCCACGCCGTGCCCGGCATGCTCTTCGTCCATCCGATGCTGTTCCGACTGGAATCCGACTATCCGTTCGCCGATCTCCACCAGCAGGTGATGGTGGCGGCAGGCAAGGCGGGCTTCGAGGCCCACGATCTCTTGCCCGTCTTCGAGGGGAGGCGCCACAAGAGTTGTGGGTGCACCCGAGCGACCAACATCCGAACGAGCTGGGTCAGGCGATTGCCGCTCGCTCTGCGGCCGAGCCGATTGCCCAGCGTCTACCGGGGTGCCCGGCTCCGGTCGATTGACGACTGGATTCGGATCACGTTCACAGGGCTGCCGGCGAAGCTGTCGAGGTGTTCACCGATGACGGCCACGCGCTGGCAGCGAATGCTGGCGTGGTCGCGGCAGCGCAGCAGCGGCAATGTTCCGCGCCAGTCGATCACGTACTCGATCTTTTCGGCGAGGACGTAGTCCATCAGCCCCCCCGCGCGGTTGGCGCGATACGCCTTGAGATTGACCACGCCGTCGAGATTCACCACGGTGCGTCCCGAGAAGTAACCGTAGATGCCCGCGTTGAAGGCCCCGATGCGGGCGTCTTCGGGCGTATTCGCTGCGATCCAGCGGGCGCCTTCGAGCTGCTGGACCACGTGGGGAGAACTCGGCTGCCAGCCTTGCGCGGTCCAGCCAAAGCCAATCAACAACACGACGAACAGGCCGACCGCGCGTTGGGCGTTCAGATGCGGAATGCGCTCCCACACAGTGACCCACCCCAGCCCAGCGCAGGCGGCCGTCAACCAGCCGGCCGGCGCGAAGTACCACTCCCGCAGCCACCAGCGAATCCCTGCGTGGATGAACAGGCCGAGCAGGATGCCGACGCCCGGCACCATCAGGATGCCGAAGCGCCGCCGGGAATCGCGCGTCAAGAGCAGCAGGCTCAGGCCCGAGAGTGCGAGCCCCCATCCGATCCAAGCGCCCAGCGGGCGGGGAACCAGATAGCGGTGGACCAGAGTGTCGGCGAAGGCCCACCTCACGATCGTCCAACCCCGGTTGAGTGCCACACCGAAAGTGTCGCCGTGCTGGGCCAGGTAGTCTGCTTGCAGCCCCTCGGCCAATGCTATGGCGCTCACCTGGACGACGGTTCCGAAGCTCAGGAGGTTCCAGATGAGCCACGGCGCGCCCCACACGCCGGATACGATTGCCGCGATCAGGATCGGTCGCAGCCGTTCGACACTGCCCGCGCGAAGCGCCAGGAAGAACAGCACCGAGATCCAGATGAATACGCTGTCGGTGCGCGCCAGCAGCATCAGCCCACCCGCGCTCCCGAAGGCCATGGCTTCAGCGAGCGAAGGCACCGACGTGCGCTGCCACCAATCCACGAAAAGCCAGACGAGTGTGGCGATGGCACATAGAGCGGGCGAGGTCTCCATCCCGTTGACGGACTCGAGCACCATCGTCGGGTGGAAGGCAACGATGCCGCCGGCGACCAGGCTTGCCGTCTCATTGCCGCCGAGGCGCCGCACAATGGCGGCCGTGAGCCCCGCGGTAGCTGCGCCAAAGACGGCGCCCAGGCTCAAGCTGACGTGGACGGCGGTCAGGGGATCACGGACGCAGGCCTGTACGCAGGCCGTGATCAGCAACCACAGCGGGTGGAAGCCGTTGGTCGGATTCGAGCCGTCGAAGCTCGCGCCTTCGCCGTTGACCAGGCGGCGAGCGATCTCGAAGTAGTAGAAGGAGTCGTCCGATAGGGCCCGGAGGAGCAAGGACTCGAGGTCGCTCCACGCGAACCAGAGTCGAAGGCCCAGGGCGGACACGATCAGCAGGACCAGCCGGGCTCGTGCATTCACGGCGCCCAGGGTCGCCCATTCGTTTGCCGGTTGCACGGGGTGGCGACACCGGCAAGGAGTTGGACCGAAGCCGAAATGCGGCCCAATTTCTCGCAATTTCCGGTGACACGCCGAACTGTGTCGCGATCTGCGGTTACCATATGAAGCCAGGGGAAGTTGCGGACACCAGCGATGAGAGGCTGCGCGTCTGTGAAAAGGAATTCGATTGCCGGGAATGACCAAGTGATTGATCGGGTGCGTGAGTCCATGGGCGCACCCCTCCTTCTTCTCCTCCTTTTCGTTTTCATCGCCTTCGCGACCGGCAAGGGGATAGGGCATTCAAGCCGCGTTTTCGCTCGACGTCCGAGTATGGGGCGTTATGTCACGTCCGGTACGGTCCGGGTACATCCTTTACAGAAGTCCAGGCACATCGTTTACACATTCTCGCTTCCGGTGATCTTACCTGTTTGCAGATCGATCCGTCCAAGGACGGTGTTGTAGTAGACGATGTTCTACACAGCATCGCCCACCTCCTCGAGTCCGATGTCCTCACCTGTAGCCCGTCAGCAGCATTCGGACTTGGAGAGGCCCTGAGCTAAGAGACACATCACGGGGTCTTTGATCCCGAGGAGAGTGTCGACATGACGAAGCAGAAGAAGCAATCCACCGAAGCGGCCGTGCGAGAGATCCGCCGCCGGACGCGCAGGAAGTTCGCACCGGAGGAAAAGATTCGCATCGTGCTTGAAGGCCTGCGCGGCGAGCAGAGCGTGTCCGAACTCTGCCGCCGAGAAGGCATCGCGGCCAATCTCTACTACCGCTGGAGCAAGGATTTCCTCGAGGCGGGCAAGAAGCAGTTGGCGGGCGGCACACTTCGTGAAGCCACGAGCGACGAAGTCAAAGATCTCCGCAGCGAGAACCGAGAGCTGAAGGAAGTGGTGGCGGAGATCACGCTCAAGAACCGCGTGCTCAAAAAAAGTCTGACGGGTCTTGGCGAGGAGGACGCCACGTGAGGCGCACGGCTTCGGAGAAGCTGGAGATCATCCGCCTGGTCGAGGGCACCGACCTGCCGGTGCAAACGACGCTGTGGCAGCTGGGCGTAGCTCGAAGCACGTTTTACGGCTGGTATCAGCGCTATGTCGAGCAGGGCTTCGACGGGCTTCACGACCAGAAGCCCGCGAAGCGGCCTCGCTGGAACGCGATCCCCGACAAGGTTCAGCAGCAGGTGCTGGACCTGGCGCTCGAGCGCACGGATCTCTCGCCCCGTGAGCTGGCCTGCCACTACACCGACGAGAAGCGGTATTTCGTGTCGGAATCGAGCGTGTATCGGATCTTGAAGGCAGCCGACCTAATCACCAGCCCGGCCTACATCCTGCTGTCGGCCTCCGATAGGTTCAAGAACCCGACGTCCCGAGTCCACGAGATGTGGCAGACCGACTAACCGGAAACTTACATACTTTCTGCTGTCGTGCGGCTGAGGTCCCGTCAGACGTTGAAGCGGAAGTTGACCACGTCCCCGTCCTGGATGATGTAGTCCTTGCCTTCGACGCGCAGCTTGCCGGCGTCCCGGCACTTGGCCTCGCTTCCGAATTCGACCAGATCCTGCCAGGAAATCACCTCGGCGCGAATGAAGCCTCGCTCGATGTCGGAATGGATCTTGCCGGCGGCCTTCGGAGCCGGTGTACCCCGGGCAAGAGGCCAGGCGCGGCATTCGTCCGGCCCCGAGGTGAGCATCGTGATGAGCTGGATGAGGTCGAAGGCCGCGCGAACGAATCGGTTCTTGGCCGGTTCCTCGAGGCCCAGGGACGCCACGAACTCCTGCTGATCCGCCTCGTCGAGCTGGGCGATGTCCATTTCGACCTGGGCCGAGAGAACGACTAGACCCAGGCCACGTTCCTTGGCCGCGGCCACGACGTCGCCAGGGACGTCTTTGCCAACATCGTCTTCGGGTACGTTCAGTACCAGCAACAACGGCTTGAGCGTGAGGAAAGCGTAGCCAGCGATCAGGTGATGTTCGGCGTCGGAAAGCTCCACCCGTCGCAAGCTGCGCTCGGCCTCGAGCTCGCCCTGGAGTCGTTCGAGCAGCTTGAGCTCACGGGGGTCGCTGCGGTCCTTTCGGAGCCTGGCGACGCGTTGCTCGATGATCTCGATGTCGGCCAGGATGGTTTCGAGCTCGAGTTCCGTGATCTCCCGCAGGGGGTCGCCCGCTGCGCCCGCGGTGTCGGGGAAGGCACGAACGACCTGGCAGAGCGCGTCCAGGTTGCGCATCGAGTTGAGCACGCCGCGGTCGAGCCCTTCTCCGGTCCCGGCTGCCAGATCGGTGAAGATGATCTCGGCGTAGGTGGTCTTCTTGGGGTCGTAGAGCTTCGCCAGGGCGTCGACACGGACGTCGGGTACCTTGACCGAGCCGAGGTTGGCCTTGTCCTTGCGTCCGCCGAAGCCGGTCTCGACAACGAGACCCGTGAGGGCACCGAATACGGTGCTCTTGCCGCTGCCCGGGAGTCCTACCAGACCGATCTTCATGGAGCGGGGACCCTAGCAAGAATTCTCGACCGGGCGTCAGGGTTTCACGACATAGAAGGCGTTGACTGGGTGGCCCAGGTCGATGGCTTCAAAGTGCGAGAAGCCGGCCTCTCGCGTCATCTGTTCTGCGAGTTCGGAATGGAAGCCCAGTGTGCCCAAGCCCAGGCCGTCGGGCTCGGAAAGGGCCGAGGACATGCATGTAAGGATCGACGTGCCGTACATCATGGATGCCATCGGATTCTTCTCGACGTTCTCCTCAAAGGTGGGGAGGGCCTTGATGTCGGCAATCAACCACGTTCCGTCATCGCGGATTGCGCTTCGGATCTCGAGCATGACGGAGGCGGGATCGGTCATGTCATGCAGACAATCGAAGGTCGTGACGAACCCGAAGCGCGCTCGCTTGGGCAGGGGCTCTTGGTGCGCATCGTGGAAGCTGGCGTTGGTCACGCCGGCCTCTGCGAGGTTCTCGGCGGCCCGGTCGAGGGCGTGGTGCGAAATTTCGTAGCCGTGGAACTCCGATGAAGGAAAGGCCTTGGCCATCTCCAGGAGGGCGACGCCAGCTCCGCAGCCCACATCGGCGACAGACATGCCGGCCTCCAGCGCGGGTACGACGCCCTCGAGCCGAGGCAGCACCAGCGGGACCAGCAAGGCGCGGAACCAGGGCGCCAGGCCGCGCTCGATACCGCGGGCGCCTTCGGGTCCCATCGCGTCGTAGGTCAGGCCGACCCCGGTGCGGAAGGCCTCGGGCAGGCGTTCGGCCAACTGGATCGTTTGCGGGAGATGGGAGAAGAAGCCGGCTCCAAAAGCCGGGTGGGAATCATCGGCGAGCACCGCGACGCCCTCGGGTGAGAGCGAGAAGCGGCCTCCTTCACGGATCTCGAGGATCCCGGCCGCTCCCTGTTGCTGCAGCCATTCCCGGATCCAACGCTCAGAAAGTCCGGTTCGCGTCGCGAAATCCACGCTGGTCACGGGGACGCCGTCGGCCAGTGCCCGGTAGAGACCCATTCGGTCTCCCAGGTAGATCATGGTCGAGGTCATCGCGCCGCTGAGCGCTCCGAAGACCTCTTTCAGGTACTCCTTGAGTCGATCGGCATCCATGCTGGAGCCGGAATCTAGCACCAGTCACCAATCGCTCGCAGCCCCGTCGGCGTACCGATACGATTGCTGGGATGAAGGTTCCCCGGATCCTCTTCCTGTATGTCGCCCGAGAGGTCGTGCTCTACATGGGAGTGGGGCTCATTGGCGTTTCGCTCGCCTTCCTGGGCCAGAACCTGCTGCGCTACCTCGGCGACTTCCTGCGGATCGGTGTCGCCTTCTCCGATGTGTTGATGGTGCTGCGCGCGATCATGGTCGTCATCATGACCTACACGATTCCGATCGGGTTCCTGTTCGGTGTGTTGGCCGGAGTCGGTCGCATGGCGAGCGACTCCGAGATCACGGCGTTTCGCACGAACAGTCTTGGAATTGGCACGGTGCTCGCGCCCGTTCTCGTCCTTTCGGTGTTGGTGTCGGCCGTAACCGCCTACCTGACCATCGAGGTCGAGCATCGCACCAAACGCCAGCTTCGGAACTTGCTGGTCTCCTCGTCTGCGGTGTGTTCTGCATCATCTACTACTGCACCGTCACGTTCTTCCAGTACTTGGCCGTCCAGGAGGTCCTGCCCGTGATCCTGGCACTCTGGTTTCCGAACCTGGGCCGAGGCGCCGTCGGCGTGGCCCTGCTGCTTCGCTCGCGCCGGATCGTCATCTGAGGCTCCCAGCGGCGGGGCGGAACCGCTCAACCCCGCGGAACGCCAGAGAAAACAGTCGATCAAGCGGTCGCGCCGATTCGCCGATGCCAACGGCGAGGTTGCGTGCAACACATGGCCAATCACAGGCAACGACAGATTGTAGAGATGCTGCGCGTTTTCGCGTGGGATTGGATCGGTCCCTCCCTGCGGAACTCGTTCCGCAGCCTGCCCTCGCGCATGGTCCTTTCCGTCTTCGCTGCGGCCATGCTGACGTCCTTGGTCGTGACCTTCATCTCCACCCGGTCGATCGAGTCATTCCTGCGTGAGAAGATCGACGAGAAGTTCCCGGCCACGCTGCGTAGCGCCGCGGAGCGGATGGATCTCTGGTACGGACAGCGAGAACTCGATGTCGTCACCTTCGCTCGCAGCGAGACCGTGATCGACAATGTGGAGCTGGTAGCTGCGGATTCTGGCAAAACCAGCCGGGCCAGCAAAGAGCTGATTCAATATCTCCGCTATGTGATCGATCGCTTCCCACAGTATCGGACCCTCATGTTGTTGGATGCTCAGGGCCGGACGCTGTTGCGCGTAGGCGACGTGCTCGATCTACCGGATTCGCTCAGGCGTCGGATGGCCAAGGTTTCAAGCTCGCAGATCGACGACGTGATCCGCTTGAACGGAGAGCGGTTTCAGGTGGCGTCCGCCTCGATTCGCGATCACCGAAAGAACGCTGCCAGCCTGCACGCCGTCCTGAGATTGCAGGTGATTGAAGATGCCCTCGAGACAGAAGCCCTGGGTGACTCGGGTCGCATCTTTGTGGTCTCAGCCGATGGGACGATCCTGCTCCAAGCCGGAAAGGGTACGCCTCGTGAGAGCCATGTGCGGGAGCTTCCGGCCGCCAACGCGATTCCGCAGATCGAGAACTACTACCACGA
>SMWR01000002.1 GCA_004356735.1 Deltaproteobacteria bacterium
TCTGCCAGGTCGGGGGCGCGTTCATCAGCGGAAGCGACCACGTCCGCATCACGTCGGCGGAGATCTTCTTCAACACCGGCTTCTCTTGGCACTTCAACGACGTTCTGACGGCCGATCACGCCGTCGTGTTCGAGGCGGTCGTGAGCGGAGGCGTGTCGAGCTCCTCGACAGTCACGACCTCGTCCTCGCTCACCGGAGTGGCAGGCCACCTCTACCTGGCGGCAGTCTCCTATCGACCCGATACGACCGTGACCGGCGTCTCGGGGCTGGGGCTTGGCTGGAACCTGGTCGACGAGCACTGCTCCGGGGAAGGACAGACGGGGGTGTCGGTGTGGCAGGCTCTCGGCACGCCGACCGGCGATGGGACGGTGACGGCCACGCTGGCGAGCTCCGTCAACAACGCCGTCATCGCGGTCACCCGCTACTCCGACGTGCGCGGCTCCGCGGCTGTGACGAGCGTGGTGCAGGGCAACACCAACGGGATCGACGGGACCTGCTCCGGTGGATCGAACACCTCCTCGTACTCGTTCATCGTCACGACCACCGGGACCAACTCGCGGGTCTACGGCACGGTCGGCAAGCGGAACAGGTTTCACACGCCCGGAGCGGGCTACGTCGAGCGGGCAGAGGTCCAGAGTGGAAACGGCAACTCCGCGGCCGGGGTGGCGGTCGAGGATGCCCCGGTGGCCGCGCCCTCTTCGGTGACGGTGAATGGCTCCTTCAATGCCGGCGCGGACTGGGCGTTCGTCGGGCTGGAGATCCTCGCGGCCGAGTGCCTCGGCGTCGAGGACTGCGACGATCTGCTGTTCTGCAACGGCGCGGAGACCTGCGTGGCCGGAGCCTGCCAGGCCGGAACCCCGGTCGACTGCGACGACCTGCTCGGCTGCACCGTCGACAGCTGCAACGAGACGACCGACCAGTGCGACCACGTCCCCGACCCCAGCAGTTGCGATGACGGCAACGCCTGTACGGCCGAATCTTGTGACGAATTTCTCGGATGCCTGAGCGAGCCGATCCCGGGATGCGCTGGGGGGGTTCTGCAGGTGCCGGTGCAGGGGAGAGGCCTCCTCGTGCTGCTGATCGCGGCAGTGGGGGCGATCCTGGCGAGGCGCCGAGCGGCGCCCGGCCCGAGCTGACGACTCGGACGTTCGTCACGCGTAGATCCCTACGACTCACGCGATCATCAGCGCCACCGAGAGGACGCCGATCACCCCCTTCGATCGCAGGGATCGACGGGGCCGGTTCGTGCGGACCGCCTGTCCGTAGCGCTCCACCCAAAAGTGGGAAAGGTTGCGCTCGACCTGCTTCTCCAGCGCGTAGCCCGTATCGAGGCGCTCGCTGAGCATGCCCAGTATGGCATAGCGCGTGCGTGCACGGCGCCGGACCGGAGCCGCGCAGCCGGCCTCACGGGTAGTGAAAATGGGCATTTCGAGAAGATCTATTCCGGCTCGCGCGAGCCAGGGAAAGCGGGAATCCGGTGATGCCGTGTACCTTGGGGCCGAGCCAGCGGGGAAGCAGGAGATGGCGGTTTCGGGGGCGGAGGCGAGTCGCCAGGCGTGGCCGGGCCTGCTGGCCGTCGCGGGGCTGCTGGCTGCAGTGGGGGTTCTCGTCTATCTGGTTGGACGCCCGCTGGCGACCGACGACCTCTGGTGGCATCTCGCCCTGGGCGAGGTCTATGCCGACCAGGGCCCGTGGGTCGAGGAAGATCCGCTGCTTCACACCAGCCGGGATCGGCCACCGATCCCCCACGAGTGGCTCTTCCAGGTCGCTCTTCACGGCGCCCTCGCCCAGTTCGGCTTTCACGGCCTCCGGATCCTGCACGTCCTGGCTGTGCTGGGAATCCTGGCCTGGTGTTTCCGCATCTTCCGCCGCGCCCTGCCCGACCCTGCCTGGGCGGCCCTCGCGACCACGGCCCTGGTGGTCCTCTCCTGGTATCGACTCTTCCAGCTGAGACCGGAGCTGGCGAGTCTGGTCGCCATGCTCGGCCTCTACGTGCTGCTGATCGAACGCGGCACGAAACCCTCGTGGCAGGCGGTCACGGGGTCGACGCTGCTGCTGCTCTTGTGGGCCAACGTCCACTCGCTGTTTGCCATCGGCCCTGCCCTGCTGGTTGCGGCGCTGTTGGGTGTCGGGCTGCGCAGGCTCCTCGCAAATTGGCTGTTGAACCCGGACCAGCGTCCCGCCGGCGACTCCGCGCTGGCCCGCCGCTGGCTGACCGCCCTCGCTCTCGGCCTCCTGGCAACGCTTGTCAATCCTCGCGGCTTCGAACAACACACGACCTTCTGGCTGGAATCTGCTTCGGGGAACATCTGGCAGATTCGCGATGACTTCCTTCCCTGGAACCCGCTGCAAGCCGGCCCCGATGTGCGCGCCCTGACGTTCCTGTCCTGGTGGGTGGCCGAGGCCCTGCTGCTGGGATGGCTCATTACGGTCGGGAGCGCCTTCGTCCGATTGCTGCGCCAGCGTTCGAAACAGGCCCTGGACGAACTCGATACGGTCCACTTGGGGCTGTCTGCGGCAGCCTTCGTCGCGATGGCGGTCGCGGTCCGCTTCCACTGGATGGCCATCTTTCCGTTGCTCCATCTGCTGCGCGCCGCGCAACGCGTCCGCGTGAATCGCCCGACCGTGTGGCCTGCCGCTAGCCTCGCGGCCGCGATGCTTACCCTGGTTCTGGGTCTCGCCCTTCCCGGCGCCGTCCAGCTCGATGCTTTCATCCGCGAGGTCGCCATCGAGCGCGAAGGATATTTCACCAACCCGTGGCTCGATGTCCGATATGGCGGACCCGGCGTCCGCTTCCTGGAAGACACGCAGCTGCGCGGGCGCCTCTTCCACCCCTTCAACGTGGGTGGCTTCCTGGGCTACTGGCTGGCACCGGAGCTTCGCACCTTCATTGACGGGAGACTCGATCACGTTCCCAGCGAGGTGTTGCGCGACTACCTTAAAATTCGCCGCACCGCCCAGGAGGGCACCCCCCAACAGCTGAAAGATCTCCTCGATGAGTGGGAGATCGACATCTTCTTTGGCATGAGCTTCCCGGAAACTCACTACGCGGAGGGTCACTGGATCACCCACCTGCGCCGTCTGACCGCCTGGAAGCTGGTGTTCGCGTCGGAGTACCACTCGGTCTACCTGCGCAAGAACAGCCGCAACACCCGGAACTTCCAGCGAGTCAGTCGCTACTACCGCCAGCAGGCAATGAAATTCTCAGCCACCGCCGGATTCGACGTCGATCACGCCATCCGACGACGGCCGGGCTGGGCCGCGCGGCAGGGACTTCTGCCGAAGAACTACCAAGCCCTCGTCGTGCGCAGCACCGACCCCGACCCCAGCGTCCGCTCCGCTGCACTCGAACGTCTCGGCAGGCTCTACTGGCAGATCAGCGCCTTCGACGCAGGCGTGAAGACCGAACGTCGACTGCTGGAGCTGCATCCCCAGGAAAAGGCCTCCCGCTGGCGGCTGGCCGATGCCCTGCTTCAGCTGGGCCAGCCCGTCGAAGCGCACGCGCTTGCCTCGTCGCTACTGCTGGAAGACCCGAGCTATAAAGACATCCGGATCCTCGAGCGGATTGCGCGGCGGCGGGCTTCCAGGGTGACCGAGAGCGACGATGGAGCGTGATAGACTGCCGGCCCAGCCCCGCTCGCCGAAGCCAACGTGAGTCCGATGCCCGATAGAAGCCAGGATCCGCCGACCCCCCGCCGCCGTTTGGGCCTCTGGGCGGGTCGACTCCTGCTCGTCACGGGATCGCTATTCGTGACCCTGGCCGCCCTCGAAGCCGGGCTGCGATTGGCCGGCTACCAGGCGATCTTCGAGGTGTATTCGAAGCCGTCGATCTTCTGGCAGCACGACGACCTGCTGGGCTGGTCCCACGAGCCGGGCGCGCAGGGGACCTACGTTGGACCCCGTCCCTGGCCCATCGAATTCCGCACGCCCATCTCGATCAACAGCCTGGGCCTGCGCGGACCCGAACCCGATCCGTTTCCCGACGGGGGCTATCGGATCCTCGTGCTCGGTGACTCTCTCGTCGCGGCCTTCGAAGTAAAATACCAAGACACTTTCGTCGCGCGGCTCCAAAAGAAACTCGACGCTCGCTTCGAGTTTCCTGTGCAGACCGTGAACGCAGGTGTACGGGGCTACGGAACGGACCAGAGCTATCTCTGGTATCGGGAGCGAGGCCGATCTCTGGCGCCCGACATGGTGCTGTTTCTGCACAGCTTCAACGATCCCGAGAACAACATCACCCTTCACCGGCTGCGCCGGCCCTTCGGCAAGGGCGCCTTGGCTCCGGGCCCGGACGGGGCGCTCGAGCTGCGCGGCTACCCGATTCCACGCTACCCACTCTGCTCGGCGTGGTCGCTGGATGCGGAATTCGAGCCGCTCCAGACCGACTCGGCGACCGTGCGCGGCTTCTGCTGGCTCCAGACCCGCTTGTCCGATCACTCCGCGTTCTTCACCTGGGTGACCCTGCGGATCCGCCGGGATCCGGAGCTGCTGAGACGATTGTACGGCGTGGGATCGACCTCTGCTTCACGGGCGGCGCGATCCTCCACCCGCCTCGCCGGATTCGGCAGCGGCGCCCTGGGCCTGATCCCAGCTGCAGCTCCCGCTCCCCACCGCCTGACCGACCGCTGGATCCTCACGCGCCAGATCCTGCTGGCGCTCCATCGCCAAGTGATCCACGACGGCGCCGAGTTCGTGATCGTCTTGCCGCGCGAGCATTGGAAGAAAATGGGACCCGAAAAGCTCGGCGCCACGGGAATCAAGGCGAACTTCGTCGAGATGAGAGGCCCACTGGGAGGAGCACTGGCGGATCGCTACATCCGCTTCCATAACGACGATCACCTGAACGAGACCGGCCATGAGATCCTGGCGGATCTGCTCGAAGACATCATCGAGCCGATCGTGGCGGCTCAAGAATGACCCGACTGATCTGCTCCAGCTTCGACCGGCACCCTCGCCCCGGTCAGCACCTGCTCCTCTCTCACGTCGACCCGGCGCAGCGACCTGCGGTGGTGCGGCGCCAAGACCTCGACGCTCTGCGCCTCCCGAACACCAGGTCCGAAGCCGCCTGAGGCACTGACCGCAGCCCGAGTCCCCTCGAATCAGCCGTCCGTGCGGGGCCCGACCCGGACGATCACGAAGCGGCCGTCGGCACTCCGATACTCGACCTCGAACCGATAACGGTCGGGCGCCTTCAAGCCACCGAACTTGTTCGGGATCCAGCGGGCGATCTGGTCCGACGACACGCCGGGGCGCGAGAGTTCCCGCATGTCGATGTAGACCAGTGACGTGAACCGGTCGTAGCCGCGTTGCACCGCGAGATTGGCGAGGGCCCCGTTCCGTACATGGGGGATCGCATCGATGTCGAGGGCCAGACCGATGCCCGACATGGTCGGAAACCCTGTCGCGAAGGCTACGATGCCGTCGTCGTAGGACAGCAGACGCGGGCGTTCACGTCCATAGAACGCGCGCAATCGGGGAGCCTCGTCGAAGTAGAACTCGCTATAGCGGACGTGGTAGGCGGGCTGCCGTTGCAGGCCGACAAAGGTCAGCAGGGTCAGCGCCACGAGGGCCGCGACGACCCAACGCCTGGCCTTCGGAGCGGCCTCCAGACGTCGAAGCCAGCTGCGCTCGTCGAGCATGCGGATCAGTGCCAGCCCAAAGAAGAGCACCGACAATGGGAAATACCAATGCCCCTGCTGGCCCCACCGCACGAAGAGACCATTGGAGAACGCCAGGACGACGACCGACAAGGCTGTCGCGGTCAGCAAGAAGTCGAGGCGCTCGGTGCGTCGCTGCTGCTCGAGACGAAGCGGTCGACGCCCATCGGAGCGTCGAAAAACCCAGAAGAGAAAGACGAACGCCATCACGACCGGGAAGGTGATCTGGGTGAAGCGCCAGGCCAGGTAGAGCCAGGGCTCTCCGGTCCCAGCCTCGTTCCAGAGCTTGGCGACCAGTCTCGGAAAGCTGTTGGTGACGTGGGGGAAGGTGCTCTTCAACGCTCCGCTGACCGGCACTGGACTCCCGAACACCCACTGGCTCA
>SMWR01000112.1 GCA_004356735.1 Deltaproteobacteria bacterium
CTAGCACTACGTGGCCGTGCTCTGGAGATCCACCAACTCGCGGTAGAGTCCTTCCTGGTTGAGCAGCTGGTTGTGGGTGCCGCGCTGGGTGATGGTGCCGTCTTCGATCACGAAGATCCGGTCGGCCCGGCGGATGGTCGAGAGGCGGTGGGCGATCACGAAAACCGTTCGCCCACCGCCGAGGAGCGTGTCGATCGCCTGTTGCACGAATTTCTCGCTCTTCGAGTCGAGGGAGCTGGTGGCTTCGTCCAGGATCAGGATCGACGGGTCTTTCAGGATGGCGCGTGTGATGGTGATCCGCTGGCGCTGGCCGCCAGAAAGTCTCACGCCCATGGCGCCGACCTCGGTGTCGTAGCCGTGGGGCATCTCGTCGACGAACTCGTCCACGTGAGCCGCGCGGGCGGCTTCCAGGATCTCCTCCCGGCTGGCGTCGGGTTTCCCGTACCGGAGGTTTTCCCAGATCGTTCCGTCGAACAGGAAAGGCTCCTGGGTCACGACCGCGATCTGGCTCAGCAGCGAGTCGCGCGTGACTTGGCGCAGGTCGTGCCCGTCGATCTCGATGCAGCCTGCGGTCGGATCATAGAACCGCATCAGCAGATCGATCAGCGTGGTCTTTCCGGCTCCGGTCCGGCCGACGATGGCAACGATCTCACCCGCGTTCACTTCGAAGTTGACGTTCTCGAGGACTGGCTTCTCGCCGTACGAGAACGAGAGACCACGAGCGCGGATGCCGTGCCGGAGCCGTCCGATTTCGACGGCGTCCGGCGCGTCGTGGATGTCCACCGGCGTGTCGAGTACTTCGAACAGCCGGTCGGCCCCCGCGGAAGCGTCCGCGATCTGGACCCACGCCTTGGCGATCTTCTTGACGGGCCGGTAGGTCTGGTTGGAGATCAAGAAGAAGGCCGCCAACTCACCCATGGTGATTTCGAGCCAGCCCATCACCATTACTCCGATGAGGATCGCCCCAAAGGTGAGTGACTGGTTCATCAGGTCGACGCTATGGCGCGCCAGCAAGCGGTTCTTGGTGACCTTCATGTCCCGCTTGAAGAGCTTGCGGGTCTCGCGTCGGTAAGCGGCGTCTTCGGCCGCCTCGGCGCGGAACGCCTTGATGACCTTGATACCCGCCAGAATCTCCATCAGCCGTTGGGTGACCTCGCCGTACTGCTGCTGGCGCTTGCGGGCGCTGGCGCGAATGCGGCGACCGAAGCTCGTGATTACCAGGATGATGAGCGGGCCCACGACCAGGGCCATCAGGGAGAGCTGCCACGAGAGGTAGACGAGGAAGGCGACACCGACGATTATCCGGAGGGACGCTTGAAGCAAGTCGCTGAAGATCAGGTTGAGCGCCTGATGAGCCGTTCCTACGTCGTTGACGGCCCGCGCATACACGTCGCCGCGCCGACTCCCCTGATGGAAGCGAAGCGGCAACGCCAGCAGCTTGGCACAGACGTCGCGCTTCATGTCGACGTGGATGCGCCCGAGGGCGTAGGCCGACGAGTAGTCACGGACGAAGTAAGCCAGGGGTAGCAGCAGCAGGATGATGCCGGCGGCGATCACAATCTGGACGAAGCGCTTGCGAATCTGCTCCGCCATGGCTTCCTCGGAGAGCGGGGGCGCCTCGGGCGTCGTCTCACCTTCGGCGCCCGGCGACTGGCCTTCGGCGTCCGGCGACTGCGACTCGCCGAGATCGAACGGGATGGACAGCTGGTCCATCCAACGGTCCAAGTGGGTCGAGGCGGCATTCTTGCCGGCGGGCAGGATCACCTCGTCGAACAGCGGCATGACCAGATACACGCGAAAGAAGTCGGCGGCACTGGCCGTGAGGGTGATGGTCATCGCCAGGGCGACGAAGCCCCAGTACGGACGCACGTAGCGGAGCAGTCTCCGCCACATAGGGAGACCGAGCTGCTCGAGACGGTTCTGCTCGTGATCTCTCAGGGACACCGGTCCGCTCTCTACGGATGGCAGCAGGCGACGCCGCGGGGCAGGCGACAGGCTAGGACAGATCGGCCGCGATGGCGTCACCGCCCCGCCAGCCGAGCAGGAGGTCGCCTTCGAAGCCGAGCCCTGCAACGGCGGCGCGGTCGAGCTGGTAGATCTCCTGCTTCGTGCCCAGCCGGATCTCACAAACGTCGGGCCAGCCGCCGCCGTCCGGCGGGTCAGCCAGCCAGCCGACGTCGTCCCAGCACCCCGTGACGATGGGTACGCGCAAGAGACGTCCGGAGCTGAAGGGCATCAGGTCGGCGACGGTCGCGACCAGCCGCTCTTCCACTTCGGCGGCGCGACTGTGGGCCGCGACGGTAGACGCCACCAGGTCCACGGCGTCTCTCCCGGGTGTCGGGTAGCGCTGGATGCAGCTGACCTCGGTTCCCGCAGCGTTGACCGCAATCAAGCGTGGCGCCATCGCATCGGGCACCACCGCCGGGTCTGCGCGCAGGTGGACCTGGATCCGGCGGTGGGTGATGGGCGGCGCATTCAGGATTTCGGGCGTGGGCTGGTGGTGGAGAGCAGCGGCCAGTGCACGGGCGGGAGCGTTGAGCACGAAGGCGCGGCCCACCCAGACTTCACCGGATTCGCCGGCGGCATCGGGTGCGAGGCCGGGCTGGTCTCCGGCCGAGACCAGTCGGAAGGCCCCTGACACGCACCGGAACTCGCCGTAGAGGCTCTCGATGCGACGGCGCAGGATGTCGCGGAGCCACGTTTTCGAGCTTCGCGACCAGGCCCCTCCTTCGAAGGGACCACCCAGCAGACGGGCGCGGGCCGCGTCGGTCGGCCGGGTCGCACCGAGGTTCGACAGGGCACGCTCCTGGGCGTTCAGGAGCGCGGCCAACGGCGCCGGCGCTGTCTCGAGCTCGGGGGGCAGACCGCGGCTTCCGGCTCTCCCTGGATCGCTCGGGCCCTGTGCACGTCGCGCTGTCGCGGCCCGGCGTCGGCTCGAACGTGCCAGCGGAGCCGCCAGCATGGCGTTGCGCTCGGCCGTTCCGGCATCGAGCAGGACGCGGGCGAGCGCGCGCGCCGCGTCGGGCTTTGCCAGACCCCACGCCACCCACTCGTCCACTGTCAGGTGGGGAACCCCGACGTCGAGGCGCATGTCGGGCAAGACGATCTGGAAGGCCATCGAATTCGTCTCGAAGCTTCGCTGATCGATCAAGGGCACGTGCATGTCGCGCAAGCACTTCGCGAGGATGCTGTCCTTGTCGGCTCCCGAGAGCCAGAACGGCTCGCGCAGGCCGGGGAAAGAGCTTTCCGTGGCTTCCTCTTCGATGATGAGCACGCGTGCGCCGGTCATTCCAAGCCGGACTGCGGCGACGAGACCGGGAATCGCGCTGCCGAGGATGACGGCGTCCCAGCGGCGGATGCGAGTCGTCGGGGCGGTTTCGACCGTCGGGAGCCCGCGCATCAGACGTCGGCCGAGCGCGCCTTGTCGAGCACGAGGGCCGGATCGTCGGGCGTGGCCTTCACTTCGATCTCGCCGATGCGATACGCCCGTTCGCCCAGTGCCTGGAAACGTTGCATCACGTCGTCGGCGTCTTCCCGGGCAATGATGACGATCAGCCCGATACCGCAGTTGAAGACCCGCAGCATCTCGTCTTCGCTGATCTCACCGTGTCTCTGGAGGAAGCCAAAAATGCTCGGTCGCGGCCAGGACCCCGTGTCGATCTGCGCACGGACGCCCTTCGGCAACACCCGCGGGATGTTGCCCGGGAAGCCGCCGCCGGTGACGTGAACGATGCCCTTGAGCGTGAAGTCGCGCATCACGTTCAGGACCGGCTTCACGTAGATACGAGTCGGCGTCAGCAGGGCACCGGCGAGCGAGGTATTGAGTTCTTCGACCTCGGAGCGCAGGTCCATCTGACCGGCCGCGATACCGCGATCGATGATGCTGCGCACCAGGGAATAGCCATTGCTGTGACAGCCGCTCGAGGCCAGACCGAGGATGGCGTCTCCCTGGCTGATGCTGGAGCCGTCGACCAACTGGTCGCGTTCGACCACACCGACGCCGAAGCCCACCAGCTCGATCTCGTCCTTGGGATAGACGCCGGGCATGGAGGCCGTCTCGCCGCCGAGCAGGGCGCATCCCGCGCGTCGGCAGCCCTCGGCGACGCCGCGCAGGGCGTCCCGGGCGATTTCCAGGTTGAGGTCGTCCATGGCGAGGTAGTCGAGGAAGACCAGCGGCTCGCCGCCCTGGACGATCAGGTCGTTGACGACCATGGCCACGCAGTCGATGCCGACGGTGTCATAGCGACCGAGTTGGGCAGCAAGCTTGAGCTTGGTCCCGACGCCGTCAGCGCCGGCGACGAAGACCGGGTTCTTGTAGCGTTCGGGTGCCTTGAACAGTCCCGCGAAGCCGCCCACGCTCGACAAGACCTCGGGCCGCAGAGTCGAGCGGGTGATCTCCTTGATCTCGTCGATGAAGCCCTCGTCGCGATCGAGGTCGACGCCGGCGGTCGCGTAGCTGGGCGCACTGGCGCCGGCGTCGTCGACGGGGCGATCCTTGAGCGGTTTCGAGGAGTCGCGAGGGGGCACGACCGATGGATAGGGGAGTGCAGAGTTGCAGTCAATGTGCCACCGATCGGACAGGAGTGGCATCGAATCCGCCGTGTGAGGGCCTCGGAAAGGTCGAAACGGGGCCAGGAAGCGTCGTGCTATGGTCCGTCGGTGAAGCTCTCGGTGGTGATTCCGGCGCTCGACGAAGCGAGTCAGATCGGCGCCACGATCGCCAGCGCTGCCGCGGAAGGCGTCGAGATCCTCGTCGTGGACGGTGGCAGCGACGATGGCACACCCGACAGGGCTCGGGAGGCCGGGGCCACCGTGATCGAGACCTTTCCGGGTCGCGCGCGCCAACTCGGGATCGGGGCAGAGACCGCCCGGGGTGACGTGATTCTTCTTCTCCATGCAGACACCAGGCTTCCCGACGGTTGGGACGACGCCGTGAGACGGGCCGTCAGCGATCCGCGCGTCGTCGGTGGCGCATTCTCGTTCCGGTTCGCCGAAAGCGCGCCGTCTTTGCGATTGATTGAATGGGGTGTGCGACTGCGGCAGGCGCTGTTTGCATTGCCCTACGGAGATCAGGCCCTGTTCATGAGGCGTTCGGTTCTCGAAGAGATCGGTGGCGTGCCCCAGGTGCCCATCATGGAGGACCTCGACCTGGTCCGTGCCCTCAAGGCCCGCGGGCGGCTGGTGCTGCTCCGCCCTGCTGCCGTCACGTCGTCGCGTCGTTATCGGGAGAACGGAACGTTTCGGACTGCACTCCGCAACGGATTGGCTGCCGTCGCCTGGGCGCTGGGCTTGGAACGCGAGCGTGTCGCCGCGTGGTACCGTCGATGACGAGCGCGACCGAATCCACCGCGGCCGAGCTGTCCGCCCACGCGGCTGCGGGACGGCGCGCCGCTTGGCGGCGCTTGGCGGCCTACGTCGGCCGCAACAAGGGCTACTACGCCTTCTGGCTGGCAACTGTCCTCGCCTACACCGCCGCCTTCCTCGCGATCCCGGTGCTGGTGGGCAATTGCGTGAAAGCCCTGCGCCTCGGGCTCGGGGCCGATGAAGTCGCGTGGCGTGCCGGGATCCTGGCGGGGGTGGCCTTGGCCGGCGCCGTGGTGCGCTTCTTCTCGCGAATCCTCGTCTTCAACGCTGCTCGAGAAATCGAGTACGAGATTCGCAACGACCTGTTCGCCCAACTGGAGAGGCTGCCTCGGTCGTTCTACTCCCAGTGGCGCACCGGCGACATCATGAGCCGCTGTGTCAACGATACCAATGCGGTGCGAATGCTACTCGGCGTGGGTGTTCTCAATCTGATCCAGACGCCCATCCTCTATCTCGGTGCCCTCGGTGTGATGTTCTCGATCGATGCGCAGCTCACGCTGCTGGTGATGCTGCCGTATCCGGCCTTCATCCTGATCGCGCGCACGCTGGGGCGTTCGATTCACCATTGGAGCCTGTTGGTCCAGGAAGGCCTGGCCGATCTCTCGCATCGTCTACAGGAATCGATCTCGGGCATCGCCGTGGTGAAGGCCTACGCCATGGAGGACGCGATGGCGCGCCGCTTCAACGAGACGAATCAGGAGCTGTACCGCCGCAGTCTCGGCGTCGTGCGAGCAAATGCTTCGATGCCGGCCGTCGTGATGCTGCTGCCGGCAACTGCCATGTGGCTGATCCTGCTGGTCGGCGGCCAGAAGATCGTTGACGGCGGCATGATGCCCGAGGATTTCTTCAAGTTCGCCATGTACATCTACCAGCTCACGTTCCCGACCTTCATCATGGGTTGGGTCGTGGCCCTGGTGCAGCGCGGCGCCGCCTCGATGCAGCGGATCGATGAGCTGCTGTCCATCGAGCCCTCGATCCAGGACACGCCCGAGACCCAGCACGTCGAATCCATTCGCGGCGAGATCGAGTTCCGGCATCTGACGTTCCGCTATCTCGGGGAGAATCGCGGAGCGGTGCTGCGAGACGTCTCCCTTCACATTCCGGCGGGCACGACCCTGGGTATCGTGGGGCCGGTCGGCTCGGGCAAGAGCACCCTGGTATCGCTGATTCCGCGCCTCTACGAGGTCGACGACGGTCAGGTCTTCATCGATGGCATCGACCTCAATCGCATTCCGCTGAAGACCCTGCGCGGTCACATCGCGATGGTCCCCCAGGAGTCCTTCCTTTTCTCCCAGACCCTGGCCGACAACGTGGCCTTCGGTCTCGAGCGCACCGACGCCGCATCCGTGCGCGCGGCATCCGAGCGTGCCCAGCTCGCCAAGGACGTGGCCGATCTTCCGCACGGATACGAAACCGTGGTTGGTGAGCGCGGTGTCATGCTTTCGGGCGGGCAGCGGCAACGGACGGCCCTGGCCAGGGCGCTGGCCCTCGATCCCAGCATCCTGATACTCGACGACACGCTCTCTTCCGTGGACGCGGAAACCGAGGCGGCCATCCAGCGGGAGCTCGACCGCGTCTTTAAGGGGCGCACGGTCGTGATCGTTTCTTCGCGGGTGAGCGCGGTACGCACCGCCGATCGCATCGTGGTCCTCGATGAAGGTCGCATCGTTGAGTCGGGTAGACACGCCGAGCTCATTGCGCGTGGCGGCCTCTACGCGCGATTGGCACAGGAGCAGGCGGAGGTGAACCACGATGGGTCACCCGCTGGAGGTGCGTCGTGAGCGCATCCGGGCCCTCGAGCCAGGAACAGGCCTCGAACACGGAACAGGACAGTCGGGGTAGAGCCCTCGAGGCGATGCACGAAGAGGAGGCGCTCGGCAAGGCCTACGACCGTCAACTCATGATCCGGCTCTGGCACTGGGTCAGTCCTTATCGCTGGCAGGTGGCGCTGACCCTCTTCATGGTCTTTCCCATCTTCGCGATCGAAATCGCGCCCGCCTGGATCATCAAGACGGGCCTCGACCGGGTGATGCTGCCCACCGCGCTTTCCGATGTCCCGCCCGGTGTCTTCGAGCGCATGCTCGAACCGATCATCGGGATCCTGAACCCGCCCGAGGGCATGGGTTCGCTCGGGTGGCTGGCGGCGCTCTATCTGCTGTCGATGGTTCTGGGGTCGGTGTTCCAGTTCGTGAACATGTACGTGATGGCGCGCACCGGCCAGTCGGCCATGCGCGACCTGCGCCGGGACGTCTTCGGTCACATCCAGAAGCTCCACCTGGGCTTCTTCGACCGGTATCCGGTTGGCCGTCTGGTCACCCGGGCGACCAACGACATCGAGAACGTGGCCGAGATGTTCTCGGCCGGCATCGTGGCCCTCGTCACCGATGTGGTGAAAATGGTCGGCTTCGCCACCGTGCTTTTCCTGGTGGATGCAAGGCTGGCGCTCCTCACCTTCATCGTGGTCCCCGTGCTGGCCGTGACCGCCATGATCTTCCGCTTCAAGGTGCGGCAGGCCTACCGGCTGATCCGAGTCCGCATCGCGCGCATCAACACCTACGTCCAGGAGAACGTGACGGGCATGCGCGAGGTGCAGCTCTTTCGTCGAGAAGAGCGCAACCTTCGCGAGTTCGACCAGTTGAACAGGTCCCACCGGGATGCCTGGTACATGTCGATCCGCTACGACGGTGCGCTCTTCTCCGTGGTCGAGCTGGCCCAGAATCTGACGTTCGCCATCATCTTCTGGAAGGCGACGGCGGCCGCATCGCTCGGCGAGATCTACTTCTTCATCGATCTGATGCGCCGTTTCTTCATGCCGCTGCGCGATCTCTCGGCCAAGTACTCGGTCATGCAGTCGTCGATGGCGAGCGCCGAGCGGATCTTCCAGCTGCTGGACACCGAGCCCGAGATCCAGGATCGGAAGGACGCCAGCGTTCTCGCTGACCGGGACCTTGTGACCCCCGAGGCCGCCGGCGTCATCGAGTTCGAGAACGTGTGGTTCTGCTACGCGGGGGAGGCCGACAAGGACACGGATTGGGTGCTGCGCGATCTCTCGTTCCGGATCGAAGCCGGCGAGAAAGCGGCCCTGGTGGGACCGACCGGCAGCGGGAAGACGACGATCCTGAAGCTCCTCACCCGTCTCTACGAGCCGACCCGCGGCCGGATCCTGCTCGATGGCGTCGACCTGCGGGACTACGCCCAGCAGCACCTGCATCGCCGGATCGGCATGGTGCTCCAGGATGTCTTCCTCTTCAGTGGATCGATTGCCGAGAACATCGCCCTCGACCGGGCGGACATCGATCACGCCACCGTGGAACGGGTGTGTCGGGCGGTTCAGGCCGACCGCTTTATCGAGGCCTTGCCTGAGGGCTTCGAGACCCAGGTGCGTGAACGAGGCAGCAACTTCTCGGCCGGGCAGCGGCAGTTGCTGTCGTTCGCGCGGGCGCTCGCACACGGGGCCGACGTGCTGGTGCTCGACGAGGCGACCAGCTCGATCGACAGCGAGACCGAGGCGCTGATCCAGCAAGGCATCCATACGATCATGCAGGGCCATACGGCCCTGGTGGTGGCCCACCGCCTCACGACGATCCGGGACGTGGACCGGATCTACGTGCTTAGAGGCGGGAGACTCGTCGAGTCGGGCTCCCATGCCGAGTTGCTGTCCCTCGGGGGTCTCTACGCCGAACTCTATCATCTGCAGTACGAGGGTCAGGAGAGCTCCCTGGCCGCCGCAGGGTCCTGATACCGCGGGCGCAGCCGCCTCCAGACGGATTCAAACGCTATTTTGCAAGCGGTATGCCCCGCGGGCGGCGGCCACACTGGCGACTCCTCGTTGGCAGCGGACCCGACCGGGTGTTACAAACTTCACACCCCCCCCCAAAGTTCCTCCGGGCAACCCCTAGCTCGACGGATCTGGGGCCCCTCGGGTCCGAGGTCCGATCGCGAGGGCTCGGTGCGCATAAAATCGCTCGAACTCAACGGCTTCAAGTCCTTCGTCGACAAGACCGTGATCGAATTCAAGCAAGGGATCACGGGCGTGGTTGGCCCCAACGGCTGCGGCAAGTCCAACGTCGTTGACGCCATGCGCTGGGTCATGGGTGAGCAGTCGGCCCGGCGCCTGCGCGGCAAGGGGATGGAGGACGTGATCTTCGCCGGCTCCGAGGGCCGCTCGGCTGTCGGCATGGCGGAAGTCATCCTCACATTCGACAACTCGGACGGGGACGCGCCGCCCGCGTTCTCCGAGTACGCCGAGATCCAGATCGCGCGCCGTCTGTATCGCGGCGGTGAGTCCGAATACCTGATGAACAAGACCCAGTGCCGGCTGCGGGACGTGCAGGACTTCTTCCGCGATTCCGGCATCGGCACCAAGGGCTACACGATCGTCGAGCAGGGCCGCATCGCCGAAATCGTCTCGGCCAAGCCCGAGGAGCGGCGTGTGCTGATCGAAGAGGCGGCCGGCATCGGCAAGTACAAGGCCCGCCGCCGCGAGGCCGAGAGCAAGATCAAGTCGACCGAGCAGAACCTGCTTCGGGTCAGCGACGTGCTGGGAGAGATCCGCCGCCAGATCAACTCCATCGAACGGCAGGCCAAGAAGGCGGCTCGTTTCAAGC
>SMWR01000113.1 GCA_004356735.1 Deltaproteobacteria bacterium
CCGCGCGGGAGCTGGCGCCCCATCCGGCCCCAGCTGGTCCATCGCGTGGTCTCGGAGCAAACTGCCAAGACGGTCCTGACGATGATGGAGGCGGTGGTAGGACCCAAGGGAACCGGCCGACGCGCCGCACTGCAGGGCGTGCGGGTCGCCGGCAAGACCGGTACCGCCCAGAAGTTCGACGCCATCGCCGGCCACTACTCCGAGGACGACTACATCGCCTGGTTCATCGGAATCGCCCCGGCCGACGCGCCCCGCCTCGTCATCGTGGCCGCCCTCGACGAGCCCCAGCGCCCGAACCATACTGGTGGATCGGCAGCGGCGCCGCTGTTCGCGAGCGTGGCCGCCGCACAGCTGGCCCGCTTCGGCATCTTGACGGAGCCGGTCCGAGCGCCGCAGCGACCGGCAGCCGCTCCGATCACACGAATCGCGTCCACCGCAGCGACATCGAAACCTGATGCAAACCGAAGGCGTTCGGCGACAGAGACCCTGGTGCCCCCCAAACCCGCAAAAACCGCCATGAAGAGACCGCCCGCACCTGCGGCGACCTCCACCTCGGTCGATCGCGAACTCGTGAGCCTCGACGGCCGCCTGCTGCTGCCCGATCTCCGCGGTCTGACCGTGGCCGAGGTCCGGGCCATCGCTCGCTCGGCCGGAATCGCCGTCCTCATCGAGGGCGAGGGCCGCGCCGTCTCCCAGGAACCTCCGCCCGGAACCATCGTAGCCACGCGCAACGCACAGATCCGGGTGCGCTTCGAACCCGCCACGGCCGAGCTGGCGCGATCGCAGCTTCCGCGCGACATCGACCAGAGAGAAGCACCAGACACAGCATGGACGGGAGGGGGGTCGATCTGATGCGCCTCTCCACCCTCCTCGCCTCGCTTCCCCCCACGCTGGGCGCACGGATCCCCGCCGCCGGCGAACAGCTTCCCGAGGCAGACCCCGTGATTCGAGGCCTCAGCTACGACTCGCGTTCGGTTGCCGCTGGCGATCTCTTCTTCGCCGTGCGTGGCGCGAACGTCGACGGTCACGACTATCTCGAGCAGGCGCTGGCCCTGGGTGCCGCGGCATTCGTGGTCGAGGAATTGCCGCCGGGCCTCGACCTGGGCGGCCGACCGGTGGTCGTGGTTCGCGACTCGCGTCGCGCCCTGGCCCCGGTCGCCTCCAGCTTCTACGGCAATCCCGCGGCCGAGTTGACGCTGGTGGGCGTGACCGGCACCAACGGCAAAACGACCGTCACCTACCTGGTCGAGTCGATCCTGTCCCGAGCCGACCGACGGGTCGGATTGATCGGAACCGTTGAGATCCGCTATCCGGGCGAACGCCAGCGGTCGCTCAATACGACGCCCGAGAGCCTCGACCTCCAGCGAGCACTGCGCTCCATGCGAACCCACGGCGTCGAAGCCGCGGTCATGGAGGTCTCTTCCCACGGGCTTGAACTCGGTCGTGTGAGCGGCTGCCGCTTCAACGTCGGCGCCTTCACCAACCTCACGCAGGACCACTTGGACTTCCACGACGGGATGGACGCCTACCGGAACGCCAAGATCCGGCTGTTCCGCGATCACCTGGCACCGGGCGCGGCGGCCGTCGTGAACATCGACGACCCGGCCGCCGGGCACTTCGAACGCGCGGCCCGGGAAGCCGGCGCGCGCCTGATCCGGATCACCCGCGACGCGGACGCGATCAGCGAGGTAGCCCTTCTGGAGGCGGACGTTCGCATGGACGGGACCGATGCCCGGTTGCGCCTGCCGTCGGGAGAGGTCGAGCTGGCGCTGCCCCTGATTGGAGACTTCAACCTCGAGAACCTGCTCGTCGCCAGCGGGATCGCCGTGGCCCTCGACGTCGACCCCGTCGCGCTGGTCACGGGCGTCTCGACGTGCCCCCAGGTCCCGGGTCGGGTGCAACGCATCGAGGAACCGGGGCAAAACGCACCGACGGTCCTGGTCGACTATGCCCACACACCCGACGCCATCGAGAAGGTCGTGCGGACACTCCAACCCCTCACTCGCGGGCGGCTCATCAGCGTATTCGGATGCGGTGGCGACCGCGACCGCAGCAAGCGACCTTTGATGGCCCAGGCCGTGGCGCGCTATAGCGACCGGGTCATCGCCACCAGCGACAACCCCCGCACCGAGGATCCCGAGCGCATCCTGGCCGACGTCGAAGAGGGACTGTCCAAGGGCGAGCGGGTCACGCCCGAGGCGCTGGCAGCCACCGACGGCGCCTACACGGTACTGGTCGATCGCCGTGAGGCCATCGGGCTGGCCATCCGCATAGCGGGCGCCGATGACACGGTGCTGATCGCCGGCAAGGGTCATGAGGACTACCAGATCATCGGGCACGACAAGCTCCCGTTCGACGATGCCGACGAAGCACGGCGCGCAATGCGCCGCCGGGGGGAGTCGTGAGCGTTCCCTTCCGTGTTGAAGACGCCGTGGACTGGATCAGTGGCCACCTCGTCCAGGGCAACCAGACATCGCAGCTGTCGGGCGTATCCACCGACACTCGCAAGCTGTCTGCGGGTCAGCTCTTCGTGGCCATCGTGGGACCGAACCACGATGCCCACGACTATCTCGAAGGCGCCGTCGGCGCGGGCGCAGGCGGCCTGATGGTGCAACGGGGACGCGAGCCCTCGGGAATCTGGCTAGCCGACCTTCCCGTGATCTCGGTCGAGGACACCACGCGGGGCCTCGGCGCTCTCGCACGCGGTCACCGCAAGCAGTTCGACGGGCCCGTCATCGCCATCACGGGCAGCAACGGGAAGACGACGACCAAGGAAATCTGCGCATCCGTTCTCGCAGTCGGCGCCCCTACTCACAAGAACCACGGCAACCTCAACAACAACTACGGCCTACCGCTCACCCTGCTCGCGCGTGAGCCCGAGCACCGCCGCATGGTGGTCGAGCTCGGCATGAACCATAGGGGCGAGATCGCCGAGCTGGCCGCGATCGCCGAGCCGACCATCGGCATCGTCACCAACATCGGCAGCGCCCACATCGAACACCTCGCGAGCCGTGACGAGATCGCTCTCGAGAAAGGCGACCTGCTCGCCGCCATCGATCCGAACGGAACCGGCGTCGTGAACTGGGACGACGACTACGCCAAGGACATGGCGAGTCGAACTCGGGGCTCCGTGCTCTTCTTCGGCCGGGGACCCGGGGCCGACGTGACGGCCGAGGACGTCCGCGGCTCGGGGCACGGCTTCGCTTTCACACTTCGCGCACCCCAGGGTCGCGTCGACGTAAAGATTCCGGGCCTGGGGGAAACCACGGTGATCAACGCACTCGCCGCCGCCGCCGCCGCCCTCGCGGCGGGCGCCAGCCTCGACGATCTTGCGACCGGGCTCGCGAGCTACAAGGGCATCTCCGGCCGGCTCGAACGACGCGAGCTTCCCGGCAACGTCGTCATCATCGACGATTCCTACAATGCGAACCCGCAGTCGATGGAGGTCGCGCTTCGCTTGCTGGCGAGCTGCCAGGACGCGCGACGACGCATTGCCGTGATCGGCGACATGGGAGAACTCGGTGACGAAACTGAGCAGGCGCACGTCACCGTAGGAAGGCTGGCGGCAGAGCTCGGCATCGAGTTCGTCGTCGCTGTCGGCGAGAACGCAGAATGCGTGGCAGACGGTGCACGGGCGGGCGGGCTCACAAGCGAGAGAATTCGAATCTCACCCGACAGCGATGCGGCAGGGGAGACCGTTCAGGGTCTACTGCGCAAGGGGGATTGGGTGTTGGTGAAAGGATCACGCACGACCCGCATGGAAAGAGTCACACGATACCTCGAGACGGAGGCGGCGAACTGACATGTTCTACCACCTGCTCTATCCGCTGGCATCCGAGTACAGCGTCTTCAACGTCTTCCGCTACATCACGTTTCGAATCGGTGCTGCCACGCTGACGGCGCTCTTCATCGCGTTCATCGTGGGACCGCCACTGATCCGAAAGCTGTCGAGCCTGCGCATGGGACAACCCATTCGCAAAATCGGCCCCGATCACCAGTACAAGGAAGGAACGCCCACCATGGGCGGTCTCCTGATCCTCTTCTCGCTGCTGGTCTCGGTGCTGCTCTGGTCGAACCTCGACAATCGCTTCATCTGGATCGTGATCGGCGTCACCGTCGGCTTCGGAATTCTCGGGTTCATGGATGACTACAGCAAGGTGCGCGCCGGGCACAGCGCGGGCCTGTCGGCGCCCATGAAGCTGTTCTGGCAGACGCTGCTGGGGCTTGCCGTCGCCTGCGCCATCTACTTCGATCCCAACTTCGACGCCCAGCTCTCCGTGCCGTTCTTCAAGAACTTCACACCGAACCTGGGTTGGTTCTACATTCCGGTCGCGACGTTCGTCATTGTCGGTGCCAGCAACGGTGTGAATCTGACCGACGGACTGGACGGGCTGGCGATCGGTCCGGTGATGATCGCTGGCGGCACGTTCCTGATCCTGTCCTACGCAGCCGGCCACTCGGTGATCTCCGAATACCTGGCGATCAAGTACGTGGCCGGCGCCGGCACCCTGGCCATTTTCTGCGGCGCACTGATCGGCGGAGGACTGGGCTTTCTGTGGTTCAACGCGTCACCCGCCCAGCTCTTCATGGGTGACGTGGGCTCCTTGGCCCTCGGCGGCGCTCTCGGCACCATGGCCGTGCTGATCCGGCAGGAGATCCTGCTGGCCGTGGTCGGCGGCGTCTTCGTCGTGGAGACGCTCTCGGTGGTCATCCAGGTCGCCAGCTTCAAGGCCACCGGGAAGCGCGTCTTCTTGATGGCCCCTA
Organism: Deltaproteobacteria bacterium; assembly: GCA_004356735.1. Lineage (GTDB taxonomy): Bacteria > Myxococcota_A > UBA9160 > UBA9160 > SMWR01 > SMWR01. The sequence continues at coordinate 4,765 of SMWR01000113.1, forward strand.
TCCACCACCATTACGAAAAGCTCGGCTGGCCCGAACAGAAGATCGTGGTCCGCTTCTGGATCATCTCGATCATCCTTGCACTGATCGCGCTCTCATCGTTGAAGCTTCGCTGATGTTCAATCTCGATGGACAGAAGGTGCTGATCCTCGGACTGGGGATGTCCGGACGCAGTGCAGCCGGGTTCTGTGAGGCGCGAGGAGCCCGAGTCGTTGCCGCCGATGAGCGTCCCGGCGAGGACATTCCGGGGATCGACGAACTCGATGCCGGCATCGAAAGACGACTGGACCAGACGTTCCCGGACCCCGGCGCGTTCGACCTCGTGGTTCCGAGCCCGGGCGTACCTCCCGCGCGATACAAAGAGCGAGCGCACCGTATCTGGGGCGACGTCGAGCTGGCCTGGCATGCGTTGTCGATTCCCGTAATCGCCGTGACGGGTACGAACGGGAAGTCCACCACCACTCTCCTGATCGAGGCTCTTCTCCGCCGTGCCGGCTACCGCGCGCGCGCCGGGGGCAACATCGGCGAGCCCGTCCTGTCGCTGGTGGGCGAGGCGCTGGACGTCGCGGTGATCGAGGTTTCGTCGTTCCAGCTCGAGACCACCGACGCCTTCCGCCCCCAAATCGCCGTCGTGCTGAACATCACGCCCGACCACCTCGATCGTCATGGAAGCTTCGAGGCATATCGCAGCGCCAAGGCCCGCATCCTGATGAACCAACAAGACGACGACATCGCGGTCCTCAACCACGATGACCCGGTCGTGGCCGCCCTGGCCGACCGGGTTCGAGGCCGCGCCATTCCGTTCCGGACCGCGGGCCCGCTCAAGAGCGGCGGCTGGCTCGACCTGGACTCGGTGGTCCTGCGCAACGATGCGGGCGAGACCGATCGCGTTTCCCTGGACGGACTCAAGCTGCGCGGGATCCACAATCTCGAGAACACCGTTGCAGCGATCACGGCGGTCTGGGCATTCGGTGCCGATCCGCAGAAGGCAGCCCGCGCGCTGGCGGACTTCGATGGCTTGTCGCACCGCATGGAACGCGTGGGCGAAACCGGAGGCGTCACCTGGATCAACGATTCGAAGGCCACCAATCCAGGCGCAGCCATGCGTTCGATCGAGAGCATCGATGCCCCCCTGGTCTGGATCGCCGGTGGACGGGACAAGGACCTGGACTTCGGGGCCCTGGCCGACTTGGCTTCTCGGCGGGTGCGAGCGGCCATCCTGTTGGGCGAGACCCGCGCGAAGCTTGCAGACGCCCTGGGCGATCGTATCGCGATCGAGTCGGTGGAATCGCTCGACGAGGCGGTGCGCCGCGCAGCAACGCTGGCGCGCTCCGGCGACGTCGTCCTGCTTGCGCCGGCTTGTGCGAGTCAGGATCAGTTCCGGGACTTCGAGGAACGCGGAGATCGCTTCCGGGCGGCCGTGCACGCGCTCGCGAACCATGCTGGGATCCGAAAGTCGTGAAGCGAGACCATCGGAAACGCACAACTCGCGCCTCTCATCGATCGAACCGGCGCGGCTCCGTGCGCCGTAGCGGCCCCGTGGTCAGCGCTGGAATCAGCGAGATGTGGCGCCGTGCACGCTTCCGCATGCCGACCCCGCGCCGCAACAGCAGAACCGATGCCACGCCAACCTCGCTGGACGGTGCGATCGCGGCCAGCGCCGCGTTGCTGGCGACCCTCGGAGTCGTGATGGTCTACAGCACGACGGCACCGCTCAGCATGGGGAGCGCGATTCCGCCCCACTTCCTGCGTCACCTCGCAGGGCTCGGGCTCGGAATCGTGATCATCGCCGTGGCGATCCGGATCCCGCTGGCCTGGTGGTACCGGCTCGCGATTCCCCTGTGGGCCGCTGGCGTCCTGTTGCTGCTGCTCACGGCCCTGGCTGGCATCGAGGCGAACGGCGCGCGGCGTTGGCTGGCCATCCCCGGTCTCAACGCGAGCTTCCAGGCGGCGGAATTCGTCAAGTGGGCAACGCCGGTCGCGGTGGCTTCGATCCTGGCCGGTGCGGCGGCACCCGACAATCGCCGTAGGTTCCGTCTGACGCTCCTGATCTCGGCCGTCCCGGTGGGTTTGCTCTTGATGCAACCGGACCTCGGCAGCGCTGCGGTGCTGCTCGCGCTGGTCGCCCTGCTCCTCTTCGTCGGAGGCGTTCCGATGCGGCGACTGGGATCGCTCGCCGGCGTCGCAGCCATCGGCGTGGCGTGCTTCATCGCTGCACGACCCTACGCACTGGCGCGTTGGAAGGGATTCCTGGCTCCGTGGCAGAACGCGCGGGCCGAGGGCTTTCAACTCGTCCAGTCCTTCGTGGCATTCGGCCGCGGCGGAAGCTTCGGGGTCGGGCTGGGCGATGGGCGACAGAAGCTGTCCTATCTGCCGGAGGCCCACACCGACTTCATCCTCTCGGTGGTGGCCGAGGAGTTGGGTCTGGTCGGCGTACTGATCGTACTCGGCGCCTTTGCGGGTCTCGTGCTGGCGGGGCTTCGGGTGGCGGCTCGCGCCCAGGATCCCTTTACCCGACTGGTGGCCTGTGCCATGACGGGCTTCCTCACCATTCCCGCGGCCGTGAACGCCGCGGTCGTGATGGGCCTGCTGCCGACAACGGGATTCACCCTGCCGTTCGTATCGTATGGATCAAACTCCCTGGTGATGTGCGCCCTGGCCGTGGGCATCCTGCTGCGGATCGCGGGTCATGGCGCGGTCGCCCCGGCGAGGGGCCGCGGAGGCCTCCGATGACGCCCGCACTTCCTACCAAGACGGCCGCACTTCGTGCCAACACTCCTGCACTTCGTGCGAAGGCAGGTGCGCCCCATCGCTGGGTTCTCGCCGGAGGCGGGACCGGCGGGCACGTGACGCCAGCGCTGGCGCTGGCCGAACGAATCCGCGAGCGTGGCGACGACGTGACGCTGCTTGGCGCACGCCTGGGTCTCGAATCGAGGCTGGTTCCCGCCGCCGGGTTCGATCTCGTCATGCTCCCTGCGCGACAGATCATGGGCCGCAATCCAATGGCTCGGATCGCCGCCGTATTCACCATCGGTCTCGCCTGCGTCGAAGCCTGGCGCGTCCTCGGCCGCCTGCGCGCCGAGATCGTCGTGTCGGTCGGCGGCTACGCTTCGATTCCCGCCGTGGTCGCCGCCGTATTGCGTCGGATCCCCGTCGCCCTGGTCGAGCCCAACGCCGTTCCGGGCCGAGCCAACCGCAGCGCAGCACGATTCGCGCGGCTGATCTTCGTACAATTCGACGCCGCTCTTCGGGCGTTGGCCGGCGGCGACGAAGAGCGAGGACGGATACTTGGGATCCCGCTGCGCCAGGCACTGGTGTCCGCCTTCTCCGAGCAGGGCGAACGCCGCAGGCCCGCGCGTCCGCTTCGACTGCTGGTCTTCGGCGGTAGCCAAGGCGCGCGACAGATCAATGAGGCGATGATCGAGGCCGCTCCGTCCCTCGATCCGGCAGCGCTCGAGATCTTCCACCAGACCGGCGACAGTGACCGCGAGCGGGTGGCACAGGCCTACAGGGACGCTGGCCTGGGCGCCGAGGTCGTCGCATTCGAGACCGACATGCCGGCCCGCTACAGCTGGGCCGACGTGGCCCTGTGTCGGTCCGGCGCGCTCACGGTGGCCGAACTGGCAATGGCGGGTCTTCCCTCCCTGCTTGTGCCCTACCCCTTCGCCGCTGACGATCACCAGCGCGCCAACGCCCGCGCACTCGAAGAGGCGGGCGCCGCGCGCCTGCTCGCTTCCAATCCCCTGACTTCTGACGACGTGCTGAAGGCGTTGTGCGACATCCAGGACGACGCGAACACGCTCGTCGACATGAGCATCCGCGCGGCCTCCCTGGCGCACCCGCACGCGGCAGAACGAATCATCGAGGCGTGCCTGGAACTGCTTCCCCATTCATCGGAGGACGCATGATGCGTCGACGCATTCAACACGTGCATTTCGTCGGCATTGGCGGCATCGGAATGTGCGGTCTCGCCGAGTTGCTCCACAACCAGGGCTATCGGGTGAGCGGAACCGACCTGCGCGAAGGTCCCGCAGTGGTCCGCCTGCGAGGACTGGGAATCGAGGTGAACATCGGGCACGACGCCCGCCACCTGAGCGATACCAACGTGGTCGTGCACTCATCGGCCGTGCGCGCCACAAATCCAGAGCTCAAGGAAGCCGAGCGCCGCAAGATTCCGGTGATTCCCCGCGCCGAGATGCTGGCCGAGGTCATGCGCCTCAAAGAAGGCATCGCCATCGCGGGCAGTCACGGCAAGACCACGACCACATCCCTGGTGGCACACGTGCTCGGCGCCGCGGGACTCGACCCGACCGCCGTGATCGGCGGTCGGGTGCTGGCCCCCGATGCGAGCCTCTCCACGACTCGCCTGGGAAACGGCGACGTGCTGGTCGCCGAAGCCGACGAAAGCGACGGTTCCTTCCTGCGCCTGGCCCCCGTGATCGGAGTCATCACCAACATCGATTCCGAACACCTCGACCACTACGGATCGTACGAGGCGCTGGAAGAAGCCTTCGTCGCATTCGCCAACCGAGTGCCCTTCTGGGGGCTCTCGGTGCTGTGCCTCGACCACCCCGGTGTCCAGGCGATCGTGCCGCGCATGACGCGCCGCACGATCACCTACGGCTTCTCCTCCCAGGCCGATCTGGTGGCGACCGACGTGCGCGTTGACGGGTTGGGTATGCGGTTCAGCGTGCGAATGCACGGAGAGCAACTGGGCGAAGCCCACGTTCGGCTGCCGGGTCGCCACAACGTGTTGAACGCCCTGGCCACCCTCGCCGTTGCCATCGAACTCGAGGTGCCCTTCTACGATGCGGCCGCGGCCCTCGAGAGCTTCCTGGGCATCGAGCGACGCTTCGAGCTGAAGGGGGAAGTCGGCGGCGTCCGTATCTTCGACGACTACGGCCACCACCCGGCAGAGATCCGGGCCACCCTCGCTGCGGCTCGTGCAATGCATGACGGGCGCATCCTGGTTGCATTCCAGCCCCATCGTTTTACGCGAACCCGAGACCTCTGGGGCGACTTCATCGCCGCCTTCAATGACGCCGACGTTCTCTACCTGACCGAGATCTACGCCGCCGGTGAGGATAAGCTGACCGGAATCGAGGCCGCGCCGCTGGTCGAGGCCATCCGCGCTCACGGACACCACCAGGCCCATTACGTGGCGGACATGGACGAGCTCCTGGCGTGCGTGCTCCGGGAGGCCACCGCAGGCGACCTCGTGATCACACTCGGCGCCGGAAACATCAACACGCTGAGTGAACGGATCGTGGCTGGGCTCCGCCAGCGCAAGGAGGATGCGTGATTCCCCGTTCCGTCCGGATCGAATTGGAGGAAGCGCTGGGCGACGGAATCCGCTTCGGTGTACCCCTCTCGCGCCACACCTCGCTGCGAATCGGGGGTGACGCGGAAGCGCTTGCGCATCCCAGCGGCCGCGAAGACATGGCCCGCCTGCTCTCGATTTGTGCGGAGCACAAGGTCCCGCAGCGGGTACTGGGTTCGGGCTTCAACACCCTGGTACTCGATGGCGGAATCGAAGGCGTCACCATTCAGCTCAGCCGCATGCGCCGACTGGAAGAACGACCCAACGCTGGAGTACGCGCCGAAGCCGGAGTGTCCCACAGTCAGGTCACCCGCTTTTGCACGTCGCACGGCCTGTCGGGCCTCGAGTTCGCATCGGGCATTCCCGGCAGCGTCGGCGGTTGGCTCAGCATGAACGCCGGAATCCCCGAGAACGAGATGAAAGACGTGGTGCGCGAAATCGAAGTCATGAGTCCGACCGGTCGACATGTGCGGCACCTGGGTCGCGGCAGGCTCCGCTTCGTCTACCGGGCGCTGCGCGGCCTCGCACCGGGATCGGTCATTCTGTCGGTCCTGTTCGGCGTCGTCCTTTCGAACCCCGACGAGGTCCGCCTCGGGGTGAATCGGCTGCTGGCCCGGCGGGCCGACACGCAGCCCCTCAACGTGCCGTCCTGCGGCTCGGTCTTCCAGAATCCGCCCGGTGATCACGCCGGCCGCTTGATCGAGGCCGCCGGCCTCAAAGGGCTCCGGATCGGTGGCGCCGAGATCTCCCCGGTCCACGCGAATTTCATCGCCAACATCGGCGGCGCTTGTGCCAACGATGTTCTCGCACTGATCGAGGCAGCGCGCACGAAGGTGCACAAGCAGTTCGGCGTCTGGCTCGCCCCGGAAGTCCGGATCATCGGGAGGCCCGCATGAGCATTCGTCGCAAGATCGGAGGGACATCGGGAGGCCGACGCTCGCACGGCGTCACCCGGATCGAGCGCTCGGCACAGGCCCGGCGGCAGCGTGCGATGCACCACCTCAAGCGGGTGCGCAATCAACGCGAAGCCGCGTTGCTGCCGAGCCTCGGCATCGCCTCCGTGGGTCTCGCCCTGATCGCCCTGGTCGCGGGCACCTGGATCGGCGCCAGCTGGGCTCTGGACGCCGAGCTGGAACACGTCTCCGTGCAGGGGCTTCGCCACCTGAGCAGTGCCGACGTGGTGGCGGCCAGCGGGCTGGTTGCGGGAACGACCCTCGAGACGGTGGACCCCGCCGAGCTCGCGACACAGCTCGAGACCCATCCCTGGATCGAACATGCCCGGGCCCTGCGCCTGCCCTCCGGCCTGGTGCTGATCGGTGTCCGAGAACGCGAGGCGGCAGCAACCCTGGTGGGGACCGAAACCTGGGCCATCGACGCCAACGGCACACCGTTCGATCGCGTTTCGAGCGAATCCCTCGAGGGCCTGCCCCGGATCGTGACGCGCGAACGCTTCGAACCGGGCGTGGCCCACGGGTCGCTGGCGGAAGCCGTGAGCCTTCCCCGCCAACTCGCAGACCATGGCCTGCCGGCGGCGGTCGAGATCGGCATCACGGCCAGCGACGACCCGGAAGGTCTCTGGCTACGCCTGCCCGACATCGCGGCTCGCATCGTGCTCGGCCGGGGTCAGCTGGACGAAAAGCTCGACCGGCTCGCCCGCGTCCTCGATGCAGAACTGCCCGAACTCGCCCGGGCCACCCGAATCGACCTGCGCTTCAGCGACCAGGCCGTTCTCGATGTTCCGCAGTCCCAATCCTGGACTGCGCCGCAGTCCCAATCCTGGACTGCGGACTCGCGTTTTCCGCGACCGCATGTTGTGGCCGCTCAAGTGGCGGCATCCCGTGGACACGGGCTGCCGTCCATCACGGCGCCGGCCGGGTGATCCGGTCGGCCATCTCACCTGGGGGGGTGAACATGTCACGCAAGGAAGAGCTGATCGTCGGACTCGACATCGGCACCACGAAAATCTGTGTGATCGTGGCGGAGCGCACCGAGAACGGCCTGGATGTGGTTGGGATCGGTACCCATCCGTCTCGGGGTCTCCGCAAGGGAGTGGTCGTCGACATCGACGCCACCGTGGACTCGATCAAGCATGCGGTCGAGGAAGCGGAGCTGATGGCGGACTGCGAGATCACGTCGGTGTATGCGGGGATCGCTGGCGGGCACATCCGTGCCCTCAATTCCCACGGCGTCGTGGCGGTCAAGGACCGCGAAGTAGGCGAGAGTGACATCAAGCGGGTCATCGATGCCGCCAAGGCGGTGGCGATCCCGATGGACCGTGAGGTGATCCATGTGATCCCCCAGGAGTTCATCGTCGACGACCAGGACGGAATCCGGGAGCCACTGGGAATGAGCGGCGTCCGGCTCGAAGCCCAGATCCACATCGTGACGGCGGCGGTGACCAGCGCGCAGAACATCGTGAAGTGCGCCAACCGGGCCGGTCTCAACGTAATGGACATCGTCCTCGAGCCCCTGGCTTCGGCGGAGGCCACCCTGGCCGATGACGAACGGGACCTGGGTGTGTGCCTGATCGACATCGGAGGCGGCACCACGGATATAGCCGTCTTCTGCGAGGGTTCGATCCAGCACACCTCGGTGCTCGGACTCGGCGGTTACCACATCTCGAACGACATCGCGGTCGGCTTGCGGACGCCCTTCGAAGAGGCGGAGCGGATCAAGAAGAAGTTCGGGATGGCGTCCGCCCGCTACCTCGGCAGCGATGACATGATCAGCGTTCCAAGCGTGGGAGGACGTCGACCGCGTCAAGTCTCTCGCAAGATCCTGTGCGAGATCATCGAACCGCGGGTGGACGAGATCCTGAGCCTCGCGCGACAGGAGATCGCCAAGACCGGCCTGGAGGACCGGATCCCGTCCGGGGTCGTCCTGACCGGCGGCTGCTCGGCGTTGAACGGTCTGGCCGATCTCGCGGAGGAGATCTTCGAGGCGCCGGTGCGGCCGGGAATCCCGACCCACATCGGCGGGCTCCGGGACGTCGTTCGCGGGCCCATGTACGCCACCGGTGTCGGCCTCGCGCTGTTCGGCGCCAGCCAGAGCAACTCGCGACCGGCGACCCGCTTCCGGATCCGGGACGACTCCATCTTCGGCCGGGTGAAGCAGCGCATGCGCGACTGGTTCTACGAGGACATGGGGTGATGGTGCAGCGAAAAAACGTCTCGATCGATACAAAAAATACCCATTCGTGTTACATTTCGCGCGGCTAGACATCCGCGCGGGGGGGATTCAGAGATGTCCAAGACCACACGTCGCAGCTCCGGCGGCAAGAAGAACCAGGGCGATCTTCTACCGGCCGTGTCCGAAGGCCGGGAGATGCTCGAATTCGAAGGGGCCTCCAATCAGAACGCCCGGATCAAGGTGATCGGGGTCGGTGGAGGCGGCGGCAACGCCCTCAACAACATGATCGCCTCCGGTCTCCAGGGCGTGGAGTTCTGCGCGGCCAACACGGACGCCCAGGCACTCGAGCACAACCTGGCGCCGACCAAGGTCCAACTCGGGACCGAGATCACGCGCGGCTTGGGTTGCGGCGCCGACCCCGAAAAGGGTCGATGTTCTGCGCTCGAGGTCCGGGATCGGATCCGCGAGATGCTGGAAGGCACCGACATGGTGTTCGTGACCGCGGGCCTGGGCGGCGGCACCGGCACAGGCGCGGCGCCCGTGGTGGCGGAAATCGCCCGCGAGGTCGGAGCCCTGACCGTGGGTGTCGTCACCAAGCCCTTCCTCTTCGAGGGACGCGTGCGGATGAAGCATGCCGAGCAGGGCCTCGACGAGCTGCATCGGGTCGTAGACACGGTGATCACCATCCCGAACCAGCGACTGCTGACACTCGCCGGCAAGGGCACCGCGATCGGCGATGCCTTCAAGCTGGCCGACGAGGTGCTGTTCAACGCCGTCCGCGGAATCTCGGACCTGATCACGATCCACGGCCTGATCAATCTCGACTTCGCCGACGTGCGGACGATCATGAACGAGAAGGGTGTGGCCCTGATGGGAACCGGCTCCGCCACGGGCGAGGAGCGCGCCATCGAAGCGGCTCGCAGCGCCATCTCGAGCCCGCTGCTGGAGGACCTCTCCATCGACGGCGCTCACGGCGTGCTGATCAACATAACGGGAGGCTCCGACCTGACCCTCTACGAGGTGAACGAAGCTTCCACGCTGATCCAGGAGGCGGCGCACGAAGATGCCAACATCATCTTTGGCGCCGTCATCGACGACAGCATCCCCGACGGCGAGATGCGGGTCACCGTGATCGCCACAGGCCTCGGCGATGACCGGATGCGACACGATCAGCACCCGGAGCCGTTCCGGCAGCGGCCCGACAACATCACACCGCTGCGTCGGGAGGCGGCGGCCGAGGGAGAGCCGTTGCCGGCGGCCGCGCTTCAGGAGAAGTCCGGCATGGAGACCGATCCGGTGATCGCTACCGACATGATTCAGAAGCCGGACGACTTCGTGTCGCCCTTCGCCGAAGACCAGCTCGACGTTCCCACCTTCATCCGTCGCGGTGGATCGACCAACGACGATGACGAGGACCAGCCCGCCTTTCTGAGACGCTCGGCGGATTAGCTGGCCGCGGCCGTGGCCGCGCTTCGCGCGGCTTGCAGTTCGCCGAGGCGGCGAACTGCGGGATGAAAGTGCGGGCGGGGATTGCCGCAGCGGCGAATTGCCGGGCGTGAGTGGGGGAGGTTGCTGATTCAGGGGGGCTCGGGCAGGCTAAGCACCATGTCCGATCCCCTGGTTCTTTTGGAGCGTGACGGAGATGTCGTCACGCTCACCTTCAACGATCCCGAACGCCGCAACGCCATGACCGAGGCCATGGGCCGGGCCTTCTCGACCCAGGTTGCCGAGCTGGCCGACGACGACTCGCTCCGTGTGGTGATCCTGACCGGCGCCGGGCGTGCCTTCTCGGCCGGGGGCGACCTGAACATGATCCAGGCTCGGGCCGACGAGGCTGCCGCCGCTCCCGGCGTCGCCCGCGATGCCATCCGCGACCGCATGCGCGCCTTTTACAAGCTGTTCCTGGCGGTGCGCGACCTGCCCTGCCCGACGATCGCGGCCATCAATGGGGCCGCCATCGGCGCGGGACTCTGCGTGGCGCTGGGCTGCGATGTCCGTCTGGCCAATGCCGAGGCCAAGCTGGGGCTCAACTTCACGGCCCTCGGGCTCGAACCCGGCATGGGCGCAACCTGGACCCTGCCGCGACTGGTCGGCCCGGCGCACGCCGCCGAGCTGCTGTATTCGAGCCGTCTCTTTCTCGGCGAAGAGGCCGCCGGAATCGGACTGGTCAATCGTGCACTGCCGGCGGAGCAGGTCCTCCCCGAGGCAAGGCAGATGGGCGCCGCCTTCGCCCGAGCAGCGCCGCTGGCCAACCGCGCCGTCAAGCGCTCCCTGGCCCGGTCCCTGGACTCCAGCCTGGAAGATCAGCTGTTCTTCGAGGCCCAGGAGCAGGCGATCTGCTTCGAATCCCAGGACGTGCACGAGGGTCTGGCAGCCGCGCGCCAGCGACGCCCTCCGAAATTCCAGGGCCGCTGAGGCTTCGCGCTCCGGGCGGGCGGCCTCCCCTTGGACCCCGCCGCCCGGCGCTTCGAGCGGGACATCTGGCTGGCGGGGCGCTGAGCCGGGCGAGTTCGTGGCAGGGCCGCGGAACCCGGGCCGCCAGCGGCTTGGCGTCTAGGACCCCGAGAGCAGCCGCTTGACCGTCTCGCTGACCCGCTTGCCGTCGGCCGCCGGCCCCAGCCGCTCCAAGGCCGGCTGCATGACCTTGCCCAGGTCGCGAGGTCCCTCGGCACCAACCTCGGCGATCAGCTGGACGACCACCTTTTCGATCTCGGCCGCATCGGGCGCGCGGGGCAGGTAGCGCTCCAGAACGGCCTGCTCGGACAGCTCCTTGTCGGCTAGATCGTCCCGGCCGGCCGCCCGAAACTGTTCGACCGAGTCCATCCGCTGCTTCACGAGCGTGCGCAGCACTCGCATGATTCCATCGTCATCGAGGGCATCGCCGACCTCGATCTCCTTGTTCCGAATGGCGCCCCGCGCACCCCGGATCGTTTCGAGCCGGAGCGATTCGCGGCTCTTCAGGGCTGCCTTCATGTCGGAGTCGAGCTGTTCGCGGAGTCCCATCACACTTACCTTTCGAAAACACTCCCGAAAAGGGAGGAACTTGGGTGACCGGCGTCACTTAAAACGCTGTTCTTGTGTGCTAACACTCAAGCCGTGGGGAAAACGTTCGAAACGAAGAGATGATGCTTCGTTGCGAATGGCTCAGTTCGCATGACCATTGAACATCACACGGGGCAGGGGGGAACATACCTCGTGAGTCGCGCACTCAAGCACCAGGGTTTCTGGCTGACGCTCACCTACGTGGGCCTCATCCTGCTGATGGCCCGCGCATACGCATGACGAGGACGTCAGCCTTCAGCTGATGCCCTTGGTTCTGCACAATTCCAGGGGGATTGCGCCCTCTAGGCCGGCACCGCCTCGACGGGGGCCAGCATTTCTGATGCATTGAAGAAATAGGCGATTTCGACCCGTGCGGTCTCCGGGGCGTCGGAGCCGTGAGCGGCGTTCCGCTCGATATCGGTACCGAAATCGCCTCGGATCGTGCCGGCCGGCGCCTCTTCGGAGTTGGTGGGTCCCATCAACTCGCGATTCTTGGCGATCGCATCCGGGCCCTCCAGCACGCTGACGACCACAGGACCCGAGGTCATGAACTTGATCAGGTCGCCGTAGAAGGGGCGCTCCTTGTGGACTGCGTAGAAGCCCTTCGCCAACTCCTCACTGAGCTGGACCTTCTTCAGGGCGACAATCTGCAGCCCGGCTTCCTCGAAGCGGGCCAGGATCTGTCCGACAACACCCGGTCGGCCCGTGGCATCGGGCTTGATGATGGAAAGAGTCCGCTGCACGTCGGCCATCGGACATCGACCTCCTGATCGTTCTCTGCGTGGCAAAGGCGAGCAGACTAGCGGAATTCCGGCGCCTGCGCGGGGGGTGCCAGCAGGCTTGCACCTAGCCGTTTTCAGTGAAGAAATCCGCTCGGGACTGCCCCTTGGGGTCGGATACCGGTCCGCTCCTGTCGACGCGGTGCTTGGCCATCTCGAAAGCCTCGAGCCCAGCGGCCGCGATCGCGTCGCGCCGGTTGAGATCGGGCACAGTTCGACAGCCGAAGCATCACGCCAGGCCCGTTCGCTCAGACCCATTCCGTTCGCTCAGACCGATTCGATGGGAATCTCACGACCGTCGGCCGCCCAGGCGCGGCAGCTGCTGAGGCGTGCCCGGCTGCGCAGCCAGAGGTTGAGAGAACGAACCCACCATGCTGTCCCCAGCAACGCCGAGAACGTGAGACAGATGACGGGAATCAGCAGCCCCGCCACGTCGGCGGCGGCAAGCAGGCCCGCGAGCAGCGCGGCGATCGAGGCAATCGCACCCAGCGATCCGGCGTGGAGACGCTCGCGCGGCGTCGCGAACGGACGCGGCCAGCGCACCGGTCCGTGGAGATTGCAGACGACGGGCGCCGGCTGGGCGCGGTTCGCGTTGGGATCGTTGGCGGCAGCAGCACGGGCTTCGCGCAGCAACGACGACCCGCCGCACACGCCGCAAACCTTGATCCGCAGCATGTGACGCCACCAACAGTAGAGCCAACCCGGCAACGCAAAGCACAGCCAAGCAACCATCTCGATCCGGTCGGAGCCAGCGAGCAGGGTCTGCGGATGGCTCGTTTCGAAACAGTCCGTGCACAGCATGCGCGATGTCACGCCTCGTCCCCCTTGCTGTCCTCAGCAACAGGCAACTCATCGGCAGGGTCCTGCTTCTAGCGACGCGGCAATCCGAGAATCCGCTCGGCCACGATGTTCTTCTGGATCTCGGTCGTGCCGCCCGCAATCGTCATGGCGCGGTCGGAGAGATAGCGTCCCGACCAGGTCGAGCTGGCGTCGTTCATCGCGGAAGTCTCGACGTCGAAGAGCGTTCCGTAATAGCCTTCCATTTCAACGCCGGTCTCCGAAAATTCCTGGGTCAGCCGGGTGGCGATGCACTTCATGGCCGCTGAGGTGTGGGGATTGAATCGGCCGTGGAGCTGGTCGCTCAGCACGCGGAGGCCGAAGGCCTTCATGACCTTGGCCTGGATCGCCAGCGACGCGATGCGCTCGCGCCAGCTGGGGTTCTGGTCGAGACCGAAACGCCGCGCGGTCGCGATCAGCTTCTGGACGCCCTGGTCGAAACGGATGCCCGCGGCGATGCCCGAGCGCTCGTTGATGAGTGCCGAGGAGACGATTTCGTAGCCCTGCCCTGCCTTTCCGAGCAGGCACGACTGGTGGACGCGCACGTCGCTCAGGAAGACTTCGCTGAACTCCCGGTCTCCCGTGATCATGGGCGTCGGACGTATGTCGATGCCAGGCGTGTCCATGGGAACCAGGAAGAGCGAGAGACCGGCAACCTTGTGACCGTCGGTGCTGGTGCGAACCAAGAGGAAGTACCAGTTGGAAGCGTGGGCGAGGCTCGTCCAGACCTTCTGGCCGTTGATGATGTAGTGGTCGCCATCCTTCACGGCCCGGGTCTGGGTGTTGTACATGTCGCTGCCGGCATTGGGCTCCGAATAACCCGTTGCCCAGATGTCATCGCCCGAGAGCACGCGTGGCACGAACTTCTGCTTCTGCTGCTCGGTTCCAAAGCGCAGGATCGCCGGACCGACCCACGAGATTCCCATCGACCCGAGCGCACCGGGAGCGTTCGCGTGCGCAAATTCCTCGTTGAGGATGGCCTGCTCGAGGTCCGAGAGACCGCCACCCCCGTGCTGCTTGGGCCAGCCCGCCCCCAGATAGCCGGCCGCGTGGAGGCGCTTCTGCCAATCGCGCAGCTCCTCGATGCCCGGACGGGCACCGCCCTGGGGCTTGTTCGCTTCGATCCAGCCCCGGACCTTCGCGCGGAAGGCCTCTTCTTCGGCGGTGTAGGACAGGTCCATGTCTTCCTCTCGTGGGCGGACCTCGCCCACAGGTCCAAGCTAACGGGAGGCATCGACTCGTCAATCCATCCCGGTCCCTGGAGGCCGCCCCCCGCTCGAATCCGCTCAGGAAACGCGGAGGACCACCTTGCCAAAGTGTTCGCTGGCCTGGACGACCCGATGGGCCTCGCCGGCAGCGGCCAGCGGAAGCACGCGATCGACCACGGGCGCGATCTCGCCCGCCGCAAGCCCCACCCCGAAGCGCTCCAGGAAGCCAGCAACGATCGCGGCCTTCTGCGCCAGAGGTCTGGCGCGCAGGGTCGAACCGATGACCTGGAGACGCCGCGCCAGCAGCAGACCCAGATTGATCTCGGCCTTCGCTCCGCCCATCAACCCGATCACGACCAGGCGCCCGCCGGTCGCGAGCGCCGTCAGGTTCTGGGCCAGGTACGGGCCGCCGATCGAATCGAGCACCACGTCGACGCCCTGGCCGTCCGTCGCCTGCTTGCAGGCTTCGACGAAGTCGCCCTCGTTGTAGTTCACGGCCACGTCGGCTCCGAGGTCGAGACAGCGCGCGCACTTCTGCGCGCTGCCGGCTGTGACGACGATACGGCCACCCGCCGCCTTCAGCAGCTGGATCGCGGCCGTGCCGATGCCGGAGCCGCCTCCGTGAACCAGAGCGGCCCCCGCCGCCGGGAACTGCCCGAGCTGGAAGACATTCAAGAAGACCGTCAGATAGACCTCGGGAAGTGCGGCCGCCTGATCGAACTCCATTCCATCGGGAACCCGCATCACGGATCCCGCGTCGACGACGACCTCCTGCGCGTAGCCACCCCCGGCCAGCAGGGCCATGGCCCGGTCGCCCGACGTCCAGCCGCTGACGCCGTCCCCCACCTCGACCACCTCGCCCGCGCACTCGAGTCCCAACGTCTCCGAGGCACCCGGAGGGGGTGGATAGAACCCGCGCGCCTGGAGCAGATCGGCCCGGTTGACCGCGGTCGCCGCCACGCGCAAGCGCAGGCTGCCGGGCTCGAGAGCTGGAGCAGCAATCTCGCCCATGCTCAAGACGGGCCCGTCATCGGTCTGCTCGATCACGATGGCCTGCATGGACGCGCAGCCTACCCCAAGGCTTTGGAATTGCGTAGAAGCAACCGCAACGGCACCCGGGTCGCGTGGCCGTCGTCACCGGGGCCGGCCGCACAACCCTCCAGAGCTTGGCAGCCGAGGGCCGCGCGTGCAGAACACTCGCTCGACGACTGGGACCCACCATCGACTGGCCAGCGCTTCCGACCCAGCGCGGGCTACCTCCTCCCGAAAAGAAAAGAGCCGAGGTGCGGAAGCGCGCCGGCTCTCGAGGTGAAGTCGGGATCTAGACCGACTTCCAATAACGGACAATCGGGACGGCGCCCTCCGGATTCCGCCACACCCACGCGAAGCCGACACTCGACTCCAGGCCGTGGGGGCCCCAGGCGGAGGCCCG
>SMWR01000114.1 GCA_004356735.1 Deltaproteobacteria bacterium
ATTCCATAGAAGAACGTAAAGTAGTGGCCCGACCGCTCGATCAACGGAAATCGACGGTTGAGCTCCTGGGCCACCTGGGCCGGAGGCACCAGGTAGGGTTCGCCTCCCCGCGGTGAGAGCCGCTTCAAGATTCCGCCCTGCTGGTTGTTGGAATGCAGCACGTGGCTGAGCGCCACCGAATGCAGTGCCGCGGAAGTTCCGTGGCCGGACACGTCGAGCAGGTGAATACCCACGTGATCCTCATCGAGGCTCACGACGTTGAAGATATCGCCGCCCAGGTGCCGGCTGGTGGCAAAATGCCAGGCGAAGCGGACGCCCATCACGTCCGGAGGAACAGCCGGCATCAAGGAGCGCTGGAGATCGGCCGCATGGCAGAGGTCCTTTTCGATC
Organism: Deltaproteobacteria bacterium; assembly: GCA_004356735.1. Taxonomy (GTDB): domain Bacteria; phylum Myxococcota_A; class UBA9160; order UBA9160; family SMWR01; genus SMWR01. The sequence continues at coordinate 391 of SMWR01000114.1, forward strand.
CGCTCGTTGATCCGGCGGAGCTCCTCGATGCGGCTCTCGAGACCGCTCTCGAGATCGATGATGCGTTCCACCACGCGGATCTGGGCCAGCAGTTCGGGCTCGTCGAAGGGCTTGCGAACGAAGGCGTCAGCCCCGGCCTCGAGGGCGCCCACCAGATCCGAGGAATCGACGCGCGAGGTCATCAGGATGATGGGCAGATAGCGGTTTCGCTGCATCGCGCGGGCCCGCCGGCAGAGCTCCAGCCCATCCACACCCGGCATGATCCAGTCGGTGACCAGCAGGTCGATGTCCGACTCGGCCTCCAGAACTTGCCACGCCTTCTCACCCGACTCGGCAACGATGACGCGATGGCCGTTCTCGAGGAGCGATTCCTCGAGCGCCTTGCGCCAGAAGCTCTGGTCGTCCGCGACGAGCACTCTCACCTCCATCGTTTCGGCCACTTGCAGGGCTCGTCTGAGCCCGGGCGACCCGTCCAACCTTCGGTGGGCGTCCCTCGGCTCCCCCCTGCTCCAATCGCGCAAAAGCTGCTAGCGCGGCTCGAAAACCAGGGAGTTGCTGTAAACGGGCGCCGACCGGGCCTCCAACGCCGCCCCCCGGCTTCTCAGCCTGTGGATCGTCGCCTTCGCGCTGCGAGGGCTCGCCGCAGGCTACGGGTCACCCGATTCCGATCCCTGACCACGTCCCGTGGTCAGGCCTGATCACGTCCCGTGGCCAGGCCTGATCGCACCCCGCGGTCAGGCCTTCTCGATCATGCTCAGCAGCTTCGACAACATGCTGTCGAGACCCGCACCGGGAAGCCCCAGGCCTCCATCGACCACGAGATCCTGACCGGTCACGAAGCGCGCCTTGTCCGACAGCAGGAAGACGACCACGTCGGCCACCGCCTCGGGCTCGCCGACGTGCCCGAGGGGCATCTGCTCCAGCACCGGGTCGATCAGTCCGTCAATCTGGAACAGGGCCTCGGTCAGGTTGGTGCGGATCACCCCGGGTGAGACCGAATTCACGCGAATCGATGGCGCGTACTCGAGTGCTGCACTCTTGGTCAAAGCGATGACGGCCGCCTTCGCCGCGCAATAGGGAGACTCGCCGCGGGTCGGCTGCCATGCCGCTGCCGACGAGCAGTTGACGATGGCTCCGCCACCGGCGGCCTGGATCACCGGCACCGCGGAGCGCAGACCGTTGAAGACACCGACGAGATTCACCCGGATGATCCGATCGACTTCTTTCGGCTGGTAGCGGTGCAGGCTTCGCAGCTGGCCGACGCCGGCATTGTTGAAGAGGAGTTCGAGTCCGCCGAGCTGCTTCACGGCTTCGTCGACGGCCGACTGGACCGCATCGGCATCGCCGACGTCAGCGACGAGCGCCGGCGCATCCAGTTCCCGGGCAACTTCATCGAGCGCCTCCTCGTTCACATCGAGCAACGCGACCCGAGCACCTTCTGCGACCATGCGTCTTGCAGCCGCGAGACCGATACCCGAAGCGGCACCGGTGACCAACCCACGCTTTCCGTCGAGAAGACCCATGGCGCGCCCACGGTAGCACGAGCGCTCAGGCTGAAACGCCCCAGCCACGCAACGCTTGCACGCGAAGCACGGCGCTCAATATCCGCTGGCGGCCTTCTGGCAGGCAACGCCGATCAAGCGCCCGCGATCGAAGGCGTCTCCGAAACGAAGTCGTCGGGCTGCAGCGGAAGGCCATCGCGATACACCACCTCCCGGGTTCGCACGGCGGGAATCCGCGGCCCTGGGGTGACGATACCGACGAGGTTGAGTGGATCGACCGCCGACAGCCGCACGATCTCTCCGTTGCGCGGTAGCTTGCGCGTGCGGCGCAGCGCATCGACGGCACCGGGAAGCGCGTACTGCTCGCCGCTGAAGCCCGTCACGAAGCGGCCGCCCCTGACGATGCCGCGCGCTTCCATGCGACGCAGCGCCCACAAGATCTCGCGCCACGAAACCGCCAGGTTCTCGCGGGTGAGCAGGTCGCGAAAGACGACGCCCCAGCGCGCGAGAAGCTGCTCGGCCACGGCTTCGGCCAGCTCTTCGGCATCCGCGTCCGCTCCGTTCGAGCTCAGCACGCTCGGCGCCAGCACCGACCAGCGCCCTTCTTTCCCCACGCGACCGCGGCCACCCCGGCGCAGGCCGCGTCGGCGCCTCGGGCGCCTTCCAAAACCCCGGCCCGCAGCCTCTCGCGAACCGAGCAGGGCGCGAACCGAGTGGAAGCCGTCCGCCGTCACGAGGCCGCGAGAGACCAGGTCCCAGACACCCTGCTCCACTTCAACCGGCAGGCGACCCGTCTGGGTCACCAGCTCGGAGAAGAACAGTGCCCCACGCAAGCGAAGGGTCTCGAGCAGATCGCGCGCCGCCCCGGGCCCTGGCTCTCGCGGAACCTGGGAACCGCGCACCGACTGGAGCAACCAACCGAGATCTTCGCGGACAGCCAGGCTGAGCGGCGTCGCGCGCGATGGCACTGCACCTCCGCGACCCGCGTCTATTTCTTCGTCTCCCGCGGGGTCGCGCACACCGAGACGCGCCCAGGCCACCTCGCCCGAGAGACAGAGATCGTCCAGCCACTCGGGCCGGTATCCGGCCATGCGCACCGGCAGCACCGCTTCTTCCCACGAACCCGCCGCCAGCTCGAAACCCTGGAGCTGTTCGACCACGGCCAGCACACCGCGACGACCTTCGCGCCGCGTTTCGGGCGCCACGTGCTGCCAACGCAGCAGGAAGCGCATCAGGTCCTGGGCCGTCACCGGCTCGATTTCGCGGCGCAGCCGCTCCTGGGTGTAGATGTGGATCCGGGCCAGCAGTCTTCGGGCGCACAGCTGCTCGGACCCGGCCCGATCCGGCTCGAACCAGCCCCGCAGCAGGAATCCCGACAGCTCGAGCCGGGCCACACCCTGCTCAACGTGAATGGGCTGCAGGCCGGTCAGCTCCGTGAGCTGACGCAGCGTCACCGGCCCGAGGGCATCGAGATGGCCGCGCAGCGCCTCGGCGGCCGCTTCGTCACTGCCGGGTCGCGGCTGGCTCGCCAGTGGCTCGGGTAGCGAGATCTCGGGCTCGGTCCGCGCCTCGGGAAAGAGCGCCAGGGCGGCGAACTTTCGCTCGGCGGCCAGCCACAGGCTGCCGGAAGGCGTCGCCAGGCGGGCTGCGCGACCTTCGCGAACGAGCGAATCGAACCAAGGCTCCCAGCGCAGATCCGGTCGCCGCACCACTTGCTGCAGCAGCAGGTCGTGAAGCTCGTTGGCATCACGCGGGGAGGGAGCCGCCTCGTCGCGCACCTTCTCGATGGCATCGGGATCGAGCCGCGCCAGATCGCGCACGTCATCGGGCAGACCCCGGCGCACGCTCACCGCCCGGGTGCGGCGCTCTTCCAGCGGAGCGTTGTCGAGGAACGTGAACGGCTTACCGTTCAAGATCTCGTGGGAGAAGGGCGACGGCTCGGTCGTGTCGCACAGGTGGACGTTGATTCGTTTTTCTCTGATCGCTTCGAACAGTTCGATCAGGCCGTCGACGTCCATCGCTTCACTGAGACAATCGTCCAGGGTCTGGCGAACGATCGGGTGGTCGGGAATCTCGATGGGGCCGGACTGGTGCTCCTGGCAGGCGGCCAGGGTCGGGAAGATTGCAGCCATCAGGTCATCGGCTTCCATCCGCTGGATCGGCGGCGGGTTCTTCTTGCCTCCCTTGCGACGCAAGATCGCCAGCGAGCGCGACAGGTTCCAACGCCAGCGCGCCGTGAACATGGGTGCGGGCAGAACGGCCTGCGTCAGCGTTTCCCGGACACCCTCGGGCCTCATCATCCCGGTGAAGTCGGCGAGCGAAAAGCTGTGCTGAGGCCCGAGCGAGAGCACTACGGCATCGTCGCTCGCCGCCGCCTGGATCTCGAAGTTGAAGCTGCGGCAGATGCGTTTTCTGAGGGTGAGGCCCAGTCCGCGGTTGATGCGTCTGCCGAAGGGCGCGTGCACCACGAGCTGCATGCCGCCGGTCTCATCGAAGAAGCGCTCGATCACCAGTTCTTTCTGGGTCGGCACGACCCCGAGCGCGGCGCGACCGGCTGCGATGTAGCGAACGATCTGCTCGGCGCCTGCGCGCACGATGCCGACCTCGTCGGCCAGCCAGCTCGTGGCGGCGCCCTTGCCATCGGACACGAGCTTCGCCTCGACGTCGGCGCGCAGCCGAGACACCTCCTGTGAGAGTTCCGCGGTTCGCGCAGGAGCTTCGCCGAGCCAGAACGGAATCGTCGGCGGCTGTCCCTGGGCGTCGCGGACACGAACGACTCCGGACTCGATGCGACGGATCTGCCACGAGGTGCTGCCCAGCAGGAAGATGTCACCCGCCATGCTCTCGATCGCCCAGTCTTCGTCGACGCTGCCAATGAAGGTGTCATCGGGATCGGCGACAACGCGATATTGGGCCGTGTCGGGGATGGCGCCACCCGACGTCAGCGCAGCGAGACGCGCACCCCGGCGGCCGTGCAACACACCGTTGATACGGTCTCGGTGAAGGTACGCTGCGCGCAGCCCGCGTCCGGTGAGGATGCCCTCGGAGAGCATCTGCACGATCTCGTCGAAGTGTTCTCGTGAGAGCTCTGCATAGGGGGCCGCGCGACGCATCAATTCGAAGAGATCGTCTTCTTTCCAGTCTTCTGCACCGCAGGCGGCCACAATCTGTTGAGCCAGGATGTCGAGCGGCGCAACGGGTGGATCGACGCGATCGAGCCGTCCATCCTGGACGGCGCGCAGCAATGCGGCGCACTCGACCAGCTCATCGCGCGTCATCGGGTACAGACGACCCTTGGGCGTTCCACCGCGTTGGTGGCCCGAACGTCCGATGCGCTGCAGGAAGGTCGCAATACTGCGCGGCGTCCCCAGCTGACACACCAGCTCGATGGGGCCGATGTCGATCCCGAGCTCGAGGGACGCGGTTGCCACCAGTACCTTGAGCTGGCCTGCCCGCAGCCTGTCCTCGACCTTGAGCCGCCGCTGCTTGGACAGGCTGCCGTGGTGGGCGGCCACCTGACCCTCGCCGAGACGTTGCTCCAGCAGATGGGCCACGCGTTCGGCCAGCCGCCGCGTGTTCGAGAAGACGAGGGTGGTGTGATGCTGCTCGACCTGGGCGGCGATCGAGTCGAGCAGCTCACCCCACTGCTCAGCCGACGCCACAGCTTCGAGCTCGCTGCCCGGCACCTCGATCGCGACATCGAGAACCCGCCGATGTCCGACGTCGACGATGGCGCAGCGCGGTGTGCCGTCGTCGTTGGATCGGTCGACGCCGGCACCCACCAGCAGCCGGGATATGGTCTCGATCGGTCGTTGGGTCGCCGAGAGTCCAATCCGGATCGGGCGCTCGGGGCACAGCGCACTCAGGCGCTCGAGCGTGATGGCCAGGTGCGACCCGCGCTTGTCACGTGCAACGGCGTGGATCTCGTCGACGATGACGGTATGGACCCGGCGCAACCGCTCTCGGCTCTTCTCGGCGGTCACCAGCAGATACAACGACTCGGGCGTCGTGATCAGCAGGTGCGGCGGCCGTTTGAGCATCGCCACGCGCTCGGAAGCCGGCGTGTCGCCGCTTCGGACCAGCACGCGGACGGGGGGCGCCGGGATCCCGAACTCGAGCGCGATATCGGCGATCTCCGCCAGCGGCTCCTGGAGATTCTTCTGGATGTCGACACCCAGCGCCTTGAGCGGCGACACGTAGACGAGATGGATCTCGTCCTCGAGCCCGCCCATCGACTCGAACTCCTTGTAGAGCCGGTCGATACAGACGAGAAATGCGGTGAGGGTCTTGCCGGTGCCGGTGGGCGCGGCAATCAGCGTGTCGCGACCCTGGGCGATGGTCGGCCAGCCCTGCGCCTGGGCCTCGGTCGGTCCGAGCGGAAAACGGCGCTCGAACCAGCTGCGAATCGCGGGATGGAAGGCGCTCAGGGAGTCCATGGCCGGGGCGAAAATCTAGCAAAAATCGTCCCGGCGGCGACGGTAGACTGCTACGGATGGAACGGATCGTCTCCCTGCTCCCCAGCACGACCGAGATCGCCTGTGCCCTGGGCTTCGGCCCGCAGCTGGTCGGCCGTTCCCACGAATGCGATTTCCCTCCCGAGATCCGGGACCTGCCGGTGCTCACCCGGCCCAAGCTCGACGCTCGGGCCGGCAGCCGCGAGATCGACGACCGGGTGAAGAGCCTGGTGCGCGACGGGCTCTCGGTCTACGAGGTCGACGCGGATGGGCTCCGCGAGCTGGCTCCGACCCACATCCTGACCCAGGACCAGTGCGAGGTCTGCGCCGCCAGCCTCGGAGACCTGGAATCCGCGCTCGCGATCTGGACCGGCGAACGGCCCAAGGTCGTGTCGCTGTCGCCCCAAACTCTTGGTGATGTCTGGCGCTCGATCATCGAGGTAGCCGTGGCTCTCAGCGCCGGCGAACGCGGCAGCGAGCTGACCAATTCTCTGGCGGACCGGCTCACGGAGATCGCAGAGCGGACTCCCAGCCAATCGCGGCGACCGCGCGTGGCCTGCATCGAGTGGCTGGACCCCTTGATGGCCGCCGGAAACTGGATCCCGGAGCTGGTGACGCTGGCCGGCGGCCAGAACCTGCTGGGCAGAGCGGGCTCCCACTCCGCGTGGCTCACGGTCGCTGAGCTCACGGATGCCGATCCCGACGTGATCGTCGTGCTTCCCTGTGGCTTCGATCTCGGCCGCACGCGCGAGGAGCTGATGAGCGTGATCGAGCGGCCGCCCTGGCCCCAGCTGCGCGCGGTAGAACAGGGACGCGTGTTCCTGACCGACGGAAACCAGTTCTTCAACCGACCCGGTCCCCGTCTGGTCGAGTCCCTGGCGATCTTCTCCGAGATCTTCCACCCGAAGACGATCGAGCCCGTCCACCGCGGCACGGGGTGGTCGGCGCTCTAGGCCGGCAAACGGGGACGTTGTTGAATATTCAACTCCGCCCCGTTCATGATCATTTCTCGGCGTTGAGGAATTGAATATTCAACAACGTCCCCGTTCGTGCATGCGGGCCCACCGCGCATGGCGCATCGCTCCGCTGACTGGCCCAGGTCGCATGCGTGGGGTCTCGTGGGTGATGTTCCGAGGTGGTTCATCGGCAGCTTCTAGGCGAATCGATCGAGCGAAAACGCCCGC
>SMWR01000115.1 GCA_004356735.1 Deltaproteobacteria bacterium
ATGACGGGCTCACGCATGACGGGTCAGCTGCTGCGTCAGCTGCGTCGCACGGGCGGCAAGCTCGGCATCGTCACCATGTGTGTTGGTGGCGGCATGGGCGCAGCCGGCCTGTTCGAGGTCTGCTGAGCGGCCTTCGGGTCATCCAGTAGGAATCGGGAAGCCGGAATCGGGAAGCCGGAATCGGGGAGCCGGAGACCGCACATGTCCGATTCGACCGGAACGCTGCTCTCGGAGCACGCTTCGAAGCAGCTAGTGGCGGACTACGGCGTTCCGGTGGCGCGCGAGCAGTTGGCGAAAGACGCCGATGGGGCTGCTCGCGCCGCCGCAGAACTTGGCCTGCCCGTGGTGCTGAAGCTCTGCGGAGACGCGATCGCGCACAAGACCGAGCGCGATCTGGTGCGACTGGGCCTGGGCTCCGAGGCAGCGGTGCGCGCCGCGGCCGAGGACCTGCTGGGACGAGCGCGGACTGAAGACGGCGAGGTCGAACTGCTCGTGGCCGAGATGGTGCAGGGCAAGCGCGAGCTGATCGTCGGGCTGGTGCGCGATCCCGAGTTTGGGCCCTGCGTGATGCTTGGCCTCGGTGGAATCCTGACCGAGGCCCTGGGGGATGTGGTCTTTGCTTCGGCACCGCTCACCGAAACCGAAGCGGGCGCCATGATCGGCCGCCTGCAGGCGAGCAAGCTCTTGACCGAGCCCTTCCGGGGAGAGCCGGCCGCCGACCAGGACGCGCTCGCGAAGCTGCTGGTCGGGATCGGTCGCCTCGCGATCGAGCGTCCGGACGTCCGGAGCGTTGACCTGAATCCACTGATCCTGCGCCAAGGCGTTCCGGTCGCGGTCGATGCCCTGGTCGAACTCGGTCCCGAGGCAGCGCCGACTGTGGAGGTGTCCGAGCCGCTGTCGGATGAGGCGGTGCTCGAACGTTTCCGCCCGCTCTTCCACCCGCGCGGCATCGTCGTGGCGGGGGCCTCGACCCACCCCGGCAAGTTCGGCTTCGTGGCGTTTCACAACCTGCTCCGCTTCGACTTCGACGGCGACGTCTTCCCTGTGAATCGCGACGGGTCGGAAATTCTCGGTCATCCGACCTACCGGGACATCTCCGAAATCCCGGACGGCAAGGCCGATCTGGTCTTCGTGTGCACACCCAACAAGGTGAACGAAGACTTGTTGCGGGCGTGTGCCGCCAAGGGTGTGAAGGCCGCGTTCGTCACGAGCGCGGGCTACGGCGAGGCGGGGGAAGAGGGCAGGCAGATGCAACGCCGGCTTGTCGATCTTGCCAACGAGCTCGGCATGCTGATGGCGGGACCGAACGGCCAGGGTGTGATTTCGACGCCGCGCTCCATGTGCGCCCAGATCGTTGCGCCGTATCCGCCGCCGGGGCGGATCGCGGTGGTGAGCCAGAGCGGCAACCTGGTCTCGGCGTTCTTGAATCATGCCGTTGAAAGCGGGATCGGCATCAGCAAGGCCATCTCGTGCGGAAACTCCGCCCAGACGAAGCTGGCCGACTACTTCGAATATTTTGCTGCCGACCCCGACACTGACGTAGTGCTCGCCTATCTCGAGGGCATCGATGGCGGCCAGCGGCTGATCGAGGTCGTACGACGGCTGACGGCACGCAAGCCTCTCGTGCTGGTAAAGGGCGGCGTGGCGGCTGAGGGCCAGCGTGCCGCAGCGAGCCACACGGGTTCACTAGCGACCGACGACGCGATCTTCGACGGTGTGGCACGCCAGCTCGGCGTTCTGCGAGCGCCGACGGTGGAAGAGGCCTTCGAATGGGCCGCGACACTGGCGACACAGCCGCTTCCCAAAGGCCGGCGCACGATCGTATTCACCACGGCCGGGGGCTGGGGCGTTCTCGCTGCGGACGCTTGCGCAGCAGCCGGTCTCGATCTGATCCCGCTCCCGATCGGGATCAAGCAGAAGATCGACACGCTGGTGCCGGCCCGCTGGAGCCGCAACAACCCGATCGACCTGGCCGGCGGCGAGACCCGCGACACGATCCCCGAGGTGCTCGACCTGATCTGTGCGCATCCCGATGTCGATGCCGTGATCCAGCTCGGCATCGGCATCCAGGCCGCGTCGGCCAACGTGCTCAAGAGGGGTCGCTTCTATCCCGATCACGGTCTCGAACGCATCGTGGCGTTCCATGAGCGCCAGGACCGGCGTTACGCCAGCGCCGCACGGGAGGCCTCGGAGCGTCACGACAAGCCGCTGCTGACGGTGACCGAGCTGGTCCACACCGACCGGCACTACGGCAACGCGGGCTCCCTCGGCGTCAAGGAAGAAGGCCGCCTCTGCTACCAGAGCGCCCACCGTGCGATCAACGCACTGCGCGCGCTCGTGGACTACGCCGAGTATCGTCGCAGCCTGTAGCGCGGCCGATGCTCGTCAGGACCCATGCCGACGAATCCCACCCGGCCGTCTGAAAACATCACCCGGTGCGTCCCGAGCTGTGTCCAGGCGTTGGTGACCTCGTAGGCGACGAGGCAGCTGCGTCCGGAGCTGTTTGGAATCGACCAGCGGACGTAGGCGACGAAGCCAGCGAATACGGCCACGATCACGACCGCTCGAATCAACGTCCTTCTGCCCGCCATCGGCTCAGTCTGGCTCGGCCAGGAACGTCGCCAGCTGTGGAGTGATGATGCCCATCAGCGCGTTGACGGCGTTCACCGGACGGATCAACACGTCGAGTCGGGCGATGCTGCCTTCAGTATCGAGACTGATCAGGTCGATTCCCTGTAGATCCAGTCCCTCGACACGTCCCGTGAATTCGAGTGCCAGCTCTCCGCCCTGCTGCCACTCCCGATGGTAGCTGAAGCCTTCGATCGTCTGGATGATCAGGCCAAGCAGGTGGTGAACAAGCTTTCGACCTTCGAGGCGTTGCCAGTAAGGCGGGGCGCCGATGCTGACGTCTTCGGCCAGTATCTCACGCAATGCTTCGAGATCCTGTTCCGCCACGATGCGGTGCCAGTCGCTCAGGAATGCGGACGCGAGTTCGGGGGACCCCATCTCCGGGATCCTATCACGGCAGCCGGGCCCAACTCCCGTGTCGGTTGGCGGTGGCGGTCTGGGCATCGCGGTCGTCCGGGTCTGAAGCGCGGGGTCTCAGCCCTTCGTCGACAGCACGATTCGGTCGATCTCGATGGTGGCGAAGCGGCCGACGTAGCCGGGGTCGATGGCTCGCAAATCCAGCTCGAGCATCAGGATGCCGACGTCGAGACGGATCGGGTCGATGGCGACGATGCGCCCGAAGCCCAGGTGGCGCCAGCCGAACAGAGGCTCGATGCGGGTCTCGTTGCCGGGATTTCGGGCGAAGGCGCGTTCCCACGACGCCGGCTCGGACGCAACCACCTGGAAGCGCGGAGCTGCGACGGTGCCGGGCTTCCTCGGCCGGTCCGCGGGGCTGAACGCGTCGACGACCTTGAGGGGTTGACCGTTGGCTTCGACCTCGGCGATCCCGCCGCGTCCCTCGGTTTCGATCAGCACGACATGCATTGCGACTCCCCGATCTAGTGATGGGTCGGGGGGCGGCTCGAAGAGGAGTGTCTTCGAAGCCAGGATGACGTGCTTCGATGTACCGTTCTTGCGATGCTCGTTCGCCTCGAGATACTCGGGGCTCGTCACCATGTCGATGAACGCAGCGCGGTTCGGATACCAGACGAGCAGTCCCCAGTCCCAGTCGATGTCGCTTCCGCCTTCGTTGAGTGCGGCCTCTTTCATCACACCGGCCCACAGGACCTTGCCGCCGTGGGCCTCGACGTATCGCTGGGCCTTGTCGGTGTAGCGCGTGTAGGCTTGGCGACCGGTGCCGTCACCGTCGAGTGACTGTTCGCGGTACTTCAGCAGGTTCAGCATCGTCACGGGTCCGCCATCGTCTGCGGCCTTCACGGCGGCGAGATCGAAATGGCTCACCTCAGTGACTCCTCTGGAATCGCGGGGCGATCCGAGCGGGCGCGTCCATCGTGCCCGTCCTGCTGAACGCGGCGCCAGTAGCCCCACGGAAAATGAACAAGCTCGAGCTTCATCCCGTCCGGATCGGCGAAGAAGACGGCGTAGTAGTCGGGACCGTACTTCGGATACTCCGCCGGAGCGTCCAGCACGGTCAGGTCGATGTGGTCGAGACCGAGGACTTCCATTGCCGATCAGCCGAAAATTTCCGGGTCGACGCTGACGCCGCACGGACAGTGGTCGGAGCCGGTCACGCCCGGATGGATGAAGGCGCCGGTCACGTACCTCATGGCCGCCGGCGATGCGAAGACGTAGTCGATGCGCCAGCCGATGTTCTTGGCGCGCACCCCGAAGCGCTGGCTCCACCAGGTATAGTGTCCCTCGCTCTTCTCGAAATGTCGGAAGGTGTCGGTCCAGCCGGCATCGACCCACTGGTCGAGCACGGCGCGCTCCTCGGGCAGGAAGCCGCTGGTATCCTGGTTCGCCTTGGGCCGCGCCAGGTCGATCTCGTGGTGGGCCGTGTTGAAGTCGCCCACGACGAGCACGCGATAGCCCCCCTTGCGCAGGCGCTGGAGGCGTCCGAACAGGGCTTTGCAGAAGTCGAGCTTGTAGGGGACGCGGCTGTTGTCGCGATCCTTGCCGCTGCCCTTGGGAAAGTAGGCGTTGGCCACGACGAGGCGGCCGAAGCGCGCAAGTTGGACGCGGCCCTCCCGGTCGAAACGCGCCTCTCCCAACGATGTCTCGACGGAATCCGGCTTGCGTCGGCTGTAGAGCCCGACGCCGCTATAGCCCTTCTTCTCGGCATGGACGAAGTGGGTGTTCCAGTTGCGCGGGGCACGGACGTCGTCGGGCAGCTGCTCTTCGCGCGCCCGGACCTCCTGGAGGCCCACGATCTCGGCCTTTGAGCGGCTGAGCCAACGGCCGAAGCCTTTTTGGGCGCAGGCTCGCAGGCCGTTCACGTTCCAGGAGAGGATGCGGAGATCAGTCGTCGCGGGAGAGATAGGTGTACTCCTCGAGGCCCTGGCGGTAGCGATGGCGCAAGCGCGCCGATTCCTCGAGGCTGATGCGGTCGTGGCGCAGTGCGTCCTCGATCGTGCGTCGAACCTTCTCGATCAGTGCGCGGCGGTCGTACTGCACATAGTGGAGGACATCTTCGACGGAGTCGCCTTCCACCACATGGTCGATGCTGTAGGTGCCGTCGTCCTCGAGCCGGACGTGCACCGCGTTCGTGTCGCCGAACAGGTTATGCAGATCGCCCAGGATCTCCTGATACGCGCCGACCAGGAACACGCCGATGTAGTAGGGTGCGCCCGTAAAGGGATGCAGCTCGAGCACGTCCTTCACGTCGCGCTGGTCGATGAACTTGTCGATCTTGCCGTCGCTGTCGCAGGTGAGGTCGGCGAAGACGCCGCGGCGGGTGGGCTCCTCGTCGAGGCGGTGGATCGGCAAGACCGGGAAGAGCTGCTTCACGGCCCAGTGGTCGGGCATGCTCTGGAAGACCGAGAGATTACCGTAGTAGGTGTCGGCCAATGCCTTGTCCAGGTCGTCGAGATCTTCGGGCACGTAAGGCAGCTCGCGCACGACGCGCCGGATCTTCTCGCAGCAGCTCCAGAAGAGACGATCGATCCGGGCGCGGGCCTGGAGATCCAGATAGCCCAGCGAGAAGAGGGTGGACGCCTCTTCCTTGAGCTGGAGGAGGTCGTGGTACGACTCCTGGACGTTCTTCTGGGACACCGTATTCCAGATCGACCAGAGCTCCTGGAGAACCTTGTGGTCGTCTTCGGTCGCGGGCGGCGGCGGGGCGGTCGGGCGCACTTCGTTCACGCCCAGCACGTCGAAGATCAGCACCGAGTGGTGGGCGACCATGGCTCGGCCGGCCTCGGTCACGATGTCGGGATGCGGAAGCTTCGCCTCATCGCAGGCCTCCTGGATGAAGGCCACCACGTCGTTGGCATATTCCTGGGTCGAGTAGTTGCGCGACGAGTGGAAGTTGGTGCTCGAGCCGTCGTAGTCGACGCCGAGCCCGCCGCCCACGTCGATCCGGTTCGGCGTGGCGCCCAGCTCGTGGAGCCCGACGAAGATGCGGCTGGCCTCGGCGATGGCGTCCTTGTGGGCCCGGATCGCCGTGATCTGGGAGCCGATGTGGAAGTGCAGGAGCTCCAGGCAATCGAGCATGTCCTCGGAGCGCAGGTGCTCCACCGCGTTCACGATCTCGAGGGCCGAGAGTCCGAACTTCGAGCGGTCCCCCGTCGACTCGACCCACTTGCCGGCGCCCTTGCTGGTCAGCCGCGCCCGGATGCCCAGATGGGGACGGATGCCGAGCTCGCGCGACGTCTTGATCACCAGGTCGATTTCGTGGACGCGGTCGATCACGACGACGGGATGCCGGCCGAGCCGCTGGGCCAGCAGGGCGAGCTCCACGTAGGCTCGGTCCTTGTAGCCGTTGCAGATGATGAGCGCATCGGGCGTGTCGAGCAGCGCGAGCGCCACCAGCAGCTCGGGTTTGCTGCCGGCCTCGAGGCCGACCTGGGTGCCCGCCCCGTGCTGGATGATCTCCTCCACGACGTGACGCTGCTGATTCACCTTGATCGGATAGACGCCGTAGTAACGACCCCGGTAGTCGTACTCCTTCATCGCCGTCTGGAAGACGTCGTACAGGCCTTGTACGCGGCTGGCCAGGATGTCGCTGAAGCGAATCAGCATGGGTGTGCGCAGCCCGCGTCTTCGGAGGTTCTGCACCAGCTCGAGCAGGTCGATGCCGGCACCCTCGTCGCGCCGCGGGTGGACCTCGATCCGTCCCTTGCGATTCACGTCGAAGAAGCCGTCGCCCCAGTTCGCAATGTTGTAGAGCTCGAGACTGTCCTGGACCGTCCAACCCCGTCGCATGGCGAATCCCCCCGGCGAAAAACGGTGTCTGGCCGACGCCCATTCGAAACGCGGTGCGCGTAGCCTGAATAGCAGAAGCCACGCCAACTCGCGCCGAGTGATCGCCTCGCCGCTCCCCAGTTCCGGGAGATTGTGCGTCGTCTTCATCGGGACGCCGCGAAATAGTTGGGCTTTTTCCCCAGCTTTCCCGTGACCGCCC
>SMWR01000116.1 GCA_004356735.1 Deltaproteobacteria bacterium
CGACAGCGGCAGGAAACCGCTCACCAGTTCCTGAAGGGTCCGCATCACCCCCGAGGTGATGGGCTGCAGTGCGTCGGCCATGGCTATCGCTCGATGCTTTGGAAGATCTCTTCCAGGCTGAAGCGCGGCCGAAAGTTCGTGGCCTCGACGAAGCGCAATCCCGACAGCGTGATCGGAAACTTCAGGTAGTCGATGGCTCCGGGCGGATAGGGAAGCATGCCGAGCTTGAACAGCCGCGCGAACAGCGGCCGCATGATGGGCTCGGGAATCGAGAGCGCCGAGCCCCCGGATGCTTCGATCGCCGTGTGAAGAGGGACCTCGCCGGGCCCGACTACGTTGAAGACGCCCTGGAGACCGTGCTCGAGAGACAGTGCGATGGCTTCGCTCACGTCTTCCTCGTGGATGAACTGCATCATCGGGTCGAATCCCATCACGGTAGGGACCCGGCTCTGGCGCATGTACCGCGCGATCATCGAGTGGACGTAATACCCGAGGACGTTCACGGGCCGCAGCACGCAGGTGCGGATGTGCGAGTACCGCCACAAGAAGGCGGAGGCCAAGGTGTCGACCTCGACCAGGTCGCGGATCTCCGGATACGAGCGACTGGCGGAGAGTGGCGCGTCCTCGTCCATGTAATAGGGGTTCTCGGGGAAGGCACCGTAGACATAGCTGCTGGAGAGCAGCACCAGGTTCTGGACACCGTGATTCACACAGTGGTCGAGGAGCTGCTTGGTGCCACGCACGTTCACGTCGTGGCGCGTGTCCCCGCTGGCCTGGAAATGGCGGACGAAGCCCATGTGAACGATGGCGTTGGGCAGCTCGCGGCGGATCACATCCTCGAACTTCTTCTTCCGCAGATCGACCACCTGGACGT
This sequence comes from Deltaproteobacteria bacterium, assembly GCA_004356735.1. Classification (GTDB taxonomy): domain Bacteria; phylum Myxococcota_A; class UBA9160; order UBA9160; family SMWR01; genus SMWR01. The sequence continues at coordinate 875 of SMWR01000116.1, forward strand.
CGACCCCCTGCGGGGCGCCCTCCCAGTCGACGACGTCAACCCCGCAGACTTCGTACCTTTCGAGCAGGCGGCGTGCCAGAAGCCGCCCCTGACCTCCGGAGATTCCCGTGATCAGTACCTTTTCCATTTCAACTCCGAGGGCTTGGAGGCTCGCCTCGTTCCGGCGGGCGAGCGGGGTGTACCCCCGTTCCGGACAGCGCCGTGTGATACAGTAGCGCCCCCAGAGGGAACCGTTGGTCGAGCCTTCCGCGCGATACGAAGAAATCAAGATTCCGCTCCCGGACAGCGTGCACGGGCTGGAAGAGGTGTCGGCCGTGCTCGGCATCCCGCGCTGGTGGCCGACCGGAGCCCGGGTGGGCGTGGTGCTGGCCCACGGGTTGGGCAGCGACATGAACGACGCGACCCTCACGCAGCTCCACCGGGATTTGACCGAGAGCCGTTTCCTGTGTCTCCGCTTCAACTTTCCCTTTGCCGAGGGCGGCAAGAGGCGACCCGACGAAATGCAGGTACTGCGCCGCTGCTTCCGATCGGCGATCAATGTGCTGGCGCGCGACCCCACGGCGGCAGCGGCTCATCTCTTCTTGGCAGGCAAAGGCCTGGGGGGACAGGTCGCGGCCGAGGTCACGATCTCGCGCGTCCGGGCGGATGGCCTGATCCTGATGGGCTACCCGCTCCATCCGGCGAGCAAGCCCAACGAACTGAGCGCCGATCAGCTCTACCGGGTCGTGTCCCCCATGCTCTTCATCCAGGGCACGCGCGATCGTTACTGTTCCGTCGACGTCCTGCGCCAGACCCTAGGTCGCGTCGGAGCACCGACGGCCCTGCACGTGGTCCATGAAGCCGACCATCAGTTCAAGGTGCTCAAGAAATCCGGCCGCACCGAGCAAGAGATCGGCCAGGAGATTCTGGGCGTGACCGAGGGCTGGATGGACAAGGCCCTGGGCAGCTGACGATGAGCAACGAAGACCCGCTGCCGAAACAAGAGCAGGAAGGCGAACTCTACTTCCGTCAGGTTCCCGTCGGCCAGATGGCCAACCTCGCCTACCTCGTCGGCAGCCGGTCGACGCGTGAGTGCCTGATCGTCGACCCCGCCTGGAGCGTCGACGCACTGCTCGATCTGGCCGAAACAGACGGCATGAAGATCGTGGGCGCCCTGGTGACGCACTACCACCAGGACCACGTCGGTGGCTCGATCTTCGGCATGGACATCGAGGGCATCCCGCGGCTGCTCGAACGCAACCCGGTCCCCATCCACGTGAACAAGAACGAAGCCGACGGCACGCTCAAGGTTACGGGGGCCTCGGAGTCGGACCTGGTGCGCCACGAAGGCGGAGACGACATCACGCTGGGTCAGGTCAATGTGAAGCTGGTCCACACACCCGGCCACACGCCGGGCTCCCAGTGCTTTCTCATCGAAGCGAAAACCAACCCGGGTCTGCTGATCGCGGGCGACACGCTGTTCCTGGGAAGCTGCGGCCGCGTCGATCTCCCCGGCGCGAACCCCGAGGACATGTATCACAGCCTCAACCACACGTTGAAGGCGCTGCCCGACGAAACGGTCCTCTATCCGGGCCACCTCTATTCGAGCGACTCCTACGACACGCTGGGATCGCAGAAGCGCACGAATCCCTTCCTGCGCGCCAGCAGCCTCGACCAGTTCCTGATGTTCATGGGCGCGGGCTGAGATTCTTGCCACCCACGTCCCCGCGCGAAGCGGGGAGCGAACTCCGCTACTTCTTCGCCGCGTCGCCGACGATGATCTCGCCCCGGAGGCGGCGGCGGGTGTCTTCGTGGCCCACGACCTGGTCGCGCGTGACCATGTACTGGTAGCGACCGGGCTTGAGCTGGCAGAAGCTCGCGAACTCGCCGGCGTGGATCGGCGCGCTGCGCAGCTCGTCGTCCTTGATCGAGAAGTTGACGAGGCTGTGGCAGATCATGTCGCGGGCGACTTCGCGCTCGAAGACCACGGTCGAGGCCGCCGACGAGTAGCTGATCCAGGCCACGAGCTGACCTTCTTCAAGGGTGACGAGCCGCGGATTCAGGCTCTGGTCGGTGATCAGGACGACCCGGTGACTGTGCATCTTGTAGTCGGGCGACAGCTGGGGAATTTCCCCCGGCGTGTCGTAGGGGATTTCCGTCGGGCGCGTGTCGGCGCTGCCAGCGGGCGCGGCGCCCATGAAAACGGCGAGCATGGCGACCGCGAGGGCGGTGATGTGCTTCATCGGAACTGAGCCTCCAAATCCGGCGCGTGGGGGGTTGGGGCTTGGATGCGCCGGAACCCACAGAGGTGCCTGTTTATATCAGAACCGGCAAGCCGCAACGGGAAGTTCGCTGAACACGTCTCCAAGTGCCCGATTCATGTCCGGTTTTGAGACCGGCACCGGCTTGAAAACAGGTTCCACGTCGGGTAGTTTTCTCGCGCCCGACGGCCCTTGGAGCAGCCCCGCTCCAGGGCGATTTCTTTTTCAGCCTAGGAGGCTCGCACCCCCCATGAAGATCATGGTCTGCCTCAAGCAGGTCCCGCACCAGGACGCGCGGCTCGACATCAACGCCGACGGCACCTGGATCCAGGAAGACAACATCAAGTTCGAGATCAACAGCTACGACACCTACGCTCTCGAAGAGGCGCTGCGCACCAAGGACGCCGGCGAGGCGGACGTATTCGTCGTCTCGATCGGTCCCGACCGCGTCGGCCAAGCCCTGCGCACTGCGCTCGGCATGGGCGCCGACCGGGCGATCCATGTGAACGACGACGAGGCCAACGGCTCGGACTCCCTGGGCCTCGCGAAGATCCTGGCCGCAGTCGCCAAGCAGGAGAACCCGGATCTCATCTTCATGGGTCTGATGTCGGACGACGACAACTCGGCGGCCGTCGCACCGATGTTGGCCCAGCTGCTGGACATTCCGCACACCACGGCGGCCGTAAAGGTCGAGAGGTCCAATGGCACCGTGACCTGCGACCGCGAGATCGAGGGTGGCGCCCACGAAGTCGTGGAACTCACAGCGCCGTGCCTCATCGCCGTGCAGACCGGTCTCAACCAGGTCCGCTACGCCTCTCTCAAGGGCATCATGGCAGCCAAGAAGAAGCCTTTCGACGTCAAGAGCGTCGCCGACCTGGGTCTCTCGGGTCAGGTGGGCACAGGCGCCGCCAAGGTGAAGATCGACAGGATCGCGCCGCCGCTCAAGGGCGACACAGCCGAGATCCTGAGCGGCTCCACTGCCGAAGTGGTGGCCGGCCTCGTCAGCAAGATCAAGGAACTGGGTCTCCTCTAGACCCGCGTCCCCGCTCGCGGCCGGTCATTCGCCTCAGGCAAGACCAGCGCGGCGCGATGCGGGATCGGAGTGAATCGAAATGTCGACTGTTCTCATCGTCACGGAAATCCAAAACGGCAGCCTCCGGGAAGCCTGCTACGAGGTCGCCTCCTTGGCGCAGCAGATCGCGGCAGCGACCGGCGGCAGCGTAAAGAGCCTGGTGATGGGCCAGGGCGTCGCGGCCCTGGCCGACGAGTTCTCCAAGAAGGGCGGCGGCGACGTCTTCCTGGCGGAGGGCGACGCCCTGGCCAACCACAACGCCGAGGCCGAGTCCAAAGCCATCGTCGCGGCGGTCGAAGCCTCGGGCGCAGACCTGGTGCTGATCCCCAGCACCCCGAGCGGCTGGGACACCGCACCCCGTGCGGCCGCGGCCCTGGATGCGGGCTTCGTCAGCGAATGTTTCGACATCACGGCCGAAGGCGGCTCCATCACCTACAAGCGCCGGGTCTTCAACGGAAAGCTCGAAGCGACGATCTCAGCCAGCTGCGACAAGGTGGTCGCCTCGGTACAGACCGGCGCCACGACGCCCTTCGAGGGCAGCAGTGAAGGCTCGGTCCGCAAGCTCGACGTCAGCATCGGCGATCTCGGCACGAAGTTCGTCGAGGTCAAGCAGGCCGAGTCCAAGGGCGTCGACCTTTCGAAGGCCGACGTGATCGTTTCGGGCGGCCGCGGTGTAGGCACCCCGGAGAAGTTCTTGGAGGTGATCCAGCCGCTGGCCGACGCGCTCGGCGGCGCCATGGGCGCTTCGCGTCCGGTGGTGGACGCGGGCTGGCTGCCCCACGAGTACCAGGTGGGCTCGTCGGGCCAGGTGGTACAGCCCAAGCTCTACATCGCCTGCGGTATCTCGGGCGCCATCCAGCACCTGGTGGGTATGAAGACCTCGAACTACATCATCGCCATCAACAAGGATCCGGATGCCCCGATCTTCGAGGTCGCGAACCTGGGCGTGGTGGCCGACCTGCTCGAGATCGTGCCGGCTCTGACCGAAGCGCTGACGGCGGCCAAGGGCTGAGACTCGCAGCCGGCGCAAGGCAGGCTTTCAATTCGATACGGGCTGTATCGCGCGACGAAAACATCCCCATCGGCCGTCCGCATTTTCGAGTCCGTCGGTCGGACCGACGCTTCCGTTCAGTGGGACGGACCCTTCCGCCGGCAGTACGGACGCTTCGTCCGTACTGCAAGGTGGCGCCGCCTCGGCGCCACCCCGCCACCCCGCTACCCCACGACTGGGGGTTTCTACGTAGTGCTTTCCACCCCGTCGGCTGAAGAGAAGTCCAAATCGACGTTTCAGCGTTGACACTACTCGTTGAAGGGGTTAACCGGAGAGGTTGAAGCTTCGGTCGCGCACAGCGCCGAAACCACAGATGAGTTCGGGCGGTAACGCAGCTGGGGCTTTTCAGGCGGGGGGTGGCGTGCAGGCGCCGCGTCGAATCGCATTCATCAACGAGAAGGGTGGCAGCGCCAAGACGACGCTGGTCACGAGCATCGGCAGCTACCTGGCGCTGCGCATGGGTCGTCGCGTGCTCGCCATCGACATGGATCCCCAGGGCCAGCTCGGCAAGGTCCTGGGTGTCGAGGTGCGCCGCAATCGGCGCACCGCGATCGACCTGGTGCTGGACAGTCTGCTGGGCGATCCGGGACTCGACAAGACGCCGCGCGAACCCGGCAACCGGCCCGCAAGCAGTCTTCCGATCGTGGCAACCCACATCCCGGGTCTCGACGTGGTCGTCGCCAACAAGTCGCTGGCCCTCTTTCCCCAGGGTGACACCGACGACGACGAGCTCACTTCGCGTCTCGATCGCGTCCTGAACGAAGCCGCCGAAATCAACGACTATGACTTCGTCCTGTTCGACGCGCCGCCGTCCTTCGGACCGCTCACCCTGTGCGTATTGCGGGCGGCGCGGGAGGTGGTGATCCCGGTGCCCGTCACCTACCTCGCGCTCGACAGCTGCGCCGAGCTGATGCGAACCATCCACACCGTGCGGAGCCACTATGGCAATCCAGCGCTCCAGGTCACGATGGTCGTTCCCACCTTCTATCGACGCACGCGTCTGGCCCACGAGATCCTGGAAAAGCTGCAACAACGCTTCCCAAAGCAGCTGTCCCACTCGGTGCTCGGCTATCACGTGAAGATCGATGAGGCCCAGTCCCACGGTCTCTCGATCTTCGAATACGCGCCCAGTGACCGGGGCGCCCGCGTGCTGGCCGAGTTGGCGGAAGAGCTGGCCCAGCGCGCGCCGGACCTCGAGACCCACACCGACTTCGAGAGACATGCAACATGACGACATCGGATTGGCATCCCCATGCACGAGGAAACGAAAATCCGGCATTGGGCCGGGATCCGTTCGCCGAGGAGGTGAGCATCGACCCCTACCTCGAGCGTCTCGCAACGCTGAGGCAATCCGAGGCGCCCGAACTTCGGAAGCAAGTGGAAAGCGATTCCCGCCCGCGACCGGACTGGGCCCAGCGGACCGTCAAGAAACCTCCGGCAGCGCGATCCCGCCGCGCCCGCACGCCCACCGTGGGCGAAGTCGTCATCCCGGAGCCCAGCGGCTGGGTCGATCGCTGGCTCGGCGAAGACGTTCGCAGACGCCTGGAAACGCTCGGCTACATGGTCGAAGGCGAGACGCCCTACGATCGCTTCGGCTTCTCCCCCGACGTGGCGCGCAACGCCTTCCCCTGGTTCCAGGCTCTCTACCGCCACTACTTCCGCGTCCGTAGCGAGGGCCACGAGCATCTTCCAGCCGAAGGCGCCGCCGTGATCGCGGGCAACCACGCGGGACTGCTGCCCTTCGACGCTGCCATGGGCGTGCTCGACATCCTGCAGCACACCGATCCACCGCGTCTGGCCCGGGCCATCGTGGACCGCTGGGCCGGCTCGCTGCCCTGGATCAACATCTTCTACGCGCGCGTGGGGCAAGTGGTCGGCACCCGTGAGAATTTTGCCGATCTGCTCGACGATGAACAACTGGTGATGGTCTTTCCCGAGGGCATGGACGGTATTCGCAAGACAATCACCCAGCGCTACCGGCTCCAACACTTCCATGTGGGATTCGTCGAACAGGCGCTGCGGGCCCAGGTACCCATCATCCCGGTGGCCTTTGTCGGCAGCGACGACCAAACGCCGATCCTCTACAACGTGAAGCCGCTGGCCAAACGACTGGGATTGCCGGTGGCGCCGATTACACCGACCTTTCCGTGGCTCGGGCCCCTGGGCCTGCTGCCCTATCCCGTTGCCTACAAGATCGTCTATGGCGAACCGTTGAACTTCCATCAACGCTTCGGGCCCGAGAGCGCCAACGACAGCCGGCTCGTCCGATACCTGGCAAACCAGGTGCGCCGTTCGGTCCAGCTCCTGCTCGATCGGAACCGCTCATGAAGCACGTCCTCGTCACCCACGCTGATGAACCCCTGGGGCGACGCATCATCAAACGGCTGTTCTACGACGCCAACGTCACGTCGATCTTTGCGCTCGGAGACGGACCCGCGCCCCACACGTTCGACCGATTTCTGTCCGGAGCCACGCCGCGGCTGTCCTACGCCCGGGTCGATCTGGCCAAACACCGCCCGATGAACGATCTCTTCCACTCGACCCGGGTCCGGGATGCCGAGATCGATACGGCGATCTTTGTGCCGCGGCACGGCGCTCCGGCGTCGCCCTCGGATCCGTTGGTCGCCGGTCTCTCCGAGCGAACCGCCGAGGCACGCCTGCTGCTCCAGCAGTGCCTCGAATCGCAGACGATCCGCAATCTGGTGGCGCTGGGCAGCGCCTTCGTCTATCGGCTGCCACCCGGCAACGCCAACCGGCTCCACGAGGACAGTGAGCTGGACCTCGATCCCGACGTCTCTCCCGAGATCCGTTCGTGGATCGACTGCGACATGATCTTCCACGGCGAGGTCCACAACGATCGGCTGCGGGTGGCCCTGCTCCGGCTACCGACGGTGGTGGCGTCCGGCGGCTACGTCTACCTCAACCCGTTCATGGGCGAGCGGGCCGGTTGGCGGGTGCGAAGCCTGGGCTACGACCCGATCTGCGCGCTGGTGTCGGACAAGGACGTCGCCCGGGCGACCCAGGCGGCCGTCCACTCGACCGTCTCGGGCATCTACAACGTGGCCGGAATAGAGGTCGTGCCCCTGTCGGTCCTGGCGGGCTGGACCGGGCGCCATTCGGTGTCACTGCCGGGCGTGCTCCTGAGTGCGCTCGACAGGGCGGCCCGGTTGTTGGGCCGGGAAGCCGTGGTGCCCTCGTTGGAGCGCCTCCGCTACGGCTTTACCCTGGACACGAGGCGGGCCGAGCAGGAACTGGGCTTCCATCCGGCCCACCGCGTCGGCTTGGCGCGTGCCGGAGACGGAACGCTGCGCCTGGAAACCGCCGGCATCTGACCTGCAACCCCGTCCCTGGGGCCGCGCTTGATCGATTCGCCGCCTCCCCATACACTCCGGCGCCTGCAAGGTCGGGAGCGTCATGGCGATCAGCACATCGGATTTCAAGAACGGCCTCAAGATCGAACTCGACGGCGAGCCGTTCACCATCACCTACTTCCAGCATGTGAAACCCGGCAAGGGTGGCGCCTTCGTGCGCACCAAGGTCAAGAACCTGAAGACCGGCCGCGTGATCGACAAGCGCTTCCGCGCCGGCGAGAAGGTCCAGGCCGCCGACATCGAAGAGCGCAAGATGCAGTACCTCTACCTGGACGGCGAAAACCTGGTCTTCATGGACTCGCAGACCTACGAGCAGACGCCCTTCTCGACCGAGCAGATAGGCGAGGGAATCAAGTGGCTCAAGGAGAACACGGACGTCGACGTACTCTTCTGGCGCGGCAACCCGATCAACATCGAGCTGCCAAAATTCATCGAAGCCGAGATCGTCGCGTGCGAGCCCGGCGAAAAGGGTGACACGGCCTCGAACACGACCAAGCCCGCGACCCTCGAGACGGGCGCCGTCGTGCAGGTGCCCCTCTTCCTCAAGCAGGGCCAGCGCATCCGGGTCGACACCCGCTCCGGCGAGTACGTGGAGCGGGTCTCGGGCTGATCGCGCGTGACCACCGCGTCGTCCGAACGTCGTCCTCGCCGCGCCCTGGTCTTCTCTGGAGGCGGAGCCCGAGGCGCCTATGAGGCCGGCGTCGTCCGCTATCTGGTGGACGAGCTTCCGAAGCGGCTCGGCCGGCCCCCCGACATCGACATCCTCTGTGGCACCTCGGTGGGGGCGATCCACGCCTGCTATCTAGCGGCCACCGCCGACCTGCCTGAGAACCGCGGCACCAACCTGGTCGACTTCTGGACCTCGATGCGGATCGAGGAGATGCTGCCCTTGTCGGGCCGCGAGCTGTTGCGGCTGCCGGGGCGACTGCTCGGCGTGCGCCGCACCGCCGAAGCCATGCGCAAGGGCGCGATGCCGGATCGGCTCTACGGCCTGATCAACACCAAGGCGCTCGAGCGGCTGGTGGTGCAGGCCATCCCCTGGCGTCGCATCCGCGCCAACGTCCGCGAGGGGCGCGTCGATGCCGTCTGCGTGGCCGCCACCCAGATCGCCACCGGACGGGTCGTGATCTTCATGGAGACGCGGGACAAGAATCTCTCGCAGTGGACGCGCGACCCGAACATCCTGCCACGTCCGACGCGGCTGCTCCCGACCCATGCGCTGGCCTCCGCCGCAATCCCCCTGCTCTTCCCGGCGGTGCGAGTCGCCAGCACCTACTACGCCGACGGGGGACTCCGACTCAACACCCCATTGGCACCGGCCCTTCGCCTCGGCGCCGACCGGGTGCTGGTGGTCGCACTCCGTCAGGACGCGAGTCAGGCGGGGGAAGCGGCCATGCTGGAGCAACGGGCCGAGGACTACGGGAGCCCCCTCTTTCTCTTTGGCAAGGTTCTCAACGCGCTCATGCTCGACCACCTGGACACGGACCTGGCGCGCATGCACGTGATGAATGAAATCCTGTTGGACGGAGAGAGAGCCTTCGGCTCCGATTTTCTCGAAAAGCTCAATGAAGCTGCCACCCACAACCGCGGTCAGTCCTTCCGTCGCATCCAAGACCTCGTGATCCGACCCTCGGCCGACCTGGGACGCCTGGCGGGACAGGTCCTGCTGAAGATGGACGAAGCCAAGGAGCGCTCGCCCATCGTTCGATTCGCAGCGCGCAACCTGATCGAAGGAACCCGCACACCGGAGTCGGACCTGCTCTCCTATTTGCTCTTCGATGGGGAATACCTGGCTCCCTTGGCCGAGCTCGGCTATCAGGACGCATTGGCCCGAGAAGAGGAGTTGATGGAGTTCTTCACCGACTGAAAGCTCCGCTACCTTGAGCGGGTGCGGGGGGACCAGCTCGCAAGGCAGTGGCAACTCATCCAGCGACTCGCGAGGAGCCGCGCCGGATGTCATCTCGACGAGCTCGCTGAAGATCTGGGCTGCGTGCGCCGTACCGTCTATCGGGATCTCGACGCCCTCATGTACGCGGGCTTCCCGGTAGTGAGCGAGCGGCGAGACGGCCGCGCCTACTATCGCTTCCTCGACAACTTCCGCCTGGGCGACGTCCCGTTCACGCCCGACGAGATCCTGGCGCTGGCCTTCAGCGAGGACCTGCTCCGCACACTGGAAGGAACCGTCCTCCACGATTCGATCCGCTCGGCCCTGGCCAAGATCCGCTCCAGCCTCTCCCCGGAGCTGGCCGACTATCTGGCGCGGCTGGGTGAGTCCTTCCGGGTGCTACCGGGCCCCCACAAGAATTACGCGCGCTTCCGCGAAACGATCCAGATCTTGAACGGCGCCGTGATCGGTCGCCGCACCGTGCGCATGCGCTACCGGACCGGACGCACGGGCACCGTCGCCACACGCTCACTGGACCCCTACCGGGTCTGGTACCGCAGCGGCGGGCTCTACGTTGTCGGACACGACCATAAGTCCGACGAGGTGCGAACCTTTGCGATCGACCGGATCCGCCAGATCGAACTCACGGACACCCGCTTCGAGGTCGAGGCTGGCTTCGACTTCGACAGCTACGTCGGCTCCTCGTTCGGCGTGATCTCCGAGCCCGCTACAAAGGTGCGGATCCGCTTCGACAAGCGCTGGGCCACCTACGTGGAGGAGCACACCTGGCACCCGAGCCAGGAGATCCGCAAGGGACCGGCGGGCTCCGTCGAGCTGACGATGGAGGTGGGCGGCACGGCGGAGCTGCGCAGCTGGATCCTGTCATTCGGATCCGGTGCCGAAGTACTCGAACCCCAGGCACTGCGCACCGACGTGGTGCGCAACCTCAAGGCCGCCCTGGCGCGCTACGGCGCTGGGGCGTCTCGTGGACACGACCGCAAGCCGCGTCGTCGTCCGAGCCGCTCTCGCAGTTCGGCCGCGTCGTCGAATTAATTCAGGATCGTGCCGATCTCTTCGGCCGTCATGCGCTTGTCGGTCAGCATGCCGAGGCGGCGCCAGTCGCCTTCGGTGCGCTCGGTGATGAGTCCCAGGTTCTTCAGGTTCGGGATCACCGTGTGCATGTAGGCCAGACTGTTGAACTCGGCGAAGTTCGGTAGCGCCGTCACCATCTTGACCACCAGCTCGGGATCGAACCCGTACTTGGGGCCGAACAGGCGGAGCATGTCCAGCTGTTGGTTGGCGTTGAGCGCTTCGAGGATGCTGAAGGCCCAGTCCTCCATCTCCTCCATCTGCTCGGGCTCGGCCTCGCTCACGACTCGGCGCATCATCAACACACCGAAGGCCGCGTGGCGGGCCTCGTCCTGCTCGACGCGCCGGAGCACGTCGGTGAGCAGCTCGTTCTGGCTCTCGCTCCGCATCATGTCCATGATGCCGACGGCCATGCCCTCGAAGAGGGTCTGCATGCCCAACGTCTTCTTCTGGACGCTGTCCGCCGTGAGCAGCTCGTCCAGCAGGATCTTGAGCGTGCCGCCGATCGGGTAGATCGTCCCGAACTTGCGCTGCATCAGCTTCGAGAAGACCTCGACGTGGCGGGCCTCATCGATCACCTGGCTCGACGCGTACCACTTCTCGTCCATCTTCTCGCAGACGTTGGTCAACTGACCGCAGAGCTGCAGAGCCGCCTGCTCACCGTGGAGCAGCTGGCAGAGGACGTAATTGATCTCGTCGAACATGGCGGCCTTCTGGGTCGCCTCGTCCTTGCCCATCATCTGACAGAGCGAAGCCAGCAGGGAAGCGCGGGGATTCAGGATGAACTCGTCGTTTGTGAGCGGCCGGTCCCAGTCGACGTCGGTCTCGGCGTTCCACTGGTTGACCTTGCCCTTCTCGTAGAGCTTGCGGAGCTCTTCGACCTCGCTGCCGTACTCCCAGGTCCAGTTGACGCTGATGGGCGCGTCCACGCGGATGTGGTCGCGGAGGCGCTCTACTTCCTTTTCGTCCACAAAATCGATGACTTCGAACTCACCGAATTTCCTGCGATGCTCCTGAATCAACTTCTTCACGAATGACTCTCCTTCGTCGGCCTACGCTGGGCGCACCACGAGACCGTGATGAAACAAATTGTGAAGCTCTTCCTTCCGACGGCTGACCGCCTCGGCCGACAGCAGCGGGCGGCCCAGCAGGCCGTCCCCCAGCTCGCCGGACGCAAAGTGGTAGACGGTGGCTCCAATCAGGGTCTGCACGGTGTGTGCGACCGAGACGGACCGAAAGACGCCTGCGTCGACCCCCTCGCGGAGCAGCCGTTGGATTCCCTCCAACGTATCGGCCAACACCTGCTCGCATTTGATCGCCTCGGGGAGCTGATCGTGGGCGGTGGCGTCTTCCTCGAAGAGCGCGCGAAGCAGCAGCCGCGCTGTGGTCGGCTGTTCGGCCAAGGCGTCCACGAGCACGTCGATCAGCCGGTCGAGCTTCTCGATGGACCCGCTGTGCGAAGCCACCACCGGTGCCAGACGGTCGTGGAGGCGTTCGATCACCCGACCCAGCACCTCGTAGTAGAGCTGGGGCTTGCTGCGAAAGTGATGAAACAAGGACGATTTCCCGAGCCCCGCAGCCGTCGCTATCTCCCGCATGCCCACTCCCTCGAAGCCGCGGCGGGCGAACAGGGCCTCGGCCACATCGAGGATCTTGTCGCGTGAACTGAGCGTCGGCAGCGCCATGGAACTCCATCACCCGACCGATCGGTCGGTCGGTTGGTCTAAAGAAGCTAGTCGACGGCTGGGTCGGGAGCAAGCCGAGCCCGACCCAGTCTGGCGGGAAAAACGTCTGACAGCGCCCTAGGGCTCGACCACCTCGACCGGACCCAGCTGCTCGAGCTGGGGCCGGAGGGCCTCCGCCGGTCCTACCAGGACGATGACCAAGCGGTCCGGATGGAGCAGCTGCCTGGCCATGCGCGCCGTGTCCTCGGTGGTCGTCGCGCGGATACGGCCCCGGTAGGTGTCGAGGGAGTCCGGCGGAAGTCGGTAGACTTCCAGGTTCACCAGGGCGCCCAGCACGGCAGCCGAGGTCTCGAGGCCCAGCGAGAAGCGGCCCACCAACAGCGCGCGAGCCGCGGCGAGCTCGTCTTCGCTGGGCGGATCCTGCTGCATCCGCTCGAGCTCCTCGAGCGTCAGGTCCAGCACGCGGCGCACTTCATGAACCCGGGTGAACGTGGACACCACGAAGGGACCCGGGTGGCGCCGCAGCCCGTAGCCCGAACCCACCGCGTAGGTCAGGCCGGCTTCCGCGCGCAGCGTCTCCATCAGACGGGCGGAGAATCCGCCACCCCCCAGTGTCGTGTTCATCAGGCTGGCCGCGATCCGGTCCGGATTCGCTCGCGCAATCCCCTCGTGCCCCAGGATGATGCGGGCCTGGACCAGGTCCGGACGATCTACGATCACGATCTTGCGGGCCGCGGGCACCTGCTCGGGCGGCGCGGGCCCCGGCGGCAGGACTTCACCGCGCTCCCAGGCCCCGAGGGCCACCCCAACCCGGGGCAGCAGCGATGCCATGTCGACATCGCCGGCGGCGTAGAAGATCGCGTCGTTGGGGACGAAGACCGAACGGTAGAAGCTGCGCGCCTTCTTGGCGTCCAGGGTCTCGACCGTCTCGGGGACGCCGGCCTGGGGACGGCCATAGCGGTGACCGTCGTAGAGTGCGCGGGCCAGGTGCCAACGGGCCAGTGTCCCGGGGTCGTCCTTGGCCTTTTCGAGCTGTGCCAACGTCTCGGCGCGCGTCCGGTCGGCCTCCCGGCGATCCATTCGCGGCTGGAGAATCACCGCCGACAGGATCTCGAGCAGCGCATCCAGGTCGCGCGACAATCCGGCGACCCCGACCGACATCGAGTCCCAGCCAGCGCGAATCGAAAGCGATGCTCCGAGCTCATCGACGGCGCGGGAGAGCTCGAGAGCATTCCAGTCGCCGGCGCCTCGGCGCATCAGCTCGGCGGTAAAGACGGCGAGGCCAGCCTGGTCGAAGGAGACGACGCCCTCGCCTCGACGCACGGTCACGCCGAGCGTCACCCGCGGCAGACGGTGATCTTCGAGTACCAGCAACTCGAGACCGTTGTCGAGCTCGGCCCGGTGAAACATCCCTTCCTGGACGACGGGTCGGTCCTGGGTGGGCGGCGGCGGCTGCTCCCAGGCAGGCGTGGCGCATCCCAGCGCGAGCAGCATCGACACGGCCGCGGCGATGACGAGCCGACCCCTCACCGCCCGGCTCCGTTCTGTTCGGCAAAGCCCGGCGGAGCCGCGATCACGTGGACCACGCTGCGCTTGTCCTTCTGGAGATAGGTGCGCGCTACGCGCTGTACGTCTTCGACCGTTACGGCCTGAATCGATGCCAGGCGCTCGGCCAGCGGACGCACCCGTCCAAAGGTCGAGACTTCGCGGCCGATCCGGGAAGCCAACGCGTGGCTTGTGGCGAGCCCGTTCACAAGCCCGACCTCCATCTGACGTTTTGCCTTGTCGAGTTCGTCCTGCCCGATGGGTTCGCGCTGCAGGCGCTCGATCTCCTCCATGAAGAGTCGCTCGACACGGTCGATGGAGACTCCAGGACGCGCCGTTGCGAAGGCGTAGAACACGCCCGACTCCAGCATCTCCCAGAATCCGCCCTCGGCGTCGAGAGCCTGCTCCTCGTCATAGACCAGGCGCCGGTAGAGGCGGCTCGACCGGCCCGCCGACAGGATCGTGCTCAGGACGTCCAGGGCCTCGCCATCCACATGGCCGGAGGCCGGCGCGGGCCAGGCCGCCGCCAGCACAGGCGCGCGCAGATCGAAGTGGACGATCGCGCGACGCTCGCCCGTCTGGACCGGCTCGACGGTGGGGTTGCGGGGAATCCGCGTGGCCCGAGGCAGCTTCCCGAAGGTTCGACGAATCACGTCGAGGGTGGGCCCGGTTTCGAAGTCGCCCGCAATCGCGATCACCATGTTGTTCGGCACATAGTAGGCGTCGAAAAACTCGCGACAGGCTTCGACCGTCGCCTTCTCTACGTCGCTACGCCAGCCAATCACGGGCCAGCGATAGGGATGGGCCGTGTAGGTGAGCGCCATCAGTGCTTCCAGGGCGCGCCCCATGGGCCGATCCTCGGTTCGCATGCGGCGTTCTTCGAGCACGACCTGACGCTCACTGTCCAGGGTTTCCTGACTGATGTCGAGGTTGGCGACCCGCTCGGCTTCGAGCTCGATCACCAGCGGCAACGTCTCCGACGTCACGTCCGCCAGATACACGGTGAAGTCGCGACTGGTGAAGGCGTTGATCCGTCCACCCCGCGCGTTGATCAACTGAGCGTGTTTCTCGGGTGGAATGTTGTCAGAGCCCTTGAACATCATGTGTTCGAAGAGATGGGCAAGCCCCGTGTAGCGACTCTCGTCGCGCGAACCGACCTTGACCCACAGCTGGAACGAGAC
>SMWR01000117.1 GCA_004356735.1 Deltaproteobacteria bacterium
CTCCGGGACGGGCGGGTCCTTTACGTGGACCGGACCGGGAAGGAGCCGGTCCAGACCGCGGTCGAGAAGCTCGACTTCTCGGCGAAGGACGTCAGCCCCCACGAGCCCTTCGCCTTCGAGCTCTCTGCCGCCATCCTCGGTTCCAGCGATCGGAACGTTTGGGTCAGCGGGACCGTCGGTCCGGTCGACAGCACCGATCCGGCCGCATCGCGCCTCGACCTCGACGTCGTGCTCGACCCCCTGACGATCGACGACGCCCTGAAGCTCGCGATCGTGACTTCGGCGCTGCCCGCGGATCTGAAGGCGTCGGGCATCGTGAAGATCCAGATCCACATCGAGGGAACCCTGGAAGCCGCCGACCTGGAGGGCAAGATCGATGCCCGCGACGCTGCCATCAAGCTGGGGGACAGCTTCGACAAGGCGCGCGGCGTACCCCTCAATTTCAGCTTCAAGGGAAAGCTCGAAGGCCAGAACCTGCATCTACCGACCGCAGACCTCGTCCTGGGTGACACCCAGCTTCGGTCGGACGTCAGGATCAGCGACTTCGCCAATCCCAAGGTGACGTTCGACACCCGTACGGAGGTTTTCGACCTGACTGCGGTCACGGGCGGGGGCGACCGTGGAGAGCAGGTGATCCGCGACGTCTCCATCAAGGGAACGCTGACGCTGCCCGACGCGGGCCTCAATCTGAAGGCCGCGATCCGGTCTGCCTCGGGCGTGATGAGCGGGACGGCCTACGAGCAGCTGGTGCTCGACGTCGCCATGGCCAATCAGCGAGTCACCATCGAGACGCTCTCTCTGCGCGCATTCGACGGCACCCTTTCTGTCAACGGAACCTACGACATGCGAGACGCCGATCGTCCGGTCTTCGATCTGCACTCGAAACTCCGCGGTATGCGGGTTGAGAGCATCGTGGCGAGTCAGAGGGCGTCGGCATCCCATTTCGTTCAGGGAAACCTCGACGCAAACCTGCACGCCAAGGGTGCCGGCGCGGGCTGGGAGGCCATCAAGCAGAGCCTGACGGGAACCGGCAACGTGGTCATAGACGACGGCAGGCTCAAGGACATCAACCTCGGCGACAGCGTCCTCCAGGGCATTACGGGCGTTCCGGGGATGTCCGCCGTGCTCTCGCCCGCGCTTCGTCAGAAGTACCCCCAGGTCTTCGGCGCGACGGACACGGTCTTCGAAAAACTCGACGCGAAGATCGACATCCGCAACGGTTGGGTGAATACCCGCAACCTTCGCCTGGCCACGCAGGACTATGCCATCGAGGGCAACGGCCGGATTTCCCTCGACGGCAAGCTCGACATGACGATGGTCATGCGCTTTTCCGAATCGCTCAGCCAGGATCTGATCGCCTCGGTCAAGCAGGCTCGCTACCTCAGGGGCCGCACCGGCCGCATCGAGATCCCGGTTCGGCTGACCGGGACGCTACCCAACGTGAGGCCGATTCCCGACATTGCCTTCATTGCCGAAGCCGTGTCGCGGGAGTTGATCGGCAGCCTGTTGGAGAAGGCGTTGGTTCCCAAGTCGCAGAGGAGGAGCGCCGAGCAAGGAATGAGTCAGGCACCCGACAGTGTCACTACACCGCCTGCCGTGGACCCGACCGAAGCGCTGATCCGCCGCGGCCTGGAAGAGCTGTTCGGAAATTAGGAAAGACATCGCCGAGGTGGCTCGCCGAACCGGCTCCTGATCAGCGACCGAGCAGCTTCTTGATCGCCTGACGGACCGGCTGCGGATAGCTGGGCTGGCGAATCAACGCGGCCAACTCGCCTTTCGGCATCGCCCGCAGGACTTTGTCGAGGGGAGCCCCGCCGAGCTGGGGGTTCTTCAGCAGAGAGCGCCGCAGCGTTCCGTTCGACAGCCATCCGGCGTTTCCGCAGATCAGCTCCACCAGCGGCTTTGGCACTTTCGGGTTGCGCGCGATGCGCGTGATCTCGGGCAGGGTCACCCGCGGGTTTCGAAGCAACAGCTCCCACACGGCCTTGCCGTAGATCTGCTCCAGGACCGTGCGCTCGGAAAAGTCCCCTTCGCGCGCCGATCGGAGCTGTTCAGGAGCCGTGAAGTGTCGCACCCGGGCGTAGAGGTCAGCCGGCTTGCTGTCCTGCTTGGCTTCGAGAAACTCGTCGAGCCGGCGGGTCGTTCGTGAGTCGAATTCCGCCAGCTCGAGCCCCACACCGGCTCCGGGCTCCTCCGCCTTGACGTAAACCGCCTCCGCTTCGAGCACGAGCGTGTCCCCCGTCTCGGGATGATGCAGGACGAGTTCGCAACGCTGCCGTTCGACGATCTGGGTTGGCCCGGCCACGAACACCCGACCTTGGCCGAGATTGGCACGCACCTCCGCTTGAAGCGCTTCGAAGTCTTCGAAGCGCACCTCCAACCGCGGAAGCGACGGTTCGGCGCTCACAGCCGTCTCCCAAGACCCGGATCGGGACCGCTAAGGCTTATCGGCGGGAATCCCGGCTGGTCTGAGCGGGCGCGCCAGACCCCCGAAGCGCTCTCAGTGGCTGGGCGGCTTCGACTGGTCGATGATGTCGACGAAGTCGGTCGTATCCTGGGTCAGGCGCTCGGCGTCCAGCGCGATCTCCTCGATCCGGGTCCGCAGACCTGAATCCGAGATTGAACCCACCTCGGTGGCCAGCTTCTGGAGCGCCGTAAATATGGCCGTCGACGTGTTGATCACATCGTTGGTCATCAGGCTCCGCAGGGGGGACAGGGCATCCTCCCAGGACTGACAGAGAGACATGCGTTGATTGGCGTCACGAAGACGCGCCATGACGACTTCGAGCTGCTCGTTCCGCTCGCTGAGCTCGCCAGCAAGCTGATCGTTCTGCTCCTTGAGATTCGCGAGGGCCATCGGTACCTCCCTGACATCGGCAGCGGGCGATCCGACGCTCGCTGCAAACCAGCAGACGGCTCATTCAGCGGTCAGTGATCGCAACGCGCGTGCCATGTGCATCCGATCGGCAAGAAGTGCCCGATCCGGCCGTCACTTGGGAAGATTGACGAAGACGCCCGATTCCGGGCGGGGGGCGGACAAGATGTCCAGACGCACCCGCGATTGGGAAGTCGACGACCCACCCCCGACCCCGCTACGCAAGGTCCTGCGCAATCGGGTCCAGCCGCGGAAGCTGGCGTTGGGGATCACCTCGATCGCGTCCTGCCAGACGCCGCGACCCGCCCGCAGGGCGCTCTGCAACGGCCTGGTTCCGCAGCAGGTCCCCAATCGGAATGGCCGTGAAGACGTCTGCGTAGGCCCTGCGAGCCGCTGGCCGCGAACTCGTCAGCGGCTCCGCGACCTCCGACAATATGGTGAAACGCATCTCGACCTGTGCTTGCATCAGGTGATGGGCCCCGACGACTGGATTCCGCTTCGGCATACGGATCTGCGTGTGAGCCGCATCGGTCTTGGATCGAGCTTCGGCGTGAGCCCTGACGACATCGAGCTCGCCTTCGATCTGGGCATCAACTACTTCTACTGGGGCAGCATTCGCCGCCCCGAGTTCGGTCGCGGCATTCGCAATCTGGCCCGGCGCGCGCGGGATCAGATAGCGGTCGTGCTGCAGAGCTACGCGCGTTGGCCGGCCCCGCTGATGCGCCAGCGCTTCGAGTCAGGCCTGCGCCGGTTGGGACTCGATCATGCCGACATCCTGCTGCTCGGCTGGCACAACAGACGTCCGCCCCAGGCGATCCTCGACGAGGCGTTCGCGCTGCGCGAACGCGGCCTCGTCCGCTACCTGATGATGTCGGGTCACAATCGACCTTTCTTCCCGGAGATGGCACGAGAGGAAATCATCGATCTCTTCATGGTCCGCTACAACGCCGCACACCGGGGCGCCGAGCACGACGTTTTCCCGCATCTCCCGACCGACGCGCAACGACCCGGAATCTGCGCCTACACGGCTACGCGCTGGAGATCGTTGCTCGATCCCAAGCGGGTACTCCCTGGCGAGGCCGTCCCCACGGCCGCCGACTGCTACCGCTTCTGCCTGACCCACCCGGACGTCGACATGGTCCTGTGCGGCCCCGCCAACACCCAGCACGTTCGCGAAGCCTGCAACGCCCTCGAGAAGGGGAACATGGATCCCGAGGAGATGGACTGGATGCGACGGGTGGGCGACCACCTGTACGGCAGGACACCCGTGGTCAAGCTCCTCGACTGACGCCGTGCTGGACACCGAAATCGTTCGAGAGGTCTGCGTCGACCCGCGATCAGCGCGCCAGATCGCAAACGAGTTCCGCCGTCGCGTCGAGGAAGGGCTGCGCATTCGTCCGGCGGGTTCTGCGCGCAAGGATCCCGAAGGTCTCTTGTCGATCGGCTATTCGCCGCGGTACCGTTTCGACGTCTTCGGCGTCGAGTTCTACTTGACCAATGTCCGAGACGACGACAACTTCCGATTCTTCGTGGCGTACGTGGTCATTCAGGGGGAGACAAGCGCCTATCCCCGCATCTTCTACAAGGATTCGTCTCTGGTCTGGCGCTCCCCCACTCACTACATCCGATCGGACCAGGACAATTGGATCGGCAAGGGCGATCTCAAGACCGGCATGGTGGACGGCGTGCTGATGGAATACAGCGCCGAGGAGACGACGAACCTGCCCCTCGAGATCCAGTCGCCCCTCGACATCCTGAGCCGCCGAGCCGGCCACATCCGCAACGATCGGCGAGCGGTCGACCTCGTGCTTCGCCGGGCACCCGATGGTCGCTTCGAACCCTACCAGGACTTCCTGGCACCGCGTCGCCGGGCCATGTCGGATCCGGAGAACCTGGTGCACGGAGGCGAATCGATCGCCGGATTCGAGCGGGAGGGGGATCCCGCTTCGCTCCAGTTCGTGCCCGGCTACGAGCCCGACTTCGAACGCGGCGTCATCGAACACAAGAGCCAGATGAGCCGGTTTTACGATGGTGCGGTGGAGAAGTTCCGGATCCTGTCGCGGAATCAACAGATCCAGTACCAGTTCTGCGCCAGTCCGGGTCGCATCTGGATCATTCCACCCCAGACGTTGACAACCGAGCTGTCCAGCTACGGCGTCCGCACCGTGGACGTGAATGCCCACGAAGATCTCTTCGTCCCTGGTTACGAGTACCACTACATAGACGACTCCGAGGACCCGCCCGAGCTGGTGAGCCAGATCCCGAAGGGCTACGCGGGCGAAGCCAACCTGGTCGACCCGTCGAGGGCTGACGCTTCGGCGTGGCTCGAGAAGCTCCCCGTGATCCAGGAATTCCGAAGGAAGGTTCCGTTGCCCGGCTGAGGACTCCCGGACGAAGCGCTTCACGAATCCGGCGGTGAACGGCCGATGTGTAGACCAAACCGCTGCCGCCCGATCACAGCCGCTCGGATCCACCCTTCTCGAGCCAATCCCGACAGTCCGGTGTGAGCGATCGCTCGCAAGCTGCCTCGTATTGCTCAAGCTCCGAGGGCGTGAGAACGTCGCGCCAGCGTCCGTTGGTCCCCTTGTTCAGGAACGTCCCGGCGCCCCCCTTCCAGAAGGATCCGCCCCCCGGCGCATACATCTCGCCCTTCTTCTTCATCTCGCCGAAGCTCACGCTCTTCACGATCCTGGCCCAGGCGTCATCGGCCACGTCGAACTCCAGGAAGTCCGCAATGCGACGGATCTCACGCTCGACGTCCTCGACCATGTCGGCGAAGTGGATCAGCGCGATGTTCGGTAGCTGCCGAAACTCCCACCAGGACTGCACGTTGTAGAGATGGGACCAGTAGGGCCAGCCATCGGACTCCCAATCGAACCAGCCTCGGTTGACCCATTCGGCCCAGAGCTCGTGGAGGTCGTCCGGTGGCCGCGGAAACGGTTCGCCGATCCGACCCGGCGTGTCGTTGAGCAACGCATACATGTTGTCGGTGTGGTTCGAATAGTGGTTCCATAGCGACATGAAGACATCGCGCCCATCTCGGGCGACATAGACGTACTTGACCTTTGGATCGAATTGAATCCCGTCGATCGGAAGATGGGTCTTGATGAAACGGCGATGGGCCTGTGTTTCGAGCGCGGCGACGATCTCATCGAGCGGAGGAATCCGGTTGTCGAGCCACGGCGACAACTGACTCAGGGGCGCGGGGAGCTCCGCGCTCGGGAAGACCAGGTGGGCGATGATCGACTGGGTCCAGGTCGTGCCCGCCTTGTAAGAACTCGCCACGACGATGTCGTCGGAACGGTGCGCGAAACCATCCCAGCGCGTGCTGTCGAAGTGGTGGTTCTGGTAGACGCGCGTGCGCTCGGGCAGTTCGGAGGTCTTGACGAACCGGCTCATGGAAGATTCACCACGTGATCCAAGACTACGTCGCGGAGCATATCAGCTTGGGGCGAGAGAAAGCGGCGGGCATCAGCTTCCCTGGAACTTCGGTTCCCGGCGGCCGAGCAGGGCGGAGATACCCTCGCGGGCGTCATCGGTTTCGGCCGTTCGTGACTGCACGTGGGCCTCGCGCCGCGCCGCACTGCGCGGATCCCAGCCCAGGCCTTCGTAGATCGAGTGTTTGGTCCAGCGCACCGCGAGCGGAGCGGCAGCCGCAACCTCGCGGGCAAGCTCCTGTGCACGACCGAGAACCGATTCGGCCTCGACTGCGTAATTCACGAGACCGGCCTCGGCGGCCTCGGCGCCGCTCACGATGCGGCCGGTCAAGAGGAACTCGACCGCGCGGGGCACACCCATCAGGCGCGGCAACAGGTACGTCGTCGCCATTCCCGGGTGGAGCCCGAGACGGACGAAGTTCGCACCGTAGCGCGCCTCCCGGTTCGCAACCCGCATGTCACACACGATCCCGAGACCGAGACCGCCCCCGATCGCATGGCCCTGCATGGCGGCGATCGTTGGCACATCGATGTCGAGCATCGAGAGAAACGGGGCGTAGGTCGCGTAGAAACGGTCCTGGGGTGCGACAAATGGATCCCCCTGCTTGGGTTCGTTCGCCCGGGACTTGAAGTCCGCACCGGCACAAAAGCTTTTTCCGCGCCCGGTGACGATCACGCAACGCACGTCGGCGTCCGCCCGAAGCTGGGATACGGCGTTGGCCAACCCATCGAGGACCTCGGGCGTCATGCTGTTTCGATTCTCGGGACGGTTCAGCGTGATCGTCGCGATCTGATCGGCGACGTC
>SMWR01000118.1 GCA_004356735.1 Deltaproteobacteria bacterium
CCGCTGAACGGGTTGCCCATCAGGACGGCGTAGAGGCCGAGCACACCCGTTGCGCTGAGGCTCGACAGGTACAGCAAGGAAACAGCTTCGCCACTGCGACGTGCCGCCGTCATCAGCAGCAGGTATCCGGCGTAGAAGACGGCAGCGGTCAGCGCCATCAGGGCTCCGTTCCAGTCATCGAGATCCGAGCGAGAGAGGCCCAGCAGGATCGCGGAGCCGGCCAGGGCCAGGCCTGCACCGGAGACAAAGTGTGCATGCAGCCGTTGTCGAAGCACCAGCCACGAGAAGAGGCCCACGTAAACGGGTGTCGTGTTCACCAGCAGTGTCGCGGAGGCGACGCTGGTCTTGACGATCGAGGTTTGCCAGAGCGCCAGGTCGGTGCCAAAGCAGAGCCCCGAGGTGAGAGCCAGCAAGATATCGCGACGCGCGAGCCGCAGGCTTCGATGCAAGAGCAGGAACCAGACCGACAGAATTCCGGTCGCCATCAACATGCGGTAGAAGCCGGTCACGACGGGGGGCGCAGGCAGGGCGAGCCGCACGAAGATCGCTGCGAACGAAATGCCCGTCACTCCCGCCAGAAGGATCAGCACGACGCGGAACAAGACTCACTCCCGGATGCGATCGATCTTCAGTTCGATGCGGGATCAGGGTGGGGTGTGGCGTCATCCCGCGCAAGCTCGTGCGGCGCCATCCGGACGTTGGACCAGGGGGCGACGCCCGTATCCGGCCAGACGGTCTCGATGCCGAAGAGGTCGGCGAGCGCGCGCGGGATGCCTCGCAGGTCGGGAGTGCCACTCGAGCGACCCGGTTCGATGTCGCCGCCGCTGGCGATGAAGAGGGCGTAGGGCGAGTGCTCCATCGAGGTTCGGATGCCGTGGTCCGACATCACAACCAGGACGTCGTCTTGATCGAGCAGGGAGTCGATGCTGCCCAGTCGTGCGTCGAGATAGCGGTATATCTCGAAGAGCAGAGCGCGACCGTCATCTTGACCGCTGGCGACGGCCTGGGCGAAGTGCGCGTGGGTCAGGATGTCGAGGGGCTCGATCCGCATGGCGATCAGGTCGACGTCGCCCTTTTGGATCAGCTCTTCGACCGCATCGAATTCTGCGGCGATGGTGCGGATGTGCACCCGGTCCCGTTCGCGAGGGACGGCTGCGAGGTCGGGGAATCGTTTGCGCTCGCTCAGGAGAAGGTCGCGGGAGCTGGTGCCGAGAGTCAGGCGTCGTCGCTGTCCGTTGGGTCCGGTGATCTCGTTGTGTCGCCCCGCGTCGATTCCGCCGTGGGAGAAGAGCAGGTTGGCCGCCGACAACGGTCCGGCGCCGATCACCTGGAAGAAGTCGGCCTCTTCGGGAAGCAGCCACGACAGCGCTGCCAGCGGGTTGTCGCCTACAGACGCGAGCCCCGCCAACTCGACGCCGTAGCGGTGAACGAGTCCGATGAAGGACACGTTGGAGCGGCGCAGAGGCCACACCAGGGACTCGAGTGCGGCCGCGGTGAATGGAGGATCGCTCAACAGTACGGCCGAGTGACCGCGCTCGATCAGTCCCGAGATGACCGGCAGGTCGCCGCGGGTCCGCAGATACTGGGTGATCCGCCAATCGGCGCAATCGAGGACGAGGAGCGCGACCCGACGCCGCCCATCGGCGGGGCGCCGGGTTGCGACAACGAGCTTCGGGTCCAACGCCGCTCCGGGCTCGATACGAAGCCGGTGGGTGGTATCCGGACGCAGGGTCTGGGTTCCGGAAGCGACGGTTCGGCCCAGCGCATCGCGGAGCACCCAGCGTTGGGGAGCCAATCCGACGACCCGTTCCAGCAGCAGTGCTTCGTTTTCGACCAGGGGGTACGGTTCGTAGGCGGAGTCCAGCGGAGCGCCCGGATCTGGAGAGAGCCAAAGCGTCGCTCCCGGAACCGGGCGCGTCATTTCAATGCGCAGCATTGCACGACGCTGTTCGATCGGAAGAGCCGCCAGCTCGCGGTGGGCGGCCGATCGCAACAGCTCGTCCCTGGAGAGTCCCACCAGCTCGAAGCGCTCGCGACCATGATCGTACACCGCCAGGGATTCGTCGTGCCGACCGTCGTTGGCCAGTGTGAGGATCAAGCGGATCGTGATCTGTTCGGTCAGCCCATCGTCGGTCCTCTGATCGCCCGGGTCGTCGGCCAACGCGCTACGCAGCCGTTCCACGGTGGGAATGGGCGGGCTCTGGAGGCCGGTCAGGCTCAAGGTCAGTGCGAAGCGCGCCTGCAGCTCGCTGGGATCGCCGCCCCGCTCGAGCCAGCGTTCATAGGTCTGTTGGAGTGCGGACAAGTCGCCGGCGCTCGCCTGGGCCATGCCGCGATGCTCGTACCAGAGGCTCAGCGCGTCGCCGGCGCCCGGAGGGGGCTCCGATCCGAGCACCCGCAGGGCCTGGTCGAAGGCACCGCGCTGCAGGTGTCGTGTCGCGAGACTGACGCGCATGCGCACTGCGGCGACGCCTTCGGAGACGAGTCTCCGGGTCAATGCGCGGATCACCCGCTCCTCGTTTTCGACGGCACTGCGCGTCACGAGTTCGAGAAAGAAGATATCCGGGTCGGTCGGATACATGAGTCCGGCGCGACCCGCAAGGTTCGCGGCGTCGGCGGCACGACCCTCGTCGCGCCGGGTCTGGATCAGGTGGATCGACAGCGGCGCCGAAGGCGCCCAGCGGACGGTGGCGGGATCCGCGAGCACCTCGTCCATCAGCTCGGAACATTGATCGGCGGC
Organism: Deltaproteobacteria bacterium; assembly: GCA_004356735.1. Lineage (GTDB taxonomy): Bacteria > Myxococcota_A > UBA9160 > UBA9160 > SMWR01 > SMWR01. The sequence goes on from SMWR01000118.1 coordinate 2,741, forward strand.
GTCGGTGGCCAGCAGCGCGAAGCAGCGACACTCCGCAGCTGCCCGCCCGGTCTCGCTGGCGCCAACGTGCGGCTCGGTGAGCCGGAGGACCTCCTGCCAAGCTTCGTCCTCCACGGCATTGCACGCCCGCAGCACGATGAGCTGTCGTCCGGCTTGGCGCAGCGAGTACCCGCCGAACGCGAGGGCGAGCAGCAACAGACCCACCAGGAAGAACAGGTGTCGCCGCGAACCGGCCTGGACCGAGCCAGCGCTCATGAGTCCTCCGCTGGCGTGAGCCATACCCGCACCAGAACGTCGACGCCGTTCACCTCGGGTTCAATCCGCAGTCGTCGCCACGGCAGGACGACCGTGGACGGGGGGTCGCCGATCGCGGTGGCGAGGCGCGCGTCCGCTTCGGCGAGTCGGTCGAGGTCGAGCCACACACCGCCGTGCTCGCCCAGGATGGCGGCGTCGGCGGCGTTCAGCGGGTCCTGTGGCTCCAGTGCGAGCCGCAGGCTTGCCGGGTTCCAGCCGACGACGATGGCCCGATCGGTGGCCAAGTAGCACGGCGCGAGTCCGGGCAGGACGTTCATGTCGAGCAGGCACGCACCCGTGGCGGGCCCGATGGCGAAGGGCGTTCGGGTGACCGGCCAGGTCTTGCGCAGGTCTTCGATGAAACGCTCCATGGCGGCCGTGGCCAGGCTGCGTTGCCCAAACCCCAGCGCCAGCGCCGCGCGGGTGAGTGCGCCCCGTCGGGTTGGCAGATAGAGGGCGCTCTCCCAGGTCCCGTCCAGGACGGCGCCGGAGAAGAGGGCGCTCTTCAAGCGAAACAGCTGGTCGGCCTGACTGCCCGATTCGACCAGACGTGCGATGTGGATGCCGCCCGCGGGCCGGAAGCGGGCGTGGAGCAGTCGTTCCCGGCGGCTCAAGATGCCGGGCCCGACCGGCTTGGCAGCCGGAATCAGCAGTCCGCCCAGAGCGTTGGCCTCGAGCCGGGGGAGGCGGGCTTCGATTTCGATCTCGCCGCTCGGGCTGTGACGCAGGCGGGCTTCGAGCGTGCCTCCGGTTTCGAGCGGCCAGGCAAGCGTGACGGGCCAGTCGGCCGTGAGCGGGGGGGGGCCACCTGTTTCGCTGCAGCGGAGACCTTCTCGGAGGGCGGCGAAGTCGCCCTTCGGCGCCCGGCTCTCGATGGCGTCACAGTCGGGAAGCGCTGCCAAAAGGGTCTGGGCCTCGCGGGCCAGCCGGGTTCCTTCGAGCCGGAGCATCGGGACGAGCAGCGTCGTCAGCGCCGACCGTTCGGCCGTGAGCCGGGCTCCTGTCTGCGGCAGCGGCTCTTTCTGCCCACAACCTGTGGAAGCGAGCCCCAGGATCAGGGCAGCGAGCGCCGAGCTCACGCGATTCATGTCTACCGGGCCCCCTCTTTTGCTCGCTCGACCTGATCTGTGTCTCAATTGGCGTTCGTCCGCCGCCGATATCCAGTATCGATGCAACGCGGTCGGCTCTTTACAGCGGGGGATGCCGTTTCGTCGGCTCCGTCTCTCGACGGCGTCGCCCGCCTCGCTCTGCCCGTGCTGTGGCTCGTGCTGGCGGCAGCCGTTGCCGTGGTGCTGCTCGAGAACCCCAAGACCCCGGTCTACGACCAGGCGGGCCTGGTGGAGGCCCGGCTCTGGGGTCCCTCCTACCCCGCACCGCCCCGTGCCTTCACCTCCCAGCTCGTCGTGATCGGCCTGCGCCCTTTCGTTCCCGATTCCGTCGAGCTTCACGAAGTACTCCGCGTCGCCGCCATGCTCTTCTGGGTTGGAGCCGCGGCCTGGCTTGGATCGCTGCTGCTGCGGGACCGGATCCATTTCGCCGTCTACGGTTTGCTGCTCTTCAGCTCTCAGTTTCCGTTCCTCTGGCTCTCGAGTGAGCTGCTGACGGGTGGCTGCCTGTTCCTGACCCTGGCTGCTGCGCTCTCGGGCGCGCCGGTCTGGCTGTTGGGAACCCTGCTGGCCCTGCTCGCCCTCTGCAAGATCGAGATGCTGCTGGTCTCGCTGGCGTTGGCCGGTTGGCTGGTATGGAAGGCACGAGACGAAGGGCGTGGACCTGCCGTCCACTTGCTGGGAAGCTTCGCTGTGGTGCTGGCCGTCCTGCTGGCCCCCGGGCTCGTGCTCATCGGGTGGAACTACTACTTCGAGTACGACGACGGGACGAGCCGCGGCTTCGCCACGTTCACCCAGCACTACGCATCGCTGGTGGCCCCGTTGCAACGCACGCCGGGTCCGAACCCCTGGCTGCAGCCCGAGGTCTACCTCCAGCGCGCCTTCCCGGGCGCGAATTCCATGAGCGACGTCGTCTTCGCCCCGGGACTGGCCTACCTCGATTTCGTCGCGCTCTCGGCTGCGCGCGGCATCCGCAAGATCGGCTGGCTGTTCTCCTGGGGCTGGCTGGCCGTTCCGGTCCTCGTCTGGGCCCGGCGTCGCGCGGGGGTCGGGCTGGACGACCGCGAACGCTTGTTGTGGATCAGCTTCATCGGCGTCATCCCGATGGTCCTGTTTGCCTATCCACACATTCGTTACTTCGCCCGCTACTACCCGCTCTTCTGGCTGCTGGTCGGTCTTGGCATCGAACGTCTCCAGGAGGCCGAGCCGTCTTCCGACGAGAAGGGGGGGCGACGTGCGTGTCTGGTGGCCGCATCGGGAGCCGTGTTGCTGGCCCTGATGTTGAACGGCCAACGGGTCTCCCACGGTCTTGCGTACGCGTCCGTGCTCTCCAGCTACTGGTTCCCGGACTGAGGAGGTGCGGGGATGAAGAAGCGGGTGGCGCTTCAGGCTTTCGTGTGGGTGGATTCTGCGAGGATTCAGACTGGCGGTTCGCTGTCAAGCGTTGGGCGGGGAACTCTGGACTGACGGAAATCGCGTGTTTCGACAGGACCTTGCAGCCCAGCACATCGAGGCTTCGCGTTACGCCGCCCAGCTCGACTGCTCCCTCGAGCACTTTCCGCGTGAGGACTTCCTGCTGATGCGCTTCGAAGATCTCCAGAGCGATCCCCTGACCGAGCTCCGGCGGATTTGCCTCTCTCTGGAGATCGACCCCGATTACGCATTCCCCGGGGTCGGTCGGCCCAGCGAAGCGTGGCCGAAGAGCTGGCTGGAGCGGGTTTCCGGGATGTTCCGCCGGTTGGGCCGCGCCCCCGTCCGTAGCGACCGGCTGGCCCAGGGCTACGGCGTCGACACGTCCCTCTGGCAGACCGATGCCTGAGCGCGCCAGGCGGGCTCCGGGCGTTTCCATCTCAACCGAAGCGTACAACCGACCGATACCTCGGAAGGTATGACGCGCGCGCATTTCACGACGAAGCCAAGCGGAAATGCTTCCGAATCGTCGCTCCCCATCACGGATGGCTGGGAGCGGCGTCGCAAGCGCAGCGTTCCGGATCGCTCGGAACACTTCCAGTCGCGTCGCATTCTCGGAATGCGCGTGGACGCGACCAGCTATGCCGAGACCAGTGATGCGATCTTCGATCTCGTGGCAGCCGACTCCGGTGGGATGGTGTGTTGCGCGACCACTCATATGGTCATGGAATGCTTCGACGACCCGAACCTGCTCCGAAAGGTCAACTCGTCCGATCGCGTCACGCCCGACGGTGTTTCCCTGCTCCGGGCGCTCGGCGCCCTGGGCGTCAAGCATGCGACCCGGGTCTACGGGCCCCTGCTGATGCTCGAACTGTGCGCGCGGGCGGCTGCGTCCGGAATTCCCGTTGGCTTCTACGGGGGGCGGCCCGAGGTGGTGGCGGCGGTTCAAGAGAAGATCCTGGAGTTGAATCCGGATCTGCACATCCCGTTCGCATGGAGTCCCCCGTTCCGTTCGCTGTCGTCCGACGAGGACACGCGGATCTGCGATGTCATCGAAGTCTCGGATGCCCTCATCCTGTTCGTGGGGCTTGGCTGTCCCAAGCAGGAGCTGTGGATGGCAGCCCATCGCGATCGGTTGTCCTGCGTCATGGTGGGCGTGGGCGCGGGATTCGACTTCGTTGCGGAGTCGAAGGCCCAGGCTCCCGGCTGGATGCAACGACTGGGCCTCGAGTGGTTGTTTCGTCTGGCGAGTGAACCGCGCAGGCTCTGGCGTCGGTACCTCATCGGCAATTCGCGATTTCTCTATCACTTCCTGTTGAGAGGGAATCCGAGCTGATGGCGAACAAGGCGCGCATCCTCGTCACCGGGGCCGGTGGCTTCATTGGACATCACCTCACCCGCGCCCTCAAGGCCGAAGGCCATTGGGTGCGCGGTGTCGATCTGAAGCAACCGGAGTTCGAGTCGACCGGGGCCGACGAATTCGAGCTGCTCGACCTGCGTCGTTGGGAGAACTGCCAGAAAGCCACGCGCGACGTCGACCAGGTCTACAACCTGGCCGCCAACATGGGCGGTATCGGCTTCATCGAGAGCAACAAAGCCGTGATCATGCACGACAATGTGCTGATCAACATCCACATGCTCGAGGCGGCCAGGGAGAACGAGGTCGACCGCTATCTCTACACGTCGTCGGCCTGCATTTATCCCGGCGGTCTCCAGGACGACCCCGATGTGACGCCGCTCGAGGAAGACCAGGCGTATCCGGCGGATCCGGAAGACGGCTATGGCTGGGAGAAGCTCTTTTCGGAGCGGCAATGCCGTCACTACACCGAGGACTACGGACTCGAGACCCGGGTCGTCCGCTTCCACAACATCTTCGGCCCGCTCGGCACCTACGAAGGAGGGCGCGAGAAGTCGCCGGCCGCCATCTGCCGCAAGGTCGCGCTCGCCCAGGACAATGACGAGATCGAGATCTGGGGCGACGGCAAGCAGACCCGCTCCTACTGCTACATCGACGACTGTGTCGAGGGTCTGCAGCGTTTGATGGATTCGGACCACCGTGATCCTCTCAATCTCGGCCAGGACCGCATGCTCAGCATCGACGAGCTGGTCGACATCGTCTGCGAAATCGGCGGGAAGTCGTTGAAGAAACGCTACGACCTCGACAAGCCCACCGGTGTCCGCGGCCGGAACAGCGACAACAGCAGGCTGCGGAAGACGCTCGGCTGGGTGCCCCAGGTGACGCTCGAGCGGGGTCTCGAGCGGACCTACCGCTGGATCCGCGATCAGCTTCGCAAGCAGGGTCGGATCGATGACTGACCGGCACGAAACTCCCTATTCCAACGCGTCGCGGCGCAGCCAGCCGTTGCGCGTGGACGTCTGCATCGCCACCTACCGTCGCCCCGAGAGCCTGATGCGCCTGCTCGGTGGCATCGAGCAGCTGCGCTTCACGACCCACCGTCCCGAGCTGCGGGTCGTGGTGGTCGACAACGACGTCGACGAGTCAGCGCGCGCCGTCTGTGAAGGTGCGCGCGAATGGCTCACGGCGCCGCTCGTGTACGTGGTCGAGAAGCGCCGAGGCATCCCCCAGGCGCGCAACCGGGCGCTCTCGGTCTCGCTCGGCCAGGCGGACTTCGTGGCCCTGATCGACGACGACGAGGTTCCGGATCGTGATTGGCTCGCGGAGCTGTTGCGCGTCCAGCAGAACCGCAACGCCGATGCGGTGGCCGGACCCGTTCGCCCCGTGTTTCTGCCCGCAACGCCGAATTGGATCACACGCAGCCGCCTGTTCGACCTTCCGCGTCACACCACGGGCGCCCGTATCGGATACGCCTATACCCACAACGTCCTGGTGCGCTGCTCGTCGCTGGCCCAGATGGATCAACTCTTCGATGAACGGATGGCGCTCATCGGAGGCTCGGACTCGGAGTTTTTTGCGCGTTTTGCCGGCGCTGGTTTCCGCATCGTCTGGGCCGATCTCGCGATGGTGCGCGAATGGGTCCAGAGGGATCGCACCAACCGCCGCTGGCTCTTCCGGCGGTCCTGGCGCGTCGGTTGCTCCAGCGGCTGGATCGAACGCCGGCAGGAGCCGCGCAAGCACTCCGACCTGTGGATCGCCACCAATGCCTTCTGGTGCATCCTCAAGGGCGCTCTGCTCACCTTGCCGTCTTCCCTTCGCGGTTGCGGTGAGATCGTGAACGCGCTGCGCCTGGTGTGGTACGGGGCCGGGCGTCTCGCGTCGCTCGTCGATATTACGTACAGCGAGTACGACCGGGTCGATCGGGAGTAGCGCTTTCTGATATGGACGCGGCACGGCAACGAACGTCCCCGCCAACGTCCGGCGTGTCTCCCACCACACCTCCTCGCGAAGCCTATCGACCCCTTGTAGGACGGAACTTTAGGCCCGCTGGCTGCTTGTTTTTGAGCCACGCCACCGGGCTGCGGCTGGCGACCCGGGTCGGGCGACCGGCGGGATCGGCTTTGCTCCGGATTTCGCGATCTTGCGCCATCGCTTGCCTCAAGCCGAGAGGCTTCGGAGCCGATTCACGATGAAGCCCCACTTGCCGGACGGATCCTGTCGATGACGCGTTTCGACCCCATCGCCCTGCGCCGCCTCCACATCAGCGTGGATTGCGGTCTGGTGGTGCTCGCATGGCTCGGTGCCTATTGGATCCGGCGCGGCCTGAACGACGTACTGGGCACTCCGATCAATTCCTTCGACGCCTACGTCGAGGTGTTGCCCATCGTGGTGGTGCCTTGGATCACGACTTGCTGGCTCTTCGGGATCTACCGCGCCTCGCGCATGCGGACCCTGGTCGACGAACTCCAGACGCTGATGCGCGGCGTGGCCCTCGGACTGTTGGTGCTCGCCTCGATCAGCTTTTTCGTCAAGGAGATCCAGATCGGTCGCGCGGTCGTTCTGGCTTCCGCCGGTCTCAGCCTGGTGTTCCAGGGTGCGAGCCGCATCTTCTTCTACCGCGTCGGCGAGGCCATGCGTCGGCGCGGCGACCATGACGTCGCCACGCTGATCGTGGGCACCGGTGTCACGGCGATCCGGTTGCTCCAAAAACTCCAGGACCATCCAGAGATCGGCTATCGGGTGGTGGGGTTGATCGATGAGAGCGGAACAGCCGAGGAGAAGGACATCGCCGGCCATCCCGTGCTGGGAACGCTCGAAGACCTGCGGCGCATCGCCCGTGAGTTCTCGGTCCAGGAGATTTTCATCGCAGCTCCGGGCCTTGGGCACACCCGGATGCTCTCGCTGGTACTCGAGTGCGAGGACCTCGGCATTACCTTCCGCGTGGTGACCAATCTCTTCGAAGTGTTGACGGCGGGTTCGCCGCTCGATCTCGTCGACGATCTTCCCGTGGTCCGGCTCGGTCGTCAGAAGGCCCACGCACTTTACGAGCCGCTGAAGCGCTTGATGGACATCGGTGGTGTGGTGGCTTCCCTGGTGTTGGTAGGGCCGCTGATGCTCTGGTGTGCGAGGCGCATCCGCAAGGAGAGTTCGGGGCCGGCGCTGTTCGTGCAGGACCGGGTTGGCCGCGACGGTCGCGTTTTCAAATTGTACAAGTTCCGGACCATGTTCGCGGACGCCGACCCCTATGCGCTAGCACCCCAGGACGGGTTGGATGCGCGCATCACGCCCTTCGGTCGGTGGCTCCGGGCGAC
>SMWR01000119.1 GCA_004356735.1 Deltaproteobacteria bacterium
CCGACGTCGCTTTGACGCCCGGATCTGCACTGGATGGGGAGGCGCTCTACGCGATGACTTGCCCGGCCTGCCATGGACCGGACGCCAAGGGTATCCCGGGGCTGGGCAAGGACATGACGACCAGTGAGTTCATCCAGAGCCGAAGCGACGAGGAGCTGGTCGCTTTCATCAAGCAAGGGCGCGCAGTCGACGACCCGCTGAACACCACCGGGGTGCCGATGCCGCCAAAGGGAGCGAACGCGGCGCTCAACGATGCCGAAATCCTGGCCATCGTCGAGTTCATTCGCGCGCTCCAGAACTGACTGCTGGAGGGAGGCCGACGTGGCCGAGGAATCGAATGGGTAGATTGGTATTTCCGCTCTCGATTCTCACCTGGTTGGTGGTGTGGGCGGCGCTCAAGTTCGGCGTCCAGCCCCCCATTCCGGGTTCGGTCATGGGTCTCTACCTGTCGATCGTCACGGTTTCGATCCTCGTCTACCTGGTGGCGGACGAGGCCCGCTTCGAAGCCTTCCTTGCCCCTCTCATCAGTCTGCTGCGAGAGCAGCGACTGGTTGTCCCTCGGCTGCTGGTCCTGATCTCCCTGCCACTGCTGCTCGGCTGGTTCACCTACACGCGTGTGCGGCCGCAGTTCGACCCACCCTTCGAGGCGCGGATCATCCACCCAGAACCCCCCGCCAAGTTCAAGCTGCACGGAGAGGACTTCGACGTGCTCAAGGCGCAGCGCCCGCCTGAGATGGAAGTCAACCAGGAGAATCTCGCCGCGGGAAGACGCCTTTATTTCCGCAACTGCATGTACTGCCACGGGGACTATCTCGACGGCAAGGGCCGCTTCGCCGAAGCGGTCAATCCGCTTCCGGCGAACTTCCGGGACGGCGGCACGATCTCGCAGCTCGAGGAGGGCTACGTCTACTGGCGGATCGCCACGGGTGGCCGCGGGCTCCCCGACGGGGCGACTCCCTGGAATTCCTCCATGCCCGTCTGGCAGGACTTCTTCACCGACGAGGAGATCTGGCAGGTGGTCGCGTTCATCTACGCTGCCTCCGGTTCAACACCGCGGACGTGGGAGGGGCACTGATGGCGAACGCACGCCTTTGCGTCCTGCTGTTGATCGGCTCGACGTTGCTCCCTGCAATCGCCGTCGCCCAGGACTTCGCCGCGAAGGGCTTCAAGGTCGTCCCCACGAGTCCGCGCCAGGCGACAGCGAAAGACTTGGCCGCTGGGAAGCTGCTCTATGAAGAGCTCTGTTCACAGTGCCACGGTGAGAGCGGCGACGGGCAGGGCGTGATGGCCGACCTGCTGAAACCCCGTCCGCGCGACTTCCGGCGGGGCATCTACAAAATCCGGCGGACACCCCAGGGCGAGCTGCCGACCGATGAGGATCTGTTCCGAATCATCAGCAACGGCATGCCGGCGAGCTCCATGCCCGCCTGGCGGGGTCTTGTGAGCGACGCACAGATCTGGCAGTTGGTGGATTACATCGAGAGCTTCAGCGAGGACTTCGCGGACTATCCGGCTGAAGAGCAGTTCCTGCTCGAGGGGAAGCCCGATCCCACTCCTGAGAGCCTCGAGCGCGGTGAGGAGATCTACATCAAGGCCGAGTGCGCCAAGTGTCACGGCGAAAGCGGACGCGGCAACGGGCGCTCGGCGGCGGAGCTGGTGGACGAGTGGGATTTTCCGATCTACCCGGCCGATCTGACCGAGCCGTGGACGCTTCGCGGCGGCGGCTCCGTGGAAGACCTCTACCGAACCGTCACGACCGGCGTGAACGGGACTCCGATGCCGTCGTTCTCCGACGCCTGGAACTCGGACGACCTGTGGAACCTCGCCAACTATCTCCACAGTCTCGGTCGCAAGCCATTCTGGGGGGAGATCCTGCGGGGCTCGAAGATCGCCGCCGTCCCCGAGGACGCCTTCTCCGATGTCTGGGAAGCCGCCCCGGTGCTCGACGTCCGCCTGTTGGGACAGATCATCCAGGAGCCCCGCCTCTTCAATCCCTCGGTGCAGACCCTGAGCGCGCAGGTCCTCTTCGACGACAACGAGATCGCGCTGCTGCTGACGTGGCGTGACCGGTTCGAGAACACGGGGGAGGACGAGCTGCCCATCGACCGGGTGTCGGTGTTGTTCCCCGCCCAGGAGTTGGAAGAGGGAAAGAAACCCTATTTCCTGATGGGGGATCGAAGGCGGCCGGTGGATGCTTGGCAGTGGAGCGCGAACGGTCGGACGGAGACCTTTCTCGCGCGTGGCATGGACGCGGTAACGCCCCGGACTTCGCCGGTGAAGAGCCAGGGGGTCTATCGCGATGGGCAGTACCGGGTGGTGCTGCGACGGAGCCTCAAGGCCGGTCAGGACAACGAAGTCGAGTTCTCCCCCGGCACGATGATCCCGATCGCCTGGAACGTGTGGGATGGGCAGGAGGGAGAAGACGGAAAACGGCGTGCGGTCTCGCGTTGGTACTACCTTCTGCTCGAGCCGGAGACCCCCTTGCTGACCTGGCTCTGGCCCATCGTCGTCGTCTGCCTGACTGCAGGGGGGGAGTTCTTCGGGCTGCGCCGCCTACGCCAGCACTGGGCCCGTCAGCAGACCGGAGCCTTGCAGCCGACCGACGGAACGGAGTCCCAGGCGTGAGCGCGGGAGAAGCAACTTGAACCAGGCGACGAACGCCTTCGATGTTGTCGTAGCCGGCGGGGGACTGAGCGGCCTGGCCGTTGCCGAAGCGATCCTGCGGCGCTCACCGGAAACGAGAGTCCTGTGCCTGGAAGCACGAGAACGCACTGGTGGCTGCATTCGTACCGTCAAGCGCGACGGCTTCGTCATGGAAGCCGGGCCCGCGGGATTTCTCGACAAGTCGGGTGCGATGCTGCGACTCGCTGCGGCTCTGGGCATCGACGATCAGCTGATCCAGTCCGACAACCGCGATCCGGTGCGTTGGGTGCGGAGGCGCGGCCAACTCCATCAGTTTCCGTCCTCGGTCGGAAGCTTCCTGCGCACGGATCTCCTGAGCGCGCGGGGCAAGCTGCGGATGCTCCTCGAACCGCTCCAGCCGCGTCACCGGGGCGAGGAAACGGTCGATGCGTTCGCGACCCGGCGACTGGGCTGGGAGGCCGCACAGGTACTCGTCGACCCCATCGTTTCCGGAATCTACGCCGCAGATGCGACGCAGGTGAGCCTGCAGGCATCCATGCCCCAGCTGGCCGCCCTGGAGAGCAGCAACCGCTCGCTGCTTTCGAGTTTTTTGCGTTCCACTGGCAAGGTCAATTCCCTGACATCCTTCCGGGAGGGTTGCGAACAGCTGATTGACAAGCTGCGGCTTCGGGTGATTGCGGCGAAAGGCGGATCGATTCGCTGCAACGCACCGATCGAACGGGTGCTGGCTCCCAACGGGAAGGGAAAGGGATTCAGCGTCTGCGTGGGTGGCATCCAGCCGGAGGTGATTCGCTCTCGGGTATTCGTCTCGGCCGCGCCCGCCATCGCCGCTTCGCGATTCTTCACATCCTTCGATGCGCGCATCGCATGGCAGCTGGCGCAGATTCGCTACGCCTCGGTGGCCGTAATTTCGATGGGATTCCACCGCACGGACGTGCCTCACCCGCTGCGTGGATTCGGCTATCTGATCCCCAGTTGCGAGGATTCGCCCGTTCTCGGCGTCCAGTGGAGCAGCTCGATCTATCCCAGCCACCGGGCTCCGAGCGATACTTGTCAATTGCGTCTATTCATCGGGGGCGCGTGTCATCCCACGGCAGCGCGCGAGCCCGAGGGCGACCTGGCCGCCATCGGCGCCGCCGAGCTGCGCCGTACCCTCGGGGTTCGCGCAATGCCGCTGGCCTGCGAAATCCACCGCCATATTGAAGCGATGCCGCAATATCTGCCGGGACACGGTCAGCGCGTCGATGACATCGAACGCCGTTTGCGAGAGATTCCCGGATTGTTCATCGGGGGCAACGGCTTGCGCGGATTGGGGATGGATTCCCTGGTGCACGACGCCGAGCTTCAGGCGGCTGCAGTGATCCGTCACCTCGAGCGGTCACGCCAAACTCTTCTCGCCGCTGACCCGGCTGTGTTGTCCTTGCGCCAGGCTGGCGCGTAGTATCATTTCCCCTCTCTCCTGAACCTGGAGGTATCGATGTACAAGAGAATCTACGTACCCGTCGACAACTCGGCACACTCCAACCGGGCCATCGAAGCGGCGCTGAGCATTGGCAAGGCCTTCGGTTCTGAGTTGGTGGGCTGTCACGTCTACGCGGCGAAGATGCACGACTACCGTTTCAAGCAGATGGAGTACTCGCTCCCTGAAGAATACCTCGAGGAGAACGAGCTCGAGAGACAGCGCAAGATCCACGATAGCCTGATCACCCTCGGGCTCGAGCTGATCTCGGACAGCTACCTGGAACAAATGAAGCAGCGCTGCGAGAGCGAGGGCATTCCCTTCGAGAGCCGCATGATCGACGGCAAGCATCACGTCGAGATCCGTCGCGACCTGGAAAAGTCCGGCTGTGATCTGATGATCGTGGGAGCGCTGGGCCTTGGACGACAGCGCGACAGCCAGATCGGTTCGGTCTGCGAGCGCGTTACTCGTGCCTGCCGCCAGGACGCATGGATCATCAAGCATCTGCCCAAGAAGGACGAGCCGGAGCGGGATACGATTCTCGTCGGAATCGATGGCAGCCCGCAGTCTTTCGGCGCGTTGGAGACCGCCCTGACGCTGGCCAAGCAGTTCGGCAAGCAGGTCGAGCTCATCGCCGTATACGACCCCTATCTGCACTACATGGTGTTCAACGGGTTGGTGGGGTGTCTCACCGAGAAGGCGGCGAAGGTGTTCCGCTTCGAAGAGCAGAACCAGCTTCACGAGGAGATCATCGACACGGGCCTTGCCCAGATCTACCAGTCCCACCTGGAAGTCGCCGAGCAGCTGGCGGCCGCCAAGGGCATGGAAGTCGGCAAGATGCTTCTCGATGGCAAGACCTTCCAGAAGATCCACGATCACGCGCGCAAGACGAAGCCCTGGCTGCTCGTCATGGGCCGGATCGGGCTGCATGGTGATCCGGATGAAACCTGCCTCGGGAGCAACTCGGAGAACCTGCTGCGGCTCGCCGAGTGCGACATCCTGCTGACCACTGCGAGTGTTCGTCCAGAGCTCGACGTTCGTGCAGAGGAGAGCATTCGCTGGACTCCACAGGCCGAGGAACGGATGGAGCGCGTTCCCAAGCTGGTCGTGGGCATCGCCCGCACCGCGATCCTGCGCTTGGCACTCGAAAAGGGGCATAGCGTCATCACCAGTTCGCTGCTCGACGAGGCCATGGCGCGCTTCATGCCCAAGCAGGCGCCGATGGACAGGCTGGCCGAGGCCGTCGCCATCGGGCGGGCGCAGGAACACGCGGTTGCAGTCTGCAAGGGCTGCGGGCTGACGGCCAACGAGCCCGATCCTGCGATTTGTAGCGTTTGCGGTGGCAAGCGCTTCGAGGTGCTGACGGCGGAGATGGTCGAGAGCCTCGTGAAGGCTGAGGGTGGGGCCACCGACGAGCCCTCCTACGACGGGCGAAAGCTGCGCTGGACCGAGGAGTCGCGCCGCGCGCTGCGTCGCATTGACGAGGCCTACCTGCGGCGGCGCACCAAGGCGCGCATCGAGAAGTCCGCGCGCCTGAGAAAGCTGGGCACCGTGACCCTCGAGTTCGCGCAGAGGCTGATCGAGGAGGAGACCGGTCTGCCGTTCGGCGGAACGCCTGAGAACAGCGCGAGTGACAGCGAGCCGAAGACCGATCCCGAGGCGGACGGAAAACGCCTGATCGCACGGGACGACCAGCACAATCCGCTGTTCTCTGCGTTCGACTGGACCGAGGACGCCGCCGCGCGCATCCTGCGCGTGCCCTTGGGCTTCATGCGGGACCGCACCCAGGCTCGGATCGAGGAGCTGGCCCGGGAGCGGGGTGGCCGGCAAATCGACCTCGAGCAGGTCGAGGCCGGCGTCGAGCTGGGCCTGAAGATGATGGTCGAAATGGTCTCTGAGCAGAACGCTGGCTCCGACCCCGAGCGTCGCGAGGCTCCGGTCGTCGCTCCTGAGTGTCCCGCCGCCCGTGAGCGTGCCTTCGAATCGAAAACGAGTCATCACGAGGAGCCGCTGAACGAGGTGAGCCAGATGAGCGAGCTGGCCGCCGTGCGGATGCTCCTGATCGAAAAACGGGACGCTGGGGAGGAGTAGGTCCCCTTACCTCCCGTGGGATTGCGCCGAAACCATGCCCGCATATCGCTTTTGCAGATCAGACGACATCCAGCTGTTGACCGATGCCGTGAACGCCTGTTGCGTCGTTCACTTTCCGAATCAGGCAGAGCTTTCCAGCGTCGACTTCAAGCGTGAGATCCGCGAGCTGAACGTCTGGTCCAGCAGCTGCATGGTGGCGTCGAACGACGGCGATCCCATCGCTGTGGTCACCGGCGCCAAGCGAGAGCGAGAGACCCTCGTCCACCGGATCGGTGTGCATCCCGGCTTCATGAGACGCGGCCATGCCCAGCATCTGCTCGAATCGCTGGGCCAGAAGCTCGCCGTGCTGGGCCCGCCCCGATTGGTGGCCGAGGTGCCCGAGGACCTGCCGGCGGTCCGGCGTCTGTTCGAGAGCGTGGGGTACCAGGCAGAGGAGCGGTTTGCCGACTTCAGCTTGTCGAAACCGCTCGCACCCTCGCGTGCGGCGGGCGAAGTCACCGAAGCGGGCCTGGACGATCTGCTCCGCTACGGAAGCTTGGATCCCTCCGTTCCCCGCAGCTGGGAGCGAGCACTGGAGACGCTGCAGAACCGGAAGGACCAGATCCGCGGACTCGCGATCGCATCCGACACCCGGGTGGAGGCGCATGTGTTGTTCCACGACCTTCCCCACGAAGGTCGGCGTGAGATCGTCGCCCTCGGCGCGGCGCAGCCGCGGGAGGATGGGGCAGTCGACGCCCGAGTGCTGCTGGAGATCGTGGTCCGGGTTGCGTGCCAGGCCGGTTCCCTGGCCGTGACGGTTCCCCGGGTTTCCAGCAAAGAGATCTCCTGGGCCAGCCTCGAGTCGATGGGTTTCGAGCAGGGGCGGACCTACACGCGTTACGCCGTCGTCCCGGATTCGAACACACAACGATGATTCCTCGGAGCAGGGCATGAAGGGCTACTACGACATTGTTGGCGACGGCGGCTCTGACATCCTCGAGCAGGTAGAGGCCCAGCAGGCGAGCATTGCACGGAGCCTGTCTGGCGTCCGCAACCTGCTGGCGGTGGGATCCGGCAAGGGAGGCGTTGGCAAGAGCACGCTGACCATGCAGCTTGCCTGTGCACTCCGAGAGTTGGGACATGCGGTCTCGATCCTGGACGCCGACCTGAATGGCCCCTGCCAGGCGCGTCTCGGAACTCTGCAGGACCGGGTCCTGGTTCCCGACGACAGCGGGGTGCCGGTGCCGAAGACGCGGAACGGGATCGGGGTGGTCTCGATGGGCATGGTGGTTCCTGAGCCGCGCGCTGTCGAGTTCGAAAGTGTGGCCAGCGGCTCTTCGCACACCTGGCGCGCGACCAAGGAGTTCACTGTCTTGCGGGAGCTGCTGGCGTGCATGAACTGGGGGAAGCTCGACTACCTGCTCGTCGATCTTCCACCCGGCGCCGAGAGGATCGTGCAATACGCCGAGCTGCTGGGCCCCGCGGCCCTCTTTGTGCTGGTGACGATTCCCTCCGACATGTCCAGGGGCATCGTCGCCCGCTCGCTCGATGCGCTCGCAAAGACTCCGAATCGAATCCTCGGCTACATCGAGAACATGGATGGCTACTACTGCTCGGACTGTGGGCGGGTCAAGCCGTTGTTCCCGGTGCCGTCTGATGTCAAGCTCGACCTTGACTGTCTGGGGACGGTGCCATTCGATCCCGAACTGGCCGCTCTCTGCGATCGAGGCGGTTCCCTCGCCGATTCGCCGGGATCGTTCTCCTGGCAGCCCGTGCAGCGCATTGCTGAAGAGGTGTGCCGACGGGCTTCCGAGTGCGCGCCTTATTCGAAGGAGAGACGATGAAGTTCCTATGCGTTTCCTGCGATGAAGCCATGAAGCTGAAGGAGGTCAATCCTCCCGAGCGCGGCTCACTCACGGTCGTGTACGGCTGTCCGCGCTGTCAGCATGAGATCGCCATGCTGACCAACCCCTACGAGACGCAGGTGGTGGCTTCCCTGGGGGTCAGGGTCGGCGGAGAATCGGCCGAGACCGAAGGGGCCTCCAAATGCCCCTTCTCGGGTGTGGTGCAGAGCATGGGCGGGGGCCCGGAAGACCTGAAGATCGGATTTCCGTGGACGCCCGAAGCGAGTTTGCGCCTCGAGAACATGCCCGAGTTCGCCCGTCCGATGGCCAAGACGGGGATCGAGACGTACGCGAAGGAGCGCGGCTTGACTCAGATCGATGCGCAGGTGCTCGAGCAGGCCAAGAACTTCTTCGGAATGTAGAGGGACATGATGCAGGACGAAATCAACAACGCGCTTCCCACGGCAGAGCAGGTCTTCCAGCGGCCCTACGTGATCTCCTGGAACCTGACCTATCGCTGCAACCTCCAATGCGAGCACTGCTATCTCGACGCCGGGCCCTCGCCCCGCGTGCAGAGCGAGGCCTTCGCGGATCGCAGCGAGCTCAACACCGACGAGTGCAAGAAGGTCATCGATGACATTGCCTCGTTCGCCCCGGAGGCCGTGACGATCCTCACCGGCGGCGAGCCGCTGCTCCGGCGCGACATCCTCGAAATCGTCCGTCATGCCGCAGCGAAGCAGCTGTGGGTCGTCGTGGGAACGAACGGAGTGCTGGTCACCGAGCGGCTGGCGCGCACCCTGAAGGACGCGGGAGTCCGTGGCCTTGCGTTGTCCCTCGACTCCCTGGACCCCGATGTACACGATCGCTTTCGGGGCGTACGCGGTGCATGGCGCAACACGGTGAACGGCGCGCGAATCCTGGACGCGGTCGGCCTCCCGTTCATCATCCAGACGACGGTCGGGAAGCACAACGTGAACCAGCTCGAGGAAATCGCCGATTTCGCCCAGCGCGAGCTGAGTGCCAAGGTCTGGAACTTGTACTTCCTGGTGACTACGGGGCGCGGAGTCTTCGTGTCGGACATTGCACCCGAGGAGTACGATCAGGTGCTGGAACAGCTGCACAAGATCCAGCAGGCCCAGCAGGGCAAGATGATGGTCAACGCCAAGTGCGCGCCCCATTACGTAAAGACTGTCTTCGAGCGCGATCCGGATTCTCCGTTCCTCAAGTCGTACTCCGGCGGTGCGGGGGGGTGCCCTGCGGGCACGCACTACATGGGAATCCGGCCCAACGGCGACGTGACGCCGTGTCCCTACCTGCCGGTCTTTGGCGGCAACCTGAAGGAGTCCCGGCTGCGCGACTTGTGGGAGACTTCGGAACCCTTCGTCCGCATCCGCCAACGGGGATCGCTGGGTGGCCGTTGCGGGAAGTGTGAGTTCTCTACGGCATGCGGCGGTTGTCGAGCCCGCGCGTACGGATCCACGGGCGACTACATGGCGGAAGATGGGTTGTGCACCCATCAACCGGGAACCGCTCCTGGGGCACGCGAGCGCTTCAAGACAGAGGTCGTGTACGGCCAGCAGGAGGTCCGCGAGCTCGAATGGGAGCCCGCCGCGCGCGAGCGGATGCACGCCATCCCCGCCTTCGTGCGCGGCATGGTCGTCCGTTCCGTCGAGTCGTCCTGCAGGGAGAGGGGGCTCGACACGGTGACGTGCGAGGAGCTCGATGAAATCCGTTCTCGCATGCCGGCCAACCGGCTGTTCGGCAGGGGCAAAAAGGGATCTGTAAATTGATCACGGCCGGCGCAGTCAAGCCTTGTCTGCCTCGCGTGGAGACCGGATGATCACCCAAGCTTTCAGCGCCACCACAGCGTTGAGTGACCTGATTGCACTCACGAAGCCGCGGCTCACGAGCCTGGTGCTGCTCTCGACGGCGGGCGGTGCGCTCCTGTCGGGGGAGACGATGGCTGCGACGAGGTTCGCTCTCATGCTCGTCGGCACGGCCCTTGTTGTCGGTGCATCCCACGCACTCAACATGCTGCTGGAACGCGACATCGACGCCGCAATGCTGCGCACGCGAGACCGACCGTTGCCGGCGGGGCGCCTGACGCCCGAAGTGGTGGTCGGGTTCAGCGTCGTTCTGGGGCTATCGGGCCTGCTACTGCTTGCCCTGTGGGTGAACGCTCTGGCAGCGGTGCTGTCGCTGACCGCACTGGTCCTCTATGTCCTCGTTTACACACCGCTCAAGCGCAGGGGACCTATCGCGCTCTATGTCGGGGCCGTTCCCGGCGCCATACCGCCGCTACTGGGCTGGGTGGCTGCCACCGGCCGGATCGAGGCACCGGCGCTCGTGCTCTTCGCGTTGATGTTTCTCTGGCAGATCCCGCACTTCCTGGGCCTTGCACTGTTCATCCAAGAAGACTACGAGCGTGCAGCCATCCGCACGCTGCCCGCGATGCGCGGGTTCGGCGTGACGCGGAGGGTCGCGATTGCTGCGACACTCTTGCTCGTGCCCGTGAGCGCGCTGCTCTTCGTGGCCGGAGTGAGCGGACCCATCTACCTGTTCTGCGCCATCGCGCTGGGTCTGTGGCTTTTGATTCGCGCCCTGGGTCGGCCCGGACCGGGGCAAGCCGGTGAGGTTCGCTGGGGCCGTCGCCTGTTCTTCGCGTCGCTGATCTACCTGACTCTCCTGTACGCTGCCGTGATCCTCGATGTCGTGATCGCCTGAAGCCGATCTGTCACTCCCGCGGATGGGGAGTATTGACCGCGTTTCAGGCGGAGCTAGTCGTCGGCCTCCGGGTGGAGGGCGAGCAGCATGATCAGGCGTTGCTCGATGGCCGGCCAACCCGGTCGCAGCTGCAAGGCCTGGCGGTAGTAGCGAGCGGCGAGGGCCGGTTGGTCCGTGGCCTCCGCGGCCTGGGCGACCCCGGCGTGGGCTTCGGCCATGTGTCCGTCGCTCTCGACGGCGGCCAGAAACACGACTTGCGCTTCGTCGGCGCGTCGCTGGGCCAGCAGGGCGTGGCCGAGCCGCAGTTGGAGCACCGCCACGTCCGGCTGGATTGCGAGGGCTGCGCGATACAACACGATCGCCGGAATCAGGTCGCCTCGCTGCTGCTGTTCGCGACCCGCGCCGTGCAGCGTCTGGAAGACTGCGACCCGGGCCTGCTGGCCTGTGACCGGGAGCTGAAACGCAGCGGTCAGCTCGCGGACAGCTTCATCGACACGGCCTTGTTCGAGCAGCGCGAGGCCGAGATTGGCGCGTGCCGTGGGATTGTCGCCGGTGACGGCCAGCGTGTGTTCGAACAACGAGACCCCGTCTCGCCAGTGGCGAACCTGTAGAGAGGAGGCGAAGGCGAGTCCGCCAAGGGCCACGAGCGCCGCACTGACCCGCAGCGTGACGGCCGTCTGGCGTCGTCTCAGCGCGGTTGGAAGCTCGGCGATCCCCCAGGCCAATGCGATCGAGACCCCGATCAGGGGGATGTAGGTGAAGCGATCCGCCATGGCGTGCAGGCCGGTCTGGACCAGGCCGATGACAGGCAGGAGGCTGCCCACGAACCAGAACCAGCCCGCGAAGAAGTATCCCCGTCGGCCTGCGGTGTAGAGCGCAAGCCCCGAAACGGTGAGTAGCAACAGGGCGGCGGACAGCGGCTGCCAGATTGGATACGAGTCGGGGAAGGGATAGAAGACGCCCAGGTTCGCCGGCCAGACTGCCTTTTCCAGGTAGCCGACGTACGACATCACAGCGTTTTGGATCCGCAGCGCAAGCGGAAGCGTCTGGGCCGCATCGAGGGAGCCCTCCGCACGCTGGGCGCCGTAGGTCACGAGCGTGACCGCGAAGGACATCGCGAACAGTGGAAGCTTTTCCGCGAGTCGAGGGCGGAGATCCATCCACCGCAGATGCGGTGCGATTCGAAGCCGCCCCAGCGGCCAGACGTCGAGCAGCAGGAGAACGAAGGGCAGGGTGATGGCCATCGGTTTCGACGCCAAGGCCAGCAGGTAGGCGAGGCAGACGCTGGCGTTGCGCGCGACCGAGGGGCGCTCGACGAAGCGTGCATAGGTCCAGAGCGTGGCCATCCAGAAGAGACCACACAGTACGTCCTTGCGTTCGGAGGCCCACGCGACGGACTCGACGTGAAGCGGATGCACGGCGAAGACACCGGCTACGAATGCGCTGCGGCCGGGCGCGCCCGTCATGCGGGTGAGGGCCGCGAACAGGAGCAATGTGGCCAGCCCGTGGAGGACCGCGTTGACGAGCAGGGTCGGTCCCGGCTCGGCCCCGAAGAACTCGACGCCCAGGACGTACGACAACAGCGTCAGCGGGATCCGATTGCCGTGGTAGGGCTGGGTCAGGGCCCATCGCACGGATTCGGAAGTCAGGCCGGAACGCAGATGGGGGTTCTCGACGACGTAGATGGGGTCGTCGAGTGGAATGAAGCTGTGGTTGGGCAGTGGGTGGTAGACGAGCGCGAC
>SMWR01000120.1 GCA_004356735.1 Deltaproteobacteria bacterium
AGCTCGCGACGTTCCTGGCCCTCTACTTCGTCGTAACGAACCTGATCGAAATCGTCTTCGAGGTGGCATTCACGCCCTGGCTGATCCGCTACGTTGGCGTTCCCGGCGGCAACCTGATCCATCCGCTGTTGATGATCCTGGGTTTCGGCGGGCTCGCCTTCCGCTATGGCGTGGTGGCCGGCGTTGCCGCGCGGGCCGGTCGCGAGCTGATGGACAATGCCATGGCGGCACCCATCCGGTCGCTGATGCAGAACGCCATCCCCCAGCGTTTCCGTGGCCGGGTCCGGGCATTCTTGGAAGGCATGGTCGTCTATGCAGGAATGGCCGTCGCCGGCCTGGTGCTGCTGCTGGTGAAGACACCGGACCCGACCGTGTTGTGCGGAATCGGTACCATGGCCGCACTCCTGTACCTGTTCGCCAACTCGCGCGCGCGCCGCGCCTACCTGGACACGCTGGTCGATCAGTTGCGCGCCGGCCATCTCGACGTCCGCGATGTCGGGGACGCGCTCGGCAATTGGGAGGCGTCGAGGCTCGCGGATCTGTGGGAAGCGGCACTCCAGGAGGCAGGCCAGCAACCGTCGACTTCAGTGCTCCAGCTGATTCCAATGCTGGCGACCCGGGGCGTGATCGATCCGCTCATCCGGGCCGCTTCTCATCCCAGCGCTGACGTGCGGCGGGCCAGCGTGAACGCTTTGGCATCGGTGGGTGACGCGAGGGTGGCGGGGCCGCTCGCCCTCGCCATGGACGATCCCGATCCCGACGTCCGGCTGGCCGCCCTGCGCGGCATCGTGCGCGCCGAAGCGGATCCCGCCTTCCTCGAGCCGCGCATCGCCGACTTGCTGCGGGATCTCGATCCGCGGGTCCGCGCCGAAGCCGCGCTGCACGCCGGGGATCCCGGAATCGAGATTCTGGAGAAGATGATCGGATCCGTCCATGTGACCGAGGCGACAGTGGCGCTCCGGGTCGCGCCGCCGGAACTGATCGATGCGGCGATGGAACGCTGCACGGCCGAGAATCCGGACATCCGGGCTGCAGCGCTGGAGTGCCTCGCGCGCGTCTCGACGACGCGCCCCTTGGACGTCGAGCAGCTCGACCAGATCCTGGCAGATCCGAACCCCCAGGTGCGCAGGGCGGCCGCGCTGCTGCTGGCCAACCTCGATGACGATGCATCCCACAAAAAGCTCGCGAGTCTGCTCAACGACTCGTCGATCGACATCCAGCTCACGGCCGAGCGTCTGTTGGTCTCGATCGGTAGCGACGCCCTCCTCGCCGTCGATCCATACCTCGACGCGGACCTCGAACGAACCGTCGAGACGGCCCTCCGGATCGTGTCGAAGATCCGCTCGTCGGAAACGCGATCGATGCTCTCCCACGAGCTGCGCAAGCACGTGCGCAGTCTCTGGTATGCCGTGATCGCCTACCAGAGGTTGCCCGAGTTCGACGGCGTCGCCGGACAATTCTTGCTCGAAGCCTTCCGCGATGCCATGCTGCGAGAGCGTCGCTTGGCCTTCCGCGTACTCGAGCAGCTCGAGAATCCCACAATCATCCGCAAGGTAGACCGCGAGCTTCGGATCGGTTCGTTGCGAAGCCGAGCGAACGCCCTCGAGGTTCTCTCGAACCTGGGCGACCGGCTGGCCGCACGGCTTCTGGCGCTCGTCCACGAGCCCGCGGACCTGAGCGACCGTGTCCGCGCCGTGCTGGAAATCGTTCGCGTCCCGGTGACGGGCGAGGAGATCGTGAGAGAGAGCCGCCACTCCGACAACCGCTGGATCCAGCTAGCGTCACGAGGAGTCGACCCGCAGGAAGGCGATGGACCTTCCGAGGAGGAACGCATGCAAAGACTATTGGCCCTGAAGCAGGTCAGCTTGTTCGCACAGCTGAGTCTCGACCAGCTCGATGCCATACATCAAGCGACCCAGGAGGCCGAATACCTCCCGGGCGAAGTCATCATCCGCGAGGGAGACCGGGGCGACAAGCTCTATGTACTGCTGGAAGGAGAGGTCGCGATCATCAAGAACCATGGAACGCCCAGCGAGCACCGGCTGGCCACCATGACGTCGTCCGACTTCATCGGCGAGATGGCGATCCTCGACGACGCGCCCCGAAGTGCCACCGCCGTGGCCGTCGCGCCGTCCAAGCTGCTGACGTTGGACGGGATGAGCCTCAAGGAGCTCATCCGACAAATGCCTGAAATCGCCTTTGCCATCTTCCCGGTGCTGACGCACCGCGTCCGGGACGCCGAGCGCAGACTCAGCTAGTCCATTGCGGCCCTGGCAAGGGAAATTGCGGTCGGGACTTTCCTCGAGATCGCCCGCTGGGGACGCGACGACAGCCAGGATTCACGACGCGGCGCGTCTTGCGCTTGGGCCTCCAGCGGTTCATCCTCCCGAGATGGTGCGGGGGTGCCTCACGCTGTGATCACCACGGCGATGTCGGCCGCGATCGGTGCGAATCGTGCGCGAGTGTGGCGGGCGATCACGGATCTCGCGGAGAGGATCCGCTGGGACGAGCAGATGCTCGCTCTCCTGGAGCCGGTCGAAAGCTATCCGCAGGTCGGTCAGCAAGTAAGCTGGCGATACCGACTCGGCACCGTTTCGGTCGTCTACCACGATCGGCCGACCGAGGTCGTACCGCAAGAGCGGCTGCGCTCGCGCGTCCACCTGGGGCTCTTCCATTTCGATCAGACGTGGTCACTGGTCTCCGAGATCAGCAAAAGCGACATCGAACGCACCCGCCTGGGCCTTCAGCTGTCCACCGACAACTCGATCCCCGTGATCGGGGGGACCATCGACCGCTTCGGCGTGCGCCAGATAGCGGTCGAGTACGTGGACGGCCGCCTGCGCTCGCTCCAGAAGTGGTGCGAGAGCCACTCGTAGTCTCAGGGAGGTTGTTTGGAGTTTGCCCCGATGGGATTACACCACGGAGTCCAGAAACACCAGACTCCAAGCAACGCCCCCACCACGAGCTAGATATGCAGCTCCTCGACCACCCAGTCCTTCGGATCGCGGAATCGGCTGCGCGCCAGCGCTGAGAGATCGACCTCCTCCCAGGCACCCGTGGCAACGAGGCTGGCCATGGCGCAACCCACAGCATAGGACTGCATGACGCCCCGACCGGTGAACGAGTGGGCCTCGAAGAGGTTGCCGAAGCCAGCGACCTGGCCGGCGATGCCGCTGCAGTCGGGCGTCACGGCGTAGAGACCGGCCCAGCCGCGCACGTGGCCACAACGTTCGAAGCTACTCGCGCGCGCGGCGAGGCGCGGCCAGATCTCGGCTTCGAAGAAGTCGACACCGTCGTAGTCGAAATCGAAGCCCGGCGCCTCGTTGGGCGTCGAGTAGCCGGCCAGGATGTGGGGACCTTCGGGGTGGAAATAGAGGCCGCTCGCGTCCACGATCATGCCCAGGCTGTCCAGCTCGACGCCGGGCGCCAGGTCTTCGGCGTGTACGTCGACCAGCGAGATCTGGCGCCGCACGGGCTCCGTTACATCGGTGATGCCGATCTTGGCCGAGAATACGGGCGACCAGGCACCGAGACAGTTGATGACGACATCGCACTCGAGACGCGACTCGTCGACGCGGGCTTCGGACGGAACCCGGTGGGTCGTGAGCGCCTCACGGATCCAACCCGCCTCGTCAGTGACGCTGCCTTGCTCGACCTCGATCACGTCGACACTGGCCACCACGCGCAAGCTTCCGTGCGAGCCGACGGTCCGGCGCGTGCTGACACCGGACACGTAGTGGCGGTTGCGGAAGGAGACGCCGAGCGCCTCGGCTTCAGAGCGATACCAGGCGCGCACGGCGTTGGGATTGACGAGACCGTCACGCGGTGACCAGGTGGCGCCGACGATCTCGTCGAGGGCACGATCGAGAATCGGAAAGCGCTCGCCGACCTCACCGGCTTCGAGCGCTTCGACGCCCAGCCCCCGCTCGTTCTGGATCACACGCATCTCGAGGGAGCGCTGGTAGAGCGCGCGGTCGTCGTAGAGCCAGAGTTAGCCGAGCGGCCGAAATCCAAACTGCTGCTGATGCTCGACGAAGAAGTCGAGAGTCGCGCGGCAGCTCTCGATGTTGACCGGCTGCCACCAGGTCGCCCGCGCCCCCCCGGCGTTGAGCTCCGACGAGGCGTAGACCCCGGCGAGATCGAGATCGACCACGGTGACCTCGTTCACGCCACGGCGGGCCAGCGACCACGCGATGCTGGTGCCGATGATCCCGCCGCCCACGATCAAGACGTTGACACGGCGCGACACACCCCGAGCCTAGCAGGCTGCTAGGCTCGCCTTCGGGAACGAGTTGCCTTTTGTCTGATCCTGAGGCCAAGGAGCCAGGTCTGGAAGTGCGTGGAAGTGGCAGAAAGCAGGTCCGTCCCCGCCTGACCGCCTTCGTCGTAATGGGTCTCCTGTCGGCATGCGCGGCGCCCACCCCGCTTCCGCCCGCGCCCGTCATGAGCCCGGACCGCATCGCGCACGACGTGGCCTGGCTCGCGGCCGATGAGCGCGACGGACGCGGGCCCGGCACAAAGGGACTCGCCGCGGCGGAGCGCTATCTCGCGGAAGCTTTCGAGCGTGCGGGCTTCGGGCCAGGAGCCGCAGACGGGTCCTGGTTCCAGAGCTTCGAAACCCCCATCGCGATTCATGTGAAGCACGCCGGTCTCGAGATTGCGGCCGCCGACGCACCCGAGTTCGTGCGTGGCAGCGACTTCGAAGCCTTCCTGTTCAGCGCCAATGGCCAGGTGAGCGCACCGCTGGTCTTCGCCGGCTACGGCATCACGGCCGAGAACGAGGGCTGGGACGACTACGCAGGTCTCGACGCCAAGGGCAAGATCGTACTGGTCCTGGAAGATCGACCCAACGGACGCGACGGACCGCTTGGAAACGTTCACGGGCGCGGCTTCCTGCGCCGGGCCTACAAGATCGCGAACGCCCGCGGCCACGGCGCCGTCGCGGTGCTGCTGGCGCCGTCGCGGACCGACGCCGACGGACTCGCAGCCGGCGCGGGGCGCGGCAACGCCAGCCCCACGCGTCAGCCGGGCAGCGTTCCCGCCGCGGCCCTGTCCCGCAGCGCCGCCGAGCGGATCGTCGCCGCCGCCGGAGCCACTTCCTTGGGCGAGCTTCAGCAACGCATCGATTCCAAGGCAAAGCCCGCGCCATCGATGCTCGGTGAGCTGACGGTGAAGCTCTCCATCGAGATCGAGCGCGAGAAGGGACCCGCAAGCAATGTGATCGGCGTGCTGGAAGGGAGTGATTCCGAGCTGAAGCACGAGTGGGTCGTGATCGGAGCCCACTACGACCACCTCGGCCACGGCGAGTTCGGCTCGATGGCGCCGGACCAGATCGGGACGGTTCACAACGGCGCGGACGACAACGCTTCGGGCACGGCCGGGTTGCTGGAGCTGGCACGCGCGTTCGGCAGTCAACCGCGAGCGCGTCGCAGCCTGGCCCTTGTGGCCTTCGCAGGCGAGGAACTGGGCCTGCTCGGCTCGGCAGCCTATGTCGACGATCCGCCTCGTCCGTTGGACTCGACCGTGGCCATGCTGAACCTCGACATGATCGGAAGACTCCGTGACGGAAAGCTCACGGTCTTCAACACCGCCTCATCGCCGGGCTTTCGCCGCATCGTAAAGCGAGCCAGCGAAGGTCTTCCGCTCGACCCCATCTTTGCGGGCGGCGAATTCGCGCCGTCGGATCAATCGAGTTTCTATGCCAAACGCATCCCCGTGATCTACTTCTTCACGGGTCTTCATCACGAATACCATCGACCTGACGACGATGCGGCGCTGGTGCACACCGTTGGGGAAGCGACCGTGCTGGCGGTCGTCTACCGCACGGCACGCGCCATCCTCGACGCCGACGAGCGTCCCGACTTCATCGGCGAGCCCGTCCAGGGGCACGGCAGCGCTGTCCAGAGCGCGGGCTACGGCCCCTACCTCGGTACGATCCCCGACTTCGCTCCGACGGACCAACCGGGCGTCCGGCTTCAGGGCGTACGCCCTGGGAGCCCGGCTGAAAAGGCCGGCCTGCGCGGCGGCGACCGCATCGTCTCATTCGACGGAACCGCCGTGGCCAGTCTGGAGGAGTACGCAGCGATGCTCTTCTCGGCGAGCCCCGGAGAACGGGTCGAGATCCTGGTGGTTCGCGGAAGCGAACGTCTGTCGTTCATGGCGACCCTGGGCCAACGACGCTGACGTAGGGTACGCTGCGCGCCATGAGTGGACCGAAGATCTTCCTGATTGCCGTTTGGCTCTTCTGCGCCGGCTGCTTCGTCGTCGGCACAGACTCGACCCTGGCCTGGTGGGGTCGCATCACGTTCTACCTGATGGTGGCCGCACACCTCGGCGAGTTCCTGGTGTTCCGCAGCGTTTTCGAGAAGGCGGGCGGCAGCATGGGAAGCCACGCCTGGCAGACGCTGGCCTTCGGCTTCCTCCACATCCAGGACGTCAAGAAAGCGGCTGACGAGACCGCGAGCTAGGACCCGATCGGCTGAAGCTCGTCGTAGAGGTCACCGACCAT
>SMWR01000011.1 GCA_004356735.1 Deltaproteobacteria bacterium
GCCCGATCGCGAAGGCGATCGGGACCTCTTCAAACTGATCGATCGTCTGCCCCGGGCCAACGCCCGGCGAACCCCGGCAAAACGACCCGGGCTGCAGCCGCCCGTTCACGGCATCGTGAGTTCGGGTCCCGAGATGCGCGAGGTCTACGCCCTGATCGATGTGGCCGCCCGTTCACGGGCGACCGTTCTCGTGACTGGAGAGACCGGGACGGGCAAGGAGTTGGTGGCTCACGCCATCCACGAATCCGGACCGCGGCACCGAGCACCGTTCATCCCGATCAACTGTGCGGCCTTTGCCGAGGCCCTGCTCGAGAGCGAGCTCTTCGGCCATACACGCGGCGCGTTCACGGGCGCCGACCGGGACCGGACGGGCCTGTTCGAAGAGGCTCAGGGCGGAACGCTCTTCCTCGACGAAGTCGGCGAGACTTCGGGCCCTTTTCAGGCGAAGCTCCTGCGCGTCCTGCAGGAGCGTGAAATCCGACGCGTGGGCGATTCTCGCAACCGACGCATCGACGTCCGCGTCCTCGCGGCGACCAACCGGGACCTGCTCCACGTGTCCAACGGTGGCGCCTTCCGACGCGACCTCTACTACCGACTCGCGGTCTTCCCGATCCACCTGCCACCGCTGCGCAAACGCCCCGCTGACATCGTCCCGCTGGCCGAGCACTTCCTGGCCCTTTACGGCCAACGCGAAGCGCGACCGGGTATCAGCCTCAGCCCGGAAGCGGCCCGCCTGCTCCAATCCCATCTCTGGCCCGGCAACGTCCGCGAGCTCGAGAACGAGATCCACCGGGCCCTGACGCTGGCCGAGCCCGGCGAGGCGCTCACCGCGAGTCACTTCTCCCAAACCCTCTCGGGGATCCTCGAACCCATCGAGGCCAATCTGCGAGCCGCAGAGACGCTGCGCGAAACCATGGACCGCATCGAAGCCTGGCTGATCCGACAGGCCCTGTCCCGCCACGGCAACCGACGCGCCGCGACGGCGCGGTGGCTCGGGATCACCCGCGAGGGGCTGTACAAAAAGATGAAGCGGTTGGGGATCGAGTGAGCGGGCGCCTGCGCCCGCCCGCTGCCTGCGGAGGTTCAGCCGGCCTGGATCGTCGAACCGACCAGATCGCGGTTGCGGGCGAGGAATCCTCAGCCCGCCTCCCGCTCCACGACCTCCCAGGAGCGGAACGGAGGCCGCTCCTCGGGCGCGGAGGCCGACCAGCCGTACTTTGCCGAATAGGCTGAGAACACCGCCTCGCGCACGTCGGCGGACTCGACAGGCACAAGTCGTAGCTCGTACACGCGATCTCCGATCTTCAGCCGGACCTCGGGGTCGCGGTCGACGTTCGCCACCCAGCGCTTACCGTCGGGATTGCGGGCGCCCACATAGAGCTTCCCGTCCGTCGCCGCGCACACGATCGTCACGGAGTGCGGGATCCAATAGAGCGTGCGCGTCTCGATCAGGATCTCGCGATGTGCGTCGGTGAAGGACCAGTCGCCGACCGCCTCCGTCGCAATCTCGCCGGAGAGCCACGTCCCCGGGCGGCGGTCGGCCGGCTCGACGCATGCCGACGCCCACACGAGGGTGGACAGCAGCAAGAGTCTGTGGGCTCGAGATCGATGTGTGAACGGCATCATGCCTCCCTGCCAGCGAGGGTCGACCGGCGCATGCAAGTAGCGACGCGGAGGCCTCGAAGCGGCCACTACATCTGCTTGATCGTGAAGCCCCCGAACGAGAACCCGAGAGTCGTACCCCGGCCCGTGCCGCTCAGCACCAGCGAGACCGCACCCTTCGTCATGGCCGCGCTGTCCACCGCCGGTCCAATTCCCGCGTTGACGTCGGCCACGACGTAGGTGCCGTAGATCTCGCTGATGTCCTTCACCCGGGAGAACGTCCCGCGGCCATTGTCGACCTCCGACTTCCCGAAGCTGATTCCTCCGCCTCGCGACACGATGCGGACGTCGGCGCTCTCGCCGTTGTCGCAGGTCACCCGGCCACTGCCGTCATACTTCTTGTACAAGACCGACCAGCCCGAGAGGTTGTAGGTCAGCTTGCACTTCGTGAACTCCGCCGCAGCGGGAGTCGCGAAGAAGACCACCCCAATCACAATCGCCAAGCTTCGTACCATCATCTGCCCCCCGATCCTGTGGGGACGTGCCCAGCACGTCCGACACTCCGGAAACCGTATCGCCACCCGAGAGCCCAGACCACGGGTCGGGCTCGATCGGGGCAGGAAACTTTCAAGCGTCGTGTCGGGTGATCCGGCCCCCATCATCGGTCGCCGATCGGAGCGAGTGTCGCCCGCCGCATGACTTCAACCTTGAAGCGCAACTCTTCCATACAACCCATGACCTCCCCGGTCCAGGACAGTGTAACGCTCGAACAGCCACCAGATTCGCTGCGGTCCAGCGGAGCGGCGAGCCGACACGTACACGCTACGAATCGAGCCGATTCCCGTGGAAGCTGTACCCTACGGTGCCTGGCAGCCCGAGTCCACGAGGAGCGCGAGTGTCTTTGCGAAGCGATTACGCTGGACCCTTTGATCCTGACGCAGGCCTCGCGAGCTTTTCGCGTCGGCTGCTGGCCCACCTGGGTCGCGAGTACCTGTTGAACGGCCACCTTCAGGATCGTGTCGGTCTACCGCTGGTAGCGAAGCGCTTCGGCGGTGACGCTTATGTCCAGTTCGCCATCGAGGAGTGGGTGAGTGCCAGCCCGATCTATTCGCTGCGCATGCAGCGCGCCATGGGGTTCACGGGACACGACGTCGGCACCGTCTTCAAGAATCTCCAACTCGACATCGGTGCGCCCCACCAGTTCATGGATTTCCAGTTCCGCCTGGACCGTCCCGAGTACGGCGAGTTCTGGCTGCCCCACTGCGGAGCCTTGCTGGACGTCGAGCCCTTCGGCGAGCGGCGCGTGAAGCTGATGTGCCACGACATCGAGGACCCGACCTTCGATGCCACGGCGGCCGCAACCCATCCGAACATGAAGATGCGACCCATCCACCGACCGCCGCGTCTGCCCGCAGGCCGCACCCCGGCCTGTCGTTGGTCGGTGTTCATCGGAGACGAGGCCGAGCCCTACCAACATCACCCCAACCTCGAGAGCGTCCGCGCTTCGAAGTTGGCGACGATCGCCATCGACGTCTCCGAAAAGGACGGAGAGGCCGGCGGCTGGGGAGATTATGCGGGCGAATTCGACCCGCACTTCCAGCTCGAGGACCTGTCCCACCGGGCCCTCGTCACCGTGAATCAGGAGTTCGCAGTCCAGAGCCATCTGTTGGCTCGAGCCTTCATGCTCTGCGTCGCTCAGCGACTCGATGACGCGGCGGCGGCCGAGCTCGGGCTCGCCCAGTGGACGGGCATCGCCGCGCTGACGGCCGAACGGTTGCGTCAACCGTTGGGCATCGTGGGCGATGACATCGAAGCCGTCGCCAAGCTGTTCCAGCTCCACCCCTGCTTCCATCCGCGGACCTACATCGACTTCCGTGTCGAGATCACGGGATCCCACAGCGCGCGCATCGCGATTCGCGACTGCCCGGCCCTCGAAGAAGCCGATGCGTACTCCTGGTTTGCCGGCCTCGGCAAAGCACCCCACCCGGCCCTCGATGCCATCGCCGTCAGCGTGAACGCGCGCGCGCGCTGTTACCCGGTCGCGAATCCCGAAGGCGCGCAGCTCGCCTGGGACGTGGTGATCGACCCGGCTGCGAAACCGCAGGGGCCGC
Organism: Deltaproteobacteria bacterium; assembly: GCA_004356735.1. Lineage (GTDB taxonomy): Bacteria > Myxococcota_A > UBA9160 > UBA9160 > SMWR01 > SMWR01. The sequence goes on from SMWR01000011.1 coordinate 3,714, forward strand.
CGTACGAGCTCAAGCTCGCAAAGATCAGCAAGGGCGCCAGCTTTCGCTTCGAGCAACGCCGAACGCTCCGAAGCTGACTCCGTCCTGAGAGCCATCCATGGCGCGTCGACGCTCCGGGATCGATCGGCGCAAGCTCGACGTCCGGACGCTCAATGCCAGGGGGAAGGGTTCGCTGCATTCGAGTAGAATGTCCGGCGTCCACCATTCCCGGCGGGCGCTGGAGCGGAGAAGTCATGTACGAAGAGATTCTCTATGAGGTGGAAGATCCGATCGCCAGCATCACACTGAACCGACCTCGGGTCTTGAACGCCTGGACGAATCGGATGGGCGTCGAGGTGAAGCACGCCTTCGCCCAGGCCGAGAAGGACCCCCGTGTGGTGGCCATTATTTTGACCGGCGCCGGCCGCGGCTTCTGCGCGGGCGCCGACCTCAAGCAGCTCCAATCGATCAGTACCGGCGAGGGCGCGGGCGACACAACCGAGGGTCTCGATGCAGACCCGGGCGATCCGTCCTTCGGCGACGACTTCCGGGGCCACTACACCTATCCCATGTCGATTGCCAAGCCCGTGATCGCCGCCATCAATGGGCCGACTGCCGGCATGGCCATACCGATCGCCCTGGCCTGCGACATCCGTTTCGCCTCGGACCGGGCGTCGTTCACCCTGGCGTTCTCCAAGCGGGGATTGGTCGCGGAATGGGGCGTGAGCTGGTTGCTCGGCCGTCTGGTAGGGCCGGCCCATGCACTCGACCTGCTCTTCTCCTCGCGCAAGATCGACGCCCAGGAAGCCGAACGGCTCGGTCTCGTGAACCGGGTCGTCCCCCACCAGGAGCTGATGAAGACGGCCAAGGAGTACGCGCTGGAGCTTGCAAACCAGTGCTCGCCGGCATCGATGGCGATCATGAAGCGCCAGGTCTACCAGCAGCTGAACGCCAGCCTCGGACCGTCGGAGCAGGAAAGTGTGAAGCTGATGCTGGAAAGCTTCAAGCGCCCCGACTTCAAGGAGGGCGTGACGTCCTTTCTGGAGAAGCGCCCGCCGAAATTCCCGCGCCGCTGATCAGGTAAACCAGGTCTCCCGACTGGCCAGGCCATCGGCGATGAGGCCCCGGATCGCCTGCTTCACTCGCTCGACCTTCGCTTCGACCGCGGCATCCTCATCGGTCGGATCGCCCGAGAAGTGCATGGGCTCGCCAAAGCGCAGGTGGAACTTCACGGGGAGCGGTACGAAGCCAGCCACTCCGAGCCACGGAAAGGTCAGCGTGATCGGAAACGCAGGAGCTCCGATCAGCTTTCCCAATGCGCGGACGTTCGCGAGCCCCGGCGACTGTTCTTCGCTGCCAACGATTCCGATCGGAACGATAGGTGTGCCGGTTTCGAGCGCCAAGCGCATGAATCCGAGCCCGAAGCGCTGGAGCTTGTAGCGTTCTCGGTAGGTCTTTACGAAGCCGCGCTGGCCTTCGGGAAACACCATCACCGCCTCTTCGTTCTCGAGCAGGTGCACACAGTTGGAGGGGGTCCCGACAACGGAGCCCGAGCGCAGCATCAGGATGTTGAAGAACGGGATCGTCGTCAGATAGTACTCGGCCATGCCGCGCACCGTACGCGGGGGTTCGCCTTCGAAGAACAACGCCGATGCCAGCATCATCCCATCCCATGCAAAGGTATTTCCGGCGTGATTCGCGATCAGGAGGACGCGCCCCTCTGGAACATTCTCCAACCGGTGTGCGTCGACCCGAAAGTAGTAGCGGTAGATCAGCGACACCACGGGCATCATGTTTCGGACAAACTGCGGGTCGTAGCCGAACCCGTCGTAGCCGTATTCGTTCAGCCGCGTCGGCAGACGCGCCAGCCGGTCATCGATGTCGTCGACCAGATTGCGCCAGTCACGGGGCATCCAACTCGAAATCCGCGCCGTCGTCGCCCGACCCAGGGGTATCAGACCCTCGTCACTCACTCGAGTTCGGCCCTCAAGAAGGCGAGCATCCGTTCCCAACCCTCGACCGCCGCCACAGCGTCGTAGCGGTCCGGACGTGCATCGTTCATGAAGGCGTGGCCGACGCCGGGCTGGATGATCAGCGTCGCGCGAGGGCCGAGCGGTTCGAGCTCCTGCTCGAGCCGGTCGACTACCTCGGCCGGAATGAACTCGTCCAGCTCCGCATGGATCACCAGCGCCGATCCTTGAATGGCCTCGAACTCGATCTTCAAACCGGGATGGAAGCCGTAGAAATCGACGGCCGCGGCGACCCGGGGCGACTTCGAAGCGGCCAGCAGTGCGAGATGGCCACCGAGGCAGAAGCCAACGACTCCCACCCGGGCACCTTCGACAGTGGAATCATTCAGCAATTCGTTGATCGAGGCTTCGAGATCGGCGCTGACGGCATCAAGCTCGAGCGCAGCCGCGCGAGTGCGCGCCGCATCGAGGTCGGACGGCCGGTCGCCCCGAAACAGGTCAGGAGCCAAGGCGACGAAGCCTTCTCGCGCGAGTCGATCGCACACTTCGCGAATCTGGCCAACCAGACCAAATGCCTCGTGAAGCACCAGCACACCGGGTCCGGAACCCGCAGCGGGCACGGCCCGATACGCGGGCAGCGTTCCTCCGTCTGCCGGAATCTCGAGATCCTGCACGCTGCCTGCACCTCCGATTCGCCCGCCGACACGCCCCGGGCGCGCCTTCCGAGAATACCGCAGCTGCCGCCACCAACCCCGGGCGAGACCGTTACAATCGCCCGATGCCCAACGAACCCGGCGCCGACATGCGGGTCACGCTCAAGAGCGTGCCCGAAGACGTCGTGTCCATCGCCGAGACCCTCGCGGCTGCCGGCCACACTGCCTTCCTCGTGGGTGGGAGCGTCCGCGACCTGTTGCGTGGCATCGAGCCAACTGAGTTTCAGCTGTTGACCAACGCGCTCCCGGAGCAGACCGTCGACCTGTTTCCCAGGGCCGTACCGACTCACGCGGTTCACGGGATCGTGATGCTCCCGCGAGCCGGCGGGCCCGTCGACATCGTCCCGATGCTCCATGAAACCCTCGAAGCCGAGCTGGCCCATCGTGACTTCACCCTGAACGCCATTGCGTACGATCCCTGCTCCCGTGTGATCATCGATCCCTTCGAAGGTCGCGCCGATTGGATGAAGGGTCGACTGCAAGGGGTCGGCTCCGCGGCGGAGCGCCTCGCCGAGGATCCGCTACGCGCCATGCGAGCCGCACGATTCGTTGCAACGCTCGATCTCGAGGCCGAGCCACAGCTCGAGCAGGCCATGGCCGCCGTGGCGCCTCGGGTACCGACCATCCCCGCCACGCGACTCCGCTGGGAATTCTGCACATTGATTCTCGCGCCCGGCGCGACCCGGGGTCTCGAATTGCTGTATCGCACCGGCATCGCCGGGCAGTTGGCGCCGAACACGACCAAGAGCGCTCCCGGCGTCGTCGGTCTGCTTCCGGCCGATCTCGAGGTTCGTCTCGCCGGCTGGCTTCGGGGGACCCGGGCGCTGCGGACCCTGCGCCAGATGCGATTTCCGCGTACGACCAGCGGTCGTGTCGAGCACCTGCTGAACTGGCACCCCATCGAGGGCCACGCCCTGCCCGAACGCGAAGCCTCTCTGCGACGCCTGCTCAAACGCGCCGGAGCCAGAGCCGTGGCGTCCCTGATTGCACTGCGCCGGGCCGAACTCGAGGTCGAAGCAAACCCGGTCGGAAAGGACGTGTCCGCACTTCGGGAGCGGCTGAACCGGATCGAAGCGGCCATCGAGCGACTGCTCCAGGAAGGAACGGTCACCTGTCAGCGGACGAGGCTCGCCATCGATGGCGCGTTCGTCATGAAGATCCTCGGAACCGGCCCAGGCCCCGTGGTGGGGCAGGCGCTGCGCTACCTCACGAAACGGGCGACCGAGGACCCCAACCTCAATTCGGAAGAAACCCTGCGCTCCCTGCTCGTAGCATGGGACGCCGAGAAAGGAGAAACGTCGTGAAAGAGATGCGAATTGGAGTCATCGGCGCTGGAGTCATGGGAGGTGGCATCGCACAGACCCTGGCCACGGCAGGTTACTACACGACCTGTTGCGACGTCTCACCGGATGCCCTCAAAACAGCGGAGGACCAGGTCCGAACTGGACGCTACGGGTTCGAACGCGCCATCGAGCGCGGCAAGATCAGCGAAGAAGATGCCGGCGCGGCCTTGGACCGTCTGTCGTTCAGCGAATCGCTCACCGAGACCGCCACCGCCGACATCGTTCTCGAGTGCGTTCCCGAGAGGCTCGATCTCAAGCTGCGCGTCTTCCGCGACCTCGAAGCCGCTGCTGGCCCCGAAACGATCCTCGCCTCCAACTCCTCGGGCTTCTCGATCTCCGCGCTGGCCGCCATGACCGAGCGTCCCGACAAGGTGATCGGCTGGCACTGGGCCTCGCCGCCCGTGATCATGCCCTTCGCAGAGATCGTCGTGACATCCGAAACCTCCCCGGACGCGGTCC
>SMWR01000121.1 GCA_004356735.1 Deltaproteobacteria bacterium
CGGCACCAAGAACGGAGCGATCAACATCCACGCAGGACGCCGCACCAGGGAAGCGACCAGCAGCAACAACGCCGTCGCTCCCAAAATCTGCGTGATGCTGATATAGAGATCCCACGCGACCACCGATCGACCGACGAGTCCCCACATTCCGACGAGGCCCAGGTCGTAGAGCGGACCGTAAAGGCAGAAGAAGTCGCGTCCGTGGAAGCCGCCGCGCCGCAGCGCGTTGGCCCAGGCCAGGTGCTGACCCATTTCTCCCTGGAAGGTGAAGCTCGCGCTGGCGCGGGATGCATCCGCGACGCCGTTGGTCACGCTCCAGAGACCGACCGTGATGGAGGGTGTGATCAGCGTGGCGATCACGAGAGCGGCGGCGGCGGTGGCGACCAGCCCGAGTGGCGATAGCAGTGCCGGCTTCGTGGGCGTGCCTTCCGCCGGCGGGCCGGAAGCGCCCATCGGCGCCGCCAGCCACAACGCGCCACCGACACAGACGACCACCAGCAGCGTCGAGATCAAGGGAGGCAGCCAGAGGGCACAGAGCAGAGCGACGACGCCGAGGCCCTCGACCCCAATGCGCCGCCATCCGGCCAGGGCAGCGCCGAGCCTACGCGCCAGTCCCCACGTCAGGAGAGCAGCGACGACGAGCGAGAGCACCAGCCAGAAGGTTTCCTGCTGCTGGGGATAGCGGTCGAGCGTCGCCCGGCTCACGATTCCGAGATCGTTCTCGACGTAGTCGAAGCGCACCGGCAGCCAATACACGAGCAGGAGAGTGAGCGCGGCTGCCGAAGGCAGGGCTGCAATGACACCGCTTCGGGGCGCAGTCGAATTCACTGCTGATCCTCCGAGGTCGCGCGGCGCCACATGGTTTCGCGCAGCAGCGCCTGTCCGATCAAGATGACGGCGGACCCGAAACAGAGAGCGACCGAAGCGTCACGCAGCACGTCGAGGTGCAGGGGCCATGGAGCATGACTCACGAAGTCCCAGCGGCCCTGGAGCAGGGCGCTCCCGGTCATCAGCGCATAGGCACCGTAGACGTAGCTGCCCAGGATGAGCACGGTCGCCGCGGCGAAACGCCAGCCCAGACACAGCCAGAACGGAATCGACCAGGCGAGATACTGCCAGGCCCAATGGCTCGTGAAGCCGTAGAGGATCAGATACGCACCGGCCACCGAGATGGCGAGCTCGCGCGGACCGAACGCACCGCGCCGCAGCCAGGCATACAGCAGGATCGGCAACCAGCAGACCCAGGTGTTGGCAGCAGCGAGCGCGTCGGCCAGGGCGCTGCCCTTGAGACCGATCGCGTTCATGATCCCCCACACGACCACGCCACTCGGCATCTCGACGCGTGTGCCTTCGTAACCCAGGATGCGCGTCAGCAGTAGCACTGGCTCCTGGAAGAGGACGGGCAGATACCCGACCACGGCCACCCCCGCCGCACTGGCGACGAATCGTCCACGCCCACTCCAATCGGGAACGGCCGCCAGCAGCACGGGCGCCGCCACCAACACCGGTAGCTTCACCCAGAGCCCGACGCCGAGTGCGACACCGGCCAGCGCGGGACGGCTGCGACTCACCAGCAGGGTCGCCAACAGCGCAAAGAAGGCGACGGCCGAATCCGTGTTGCCGTGGTAGGACGAGAACAGGATCGAGAGGGGGTGGAGCCAACACGCCACGATCAGCACCCAGCGCCAGGGAGACCCGATCATCAGTCGCCACAACAAGCAGGCGGTCCCCAGATCGAGCAGCGAAAACGGGGCACGCATCAGGATGCGAAACGGAATTCCTGTGGCTTCGGACAGGGCCGTCAGCGCAGCGAAGAACCGGCCCATCAGGGGCGGGTGGTTGGCAATCTCGAGCGCCTGGTACCAGCCGACCAGGCCGAGCTTCAGGATCTGGTTGCCGTGGTGATGCTTGATGGCGACGTCGAACGTGCCCTCGGTCCAGCCGATCAGATAAACCCGCAGCGCAGCCCCGACGGCGAGCGCCAGCCAGAACCACGCACCCGGCGCTTGCAGGCCTCGAAGCCGCTCTACTCGCATCACCCCACGTCTTGCGCGCCGCCACGCCGGCTCCTGGACCGGTGGATCGTCCACCCCAGCAGTCCGGCGACCGACACGCCACTCAGCGCCGCGCCGGCACGTAGCCCAGGCGGCCGATAGCGGAGAACGATCTCGCGCTCTCCCTGCGGCAGGTTCAACGCCAGCTTGCCCTGCCGCGCGGAAAGTCTCAATTCCGCAGGATCTTCGATCCCGTCGGCCTCGACGCTCCACTCGACCCCGCGCTTACCGAACCGGACCGGCAGGACGACGAAAGACTCCCCACTGGCATCGATCCGGTAGCTGAGCCGATTCGGCTCGAAGCGCTCCAGTCGAGCACTCCCGCCGGCGCTCCGAAGCTCCAGGGGCCTGGGCCGGTGGTCGACGCGCTCGATCGCGGGCCCCGTCGCCTCGTCCTGCCAGGGCCGGCTGGCGATCCACAGATCGCCCGTCACGAAAGCGGCCAACGACCAGGCGGCGGCCACCGCCACGCGAGGCAGGCGAAGCGACGCCCGCTGACGCAGGCGTTCGAGCCCCAGAGCCCCCACCACGGTGAAGGCGAACAGGGACAGGAACAGGAAGCGTGACGGACCTCTCTGGGAGCGCCAGATCGGCAGATCCTCGAGAAGTGCCCAGGCGCCGCCGGGTTCGAGCGCAAGCGCGAGGAAGAAGACGCCGATCGTGAGCAGGGGCCAGGCCCGGCGCCCAACCACACAGCCGACGAGCACGGCCGCCAAGGCTACGGGACCCATGTAGAAAGCGTATTCCCACCAACCCGCCCCGTATTCAAAGACGATGCGCGGATCGAGCTGGGCGGCCGACTGTCCCGGGCCTACGAGACTCAGCAGCAGGGACACCACCGGCAGCCCCTGCACCGTGGCAGTCGGCGCGTAGTCTGCAAACTCGAGTCCCACGGGAAGGATCTTCACGGCGCCCAGTGCTAGCGCGCCGACCACGATGGCGGCCCAGCGCAGCGCGGGCAGCCAGGACCGGATCTCGATCGACCAGAGCACGGCGAAGAACGAAAGCACCAAGTTCTGCCAGACGAAGGGTTGATGCTGGCCGCCCATGATCGTGAGTGCATTGACGACGGCTGCGGCCACGAGCGCACCGACGCTGCCAAACACCGCCCGCCGGAAGAGCAGCAACATCACGGGTAGCAGCCATCCACCCATTGCCCAATGGTGGCCAACACCAATGTGCGACGTAAAGAAGCCGCCGAACGCGAAGACGACCGCGCCGAAGACGGCCAATGACTCGTGAGCGCCGAGATCACGCAGCAACAGGAACATCCCGGCCAGTCCGGCGGCGCTGAAGACGACGATCAGCAGCTTGATGTACGCGCCCGTCGGCAGGATCAGCAACAGCCACGCCAGCGGGCCCAGACCCGGTGACTCCGCGTTGCCGACGAAGTTTGGAGTGACCCAGGCGTCGGCCATGTAGAGCGGGAGCGTCCCATACTCGCTCATCGCGATCCGGACCCAGTCGAAATAGCCGAAGTGGTGAGACGTCCAGTCGTGGCCGTGGAGGGCCCCGCCGAAGATCAGGGGCGCCCAGAAGAGCCCGGCCGCAGCGAGCGCCGCCAGCACGACCCGTGCCACCACGGGCCAGGAAACCGCCGGCGGTCGCCCGTCGTTGCGCGCCGGCGTGAACTCCGGACTCATGTGGCGGCTGCGCGAGCCTTCCGGGCGCTGGCCTGGATGTACCGGCGACTCACGGGCGAGATGTCGTTGGGCGGCAGGCGACATTCGAGAATGACGAAATCCTTGATCGCATGGGCGGCGCGCAATGCCTCACGCATCTCCTGGCGGGTCTCGACGATGAAGCCCACGCCTCCCCAGCCCCGGGCCATCTCAGCGTAGGGCCAGTTGGGAATTTCGAGCAGCTCCTTGCGCGCCGTCACGGGTCGGAAGATCCCCCAACCTCCGTTGTTGACCAGCACGATGATGGGGGACAGGCCCCGGCCCGGACAGTGAGAAATTTCGGGCCCCGTCATCTGGAAGCCCCCGTCTCCGCAGAGGACGATGGGCCGCCTGCCCCGCCCGATCTCGGCGCCCATCGCGGCCGGCACCGCGAAGCCCATCGACGCGTAGTAGCCCTGGGCGAAATAGAGGCCGCCCTTCGGAACACGCACCTCGAGTCCGCCGAACAGCATGTCGCCGGATTCTGCGAAAACGTCGTAACCACGACCGCGCACTCCCGCCAGGAAGTCGTTCAACTCGACCAGCATGTCGTTGATCGACAGCGGAGTCTTCTTCTTGAACGGCGTTTGCCTGAGATTGTCGTAGTACTGGATCTTCTCGCGGTGCTTCGGAAGCTTCTCCTTCGTCAGCTTCGAGACGAAGTCCTTCAATATCACGTCGGTATAGGTGTGGAAGGAAACGTTGACCCGCTGGCCGACGGCCCAGACGGAGTACTTGCGTCGTACCTGGGGCTTGGACCCGCCCAGGTTGAGATCCGTGAGCTGATTTCCGAGCGACAGCACCAGATCGGCTTCGCGCACACGCTCCTGGATCGCGCCGGCGCTGAACGGCCCGACGTGGATCCCCATGTGGAGCGGGTGATCCATCGGAAAGACCCCCTTCGCCAGGACCGTCGTCACGACGGGCGCCGCCAGCTTCTCGGCAAGCTTCTGGAAATCCTTCTCGGCCCGTTCGCGGAAGAGCTCGACACCCCCGATCAAAATGGGCTTTTTCGCCGCGCGGATCCGCTCAGCCGTGTCGGAAACCGCCTCGGCCAGCTTCCGCGAATCCGACGTCGGCCGCGGGAACGTGCCGGCCCATTCGACGATGTGCTTGGGCACCTGGATCACCCGGTCGACGATGTCGCGATGGATCTCGAGATAACCTGGCCGATGCTCGGACAGGATCATGCGGACGGTTTCGTGAATCTCCTCGGCCACCAGCTTCGGCTCATCCAGGATCTTGGCCGTGCAGGTCACTTCGGAGAAGATCCGGCACTGGGCCGCCACGTCCTTCACCTGGTGATGCACGGCTGCGACCTTGCTCTCGGCTTCGCCCGGGCCGCCGGACAACACCAGCAGCGGAACCTGCTCGGCATAGGCACCTGCCACCGCGTTCACGACATTGTGCCCGCCGGCACCGTAGGTGACGCAGACGACGCCCAGGCGGCGGGTGCTGCGTGCATAACCGTCGGCCGCGAAGCCCACGGCCGGCTCGTGGGAGAAGGTCACGATTTCGAGACCCCGGGTGCGACCGAAGCGGTGGAAGAGTCCCAGCACCAGATCACCGGGCAGTCCGAAGACATGCTCGACACCCGCACGACGCAGGTAGGCAACCAGGAAATCGCCCAGCTTCATCCGGGACTTCATTCCCCGTGCCCTTCCCGCCCGGATTCGGAGTCCGCGAACTCACGGCGCGACAGCTCGAAGAAATGGAGCGCCGCAATCACCAGGGCATGGTCCACGTCCCCGCTCCGGACGCGCTCGGGCAGGGCGTCCAACGGCACCAGTTCGACGTGGGTCTCTTCGGCGCCCGGGTTCCGGATCTCGGCCACCCGCTCGGCGCCGA
>SMWR01000122.1 GCA_004356735.1 Deltaproteobacteria bacterium
CGCCGCCGCAGCTTCGCGGCCTTCCATGGCTCCTCGCAGTCCATCGAGGACTTCGACCGCGCCGAAGTAGTTCACCGATGCGATCTTGAGAACGTCGGAGACGTGGGCTCCCAATCCGGCCGCCACCACCAGGCGATCCAGGCTGCCCCCACAAGCCTCCAGCGCCTGGGCGATGGATTGTTCGCGTCCCTCGGGCGTCGAGAGGTCGACCTCGATCTCCGCGTTGCGCAAGTCGATGCCGATCACGCGATCCCCATTTTTTTCGAGGCGTGCGCGGACCGCGGCGCCGATCCCCGACGCCGAACCGGTTACGACGGCAATTCCCATGCTTGGCTCCTCACTCGTAGATGATCCTACCGCGTCCAGGCTGGGTCCAGTCGAGGACTTTCTTGATGAACGCCAGTACGCCTCATGCCTTTCCGGTTTCGAGGATTCCGCGCATGGTTTTGATCTCGCGCCTCAGCCACGAAGTCTCCCAGAAGTTCACGCTGGCGGTTTCCAGCACAGCATGCGCTTCCAGGCTGACCGCGAGCGCTCCGTGGTGGGCCGGTTCGGCGCTGAGAGCGACCTCCGTCAGGTGGATGGCTTCCAGGGGCAAGTCGGCTTCGAGCTTCTTGCGTGCACGCTCGGCGACGGCGTCCGGCCCTCCGGCGAGTTCGACCAGGTCCGGGTGGACGCTCCAATGGGGAACCGGATAGAGCTCGGTGGTCGAGCGATGGTGGAACCAGCCGGCGTAGGTCTCCCAGATTGCACGCACGCTCCACGAAACCTTCCCGTAGCCCTCGCCGACTTCGAGCTCCGGAGGCAGCCCGATCTCGCGCATCAGCGTGTGGACGTCTTTGCCCTCGTTCATCCCGCGCACGGTCTCGTCGTGCACGTGCACGACGGCGCCGCGAAGCCGCAGCAGCTCTTCGCGAATCGTCTCGTGCCCTTCGATGGGATCGTGGTGGCCGACCAGAAGCAGCTCCGGCTCGAGTTCGAGGACCCGGTCGAGCGACGAGATGAAGCGAATGGCCTCGCGATAGCGGTCGCCCCGGATCGTCACGAGATTCGGGAAGTGTCCGAAGAGCGCGCTGAAGAGATTTCCGGTGAAACAGATCCTTGGGTCCGGCATCCAGACCACCATGGAGTCGACGGTCTCTCCGCCCGGCGTCGACAGCAGTTCGAAGCGGATTCCGCCGAGCTCGAACTCGAGCCGGTCGTCGAAGGTCAGGGTCGGCAGCGGTCGGGACTGGGGCGGGATCTCGCTGCCCGTACTTTTGCGCACGTAGCGCATCGCACTGCCGATGGCATCGGCAAAGGCGAAGGCGCTGCGGGCGGCGCGAAAGCGGGCGATGCGCGCATCGTCTTCCTGGTGCGCTGCGTTTCCCGAGTGGGTCACGACCTCGGTGCCCGCTTCGCGGAAGAGATCGACGCCGCCCACGTGATCCACGTGGCCCTGGGTCAGCAGGATGTAGCGGACGGGGCTGGCGTCGACGGCGTCGAAGTTGCGCTTGTGGACGGGGGATTCGAATCCCATGCCGGTGTTGATCACCACACGGCCGGCCGGAGTGACCACCAGGTAGCTGTTCGAGAGACCCTCGGAGAGATAGACGCCGGCATGGATCTGCCGGGCTTCGGACTGGCAGGCGGGCCGGATGTCGAAGCCGCCCGGGCGCGACCGGAAGAGGGGGGCGGTCATGAAAAACCTCGATTTCGGGCTGGACGCCAGAGTAATACGTACGTATTATATATGTCAACTCACGATTCGGAATTCGTTCAAACAATCACCAATGAGTCGGAGATGGGCCTTGTCAGCGGCGGTTTCGAATCCGGACTCAGGTCTGAATTCGACGGTTCGAAGCGACGCCGTGGCGACCCGGCTGCGCATCGTCGCGGCCGCCGAGCGCCTCTTCGCCGAGCGCGGCATCGACGGCGTCTCGCTCCAGCAGATCAACCGCGCGGCCGGTCAGCGCAACCGCTCCGCGGTCCAGTACCACTTCGGCAACAAAGAGGGCGTGATCCACGCGATCCTCGACAAGCACACGGCCGGCATCGAGCGCCGACGCCACGAGCTGCTGGACGAGATCGAGGCGTCGGGCAAGCTCGAGCTGCGCCGCCTGGCCGAGGCCCTGGTGATTCCGCTGGCCGAGAAGCTCGATGACCCCGATGGCGGCATCGCTTTTCTGCGGGTGAACGCGCAGCTGATCGGGCACCCGGACTTTCCGTTGCTCGAGCTTCATGCCCAGCGCGTCAACCGCGGCGCCGACCGCCTCCACCGCCTGACGGCTCGCGCCTGCCCCGACCTTCCCATGGAGCTCTGGATGTCGCGCTGGCTTGCCCTCGGTGGGCTGCTTTTTCACGGCATGGCGGACTACGCGCACCTGACCGAGCGAAATGGGGGCGCCGCTCTCAACATTCCGCGCAGCGTCTTCGTCAGCAATATGGTCGATTGTGCTGTGGCCGTGATGGAAGTTCCCCAATCTCCAGAGACCGACGCGGAGCTCGAACGCTCGCGTCGCCCTGACGAGGAGACCCCCCATGTCTGAAGAATTCGCTGGACGCTTCGGCCTCGGCACGATCGACCAGGTCAGCTACGTCGTCGAGGATCTGGACAAAGCACTCGGTCACTACGAAGCCCTCTTCGGCCCCTTCAAGCTGGGTGAGTCACCGCTGACGGACTGCACGATCCGGGGACGTCAGGCGGACTGCACGCTCAAGCTCGCCGTCAACAACGCGGGCCCCGTCGAGATCGAGTTGATCCAGGTGCTCGAAGGGGACACGCCCCACAGTGAACATCTGCGCGAGCACGGTGAAGGCATCCACCACGTTCGCTTCCGGGTGAAGGATCTCGACGCCAAGCTCGAGCAGCTCGGCGAGGCTGGCTTCGAAACCGTCTTCTACAAGCGCTTCGGTCCGACGCTGGGCTTCGCCTATGTCGAGGCTCCCAGCGAAATGGGCGGAAGCGTGATCGAGCTGCTGGAGATGGCCTGAGGCTGGGCGAATCGAATCGTGGTCGATCGCGCTGGCGGAGCACTCGACCCCGCTCCCCCAGAGAGTCCTTAAAGGGCATTGATTCCAAGGGCTTATACAGATCTCAGAGTTTGCCGTTGACACTGTCTACAAATTTGTAGACACTGTCTACATGGCCGAAGCGCTGCGACAAGAGCCGCTGGACGAGCGATTGCTAGAGGTCACGCTGGGGCTGCTGGCCGATGAGGGCATCGAGCGACTCAGCCTCCGCCGAATCGCCCGCCGCGCCGGCGTCTCCCACGGTGCCCCCCTGCGCCACTACCGGAGCCTCTCCCACCTGCTGGCCGAAGTGGCGGCGCGCGGCTTCCGTTTGCTGTCGGCTGCGATCGAACGCTCGTCCGCAGCCGTTCCGGGCGGCGCCAGTTCCCGTGTTCGGCTCGCCGTCGCCGGTCGTGCCTACGTCGAGGCGGCGGTCGCGAACCCGGGACTGTTTGCCCTGATGTTCCGGCCCGACGCCGTCGATGTCAGCAATCCCTGCTTCGAGCGGGAATCCGCCCGTGCCTTCGATCATCTCCTGCGACGGGTGCGCGCCGCCCAGGAGGAGGGCTGGCATCCGTCGCGGGACCCGCGCGTGCTGGCCGGCTGTGTCTGGGCCGGCGTCCACGGTCTTGCGACGCTGTGGGCCCAGGGCGCTCTGCTGGGCCCCGTTCCCAACGTGTCGCTCGACGAAATGATCTCGACCACCTTGGAGCTGGTGATCTCCAGCTCGGATGGAGGAAACCATGAGTGAGAATCCGTACCTCTCGGGCAACTTCGCCCCTGTCGATCAGGAGCGCACCGACCTCGAACTCGAGGTGACCGGACAGATTCCGGTCGAGCTGTCCGGCCGGCTGCTTCGCATCGGGCCCAACCCCATCGCGCCGAATCCCGAGACCTACCATTGGTTCACCGGCAATGGCATGCTGCACGGGGTCCGTCTCCGCGAAGGACGCGCCGAGTGGTATCGGAATCGGTTCGTTCTCGACGACGAGATCGTCGAAGCCCGCGGCCTGCCGCCGGTCGCGGGACCCGCCCGCGACATGCTCGGAGGCGGCGTGGCCAACACCAACGTCATCGGACACGCCGGGAAGACCTACGCGATCATCGAGGCCGGCAACCTCCCCGTCGAGCTCACCGACGAACTCGAGACGGTCGCTCGCGTGGACTTCGGCGGGACATTGCCGGGCGGCTTCACGGCTCATCCCAAGCGCGATCCGGATACGGGCGAGCTCCACTGCGCCGTCTATTCCCCGATGTTCGAACAGATCCAGCACGTCGTCGTGGGCGCAGACGGAAAGGTCAATCGCGTCGTTGATGTTCCGGTACCCGGTCGTCCGATGGTGCACGACTGCGCCCTCACCGAGAACTTTTTCATCCTGCTGGACCTTCCTGTGATCCTCGATCCCGAGACCGGCTCTTCCTTTCCTTTTGCTTGGCATCCGGAGTATGGCGCCCGGGTCGGCCTTTTGCCTCGAAATGGTCAGGCGGACGAGGTCGTCTGGTGCGAGGTCGAACCCTGCTTCGTCTTCCATCCGCTCAACGCGTATGAGGATGAAGACGGTCGTGTGGTGCTCGACGTCATCCGCCATCCCAAGATGTTTGCGACCGACAGTCACGGCCTCAACGAAGGTGTGCCGACGCTGGACCGATGGATCGTGGATCCCCGCGGCGGCAAGGTCAAAGAAGAACGCCTTGACGATCGAGGTCAGGAATTTCCCCGCATGGACGAACGCCGCATCGGCAAGCCGTACCGCTACGGGTATACGACGAGGTTCGAAGAAGTCGGCTTCGGCGGGATCTACAAGCACGACCTGAAGGACGGCAAGATCGAGGTCCATGACGAAGGTCCGGCACGGCAATTCATGGAGGCGGTGTTCGTGCCGCGGTCGGACGACGCCGATGAGGACGACGGCTGGGTGATGACCTACGTGTACGACGCGTCGAGCAACAAGACGGACGTCGTGATCCAGCATGCCCAGGACTTCAGCGGCGCGCCCGTGGCCACCATCCATCTGCCGGCGCGGGTGCCCTTCGGCTTCCACGGCAACTGGCTGCCCGACGCGGGCTGACTCAGCGCGCGGGCCGACGCAGTGCCAAGCAGCCGACCGATGACGCCGGGGAGGCAACGCTCACGTTCTAGTCGTCTCTCGGTCCGGACCGCTCCCGATCGAACGCGAGCAGCTCGACCAGCCGCCGCTCGATGTAGGGAAAGAACGGGTTGAAGCGAAGCCGCATCAGCTGCGCCACCGGAACCCGCAGGATCCCCTTCTCGCCACGCGGCCGGAGGTCGCCGAGGGCGAGGGCCTGCTCGGAGACGACGTGCTCGCGCCTGCCGTAGAAGGGGTCGTCCGGCGGGATCGGCAGCGCCACGTGGGAGAGCGAGTACACCTGGGGCGGCCACGAGAGCCCCAACGGTGTGCCCGCATCAAAGGGCTCGCTCTCCGTTCGATGGCGCGCCACGACCTCGAGGCTGTTCGGGTCACGGTTCGTGACGTGGGTGAGTGCGAAGGGCAGATCCAACCGGTCGCGAAGTGCCCACATCACCGGATCGTTGGGCGGCGAGATGAACTCCTCGAGCTTCGCGACGCGGTTCACGCCGAACACGATCAGCTCGCCGTGGCCCGGCGGGAGCCGATCGTGGAGGCCCCGGACGACCGCATTGGTCAGCACCGTCGCATCGACGATGGATTGGAACGTGTAGATGTCGGGCAGACCCTCGAGCTTGGCCTGCTCGGTCAGTCGATCGAGCTGCGACCCGATGGCCTTCGAGATGCGATGGGACTGCCAACCCGCGTGCTTGGCGAACGAGTTGTACTTGAACGGGTCGAACTCGGGCTGGATGCCTTCCCACGCGAACCTCTCAAAGTAGGAGACCCAGGAGAGCGCCTTGTGAAGGTTGGCCAGCGCGGCGAAGCGCGTCACCGCAATCGCGGGCGACCACAGGAAGACCCGCGATGGCGTTTCCAGAGCCTCGTCGTCGATCGAATCGAGTACGTACTTGACGGTCAACGCGCCGCCGTTCGAATAGCCGCCCAGCATCAGCGGGTGCTCAGGTCCAATCTGCTGGCGCGTGTGACGCACGGCGGCGACGACCACGGCCATCCAGTCTTCCCAGTCCACGTGCTGCAGCCCGCCGGGCGTGGTTCCGTGGCCCGGCATGCGTGGCGCTACGACCCGGTATCCCTGTTGCTCGAATACGCGGGCCAGCGACCGCATGCTGTAGGGCGAATCCGTCAGGCCATGGATCAGCACGACGCCGCCGACGACAACCTTCGGGCGAAGCTCGAAGCTGCGGTTCCAGTTCCGGGTGAGGCGGCCGGGGAACATGGGGCCGGCGCTGTCGAATCGAGAGAAGGTCGGCAGGTTGTCGGGGCTGAGCTTCTCGATCAGCTCGGATTCGAGCTCCTCGAAGACCCGGTCCTCGATCTCGAGATAGTCGTCGAACGATGCCAGCGGCCCGTCCTCGGCGAGCCGGTACTCGGCCTCGAGCTTCAGCTCGTGCCAGGGCCGTAGGTCCGGTTGGCGCAGTGCATCGAAGGCGCGGCCGAAGTAGATCGTGAGTCCGATCAGGACGAGGCCGGTGAGAACGTGGCGGATGGCCTTGAGCCAGCGCAACGGCGGTGTCCTAGGCGTCGAAGACCGTGGGCGTCTTGACGTAGCTCGCGGTCAGGAGCGCGACGAAGGCTTCGTCGCGCAGGGGTTCGGCGGGCGGAGAGAAGGCAATCTCCCGACTTCGCAGGTCGTCACCGAAACGGTCGAGGA
>SMWR01000012.1 GCA_004356735.1 Deltaproteobacteria bacterium
GCGAGGACCCGCGGGGGATTCGGATCCGCTGTCCTCCAGGTTGCTTCGATCGGGGTTGTTGTCATTGCGTGCTGCCGTCCGTCCCGCCTGCCATCGCGCCGGCTGCGTCGTCATCTTGATTGCGGCCGGGCTGTGCGTGCTTGCCAGCGCGGCGGCAGCGCAGTCGGAACCGAGCCTGGCGGTGCTGCCGTTTCGCGTGCACAGCTCGAAGCCCATCGACTACCTGGGAGAATCCCTCGCCAACCTGGTGGGCTCGCGCCTCGAAGCCAGCGGCCAGGCGCAGATCATCTCGTCGAACCAGGTCCAGCGTCAGCTCGATCCGTCGGAGCTCGCGGAGACCCAGGCCGCCGGACTGCGGGAGATCGCTCAGAAGCTCGGCGTCGACTTCCTGGTGAGCGGCAGCGTCACCGAGCTGGCCGGTCGTTATAGCCTGGACATCCGCGTGACCCCGGCTTCCGTCGGGCTCGCCGGCAAGAGCCTCGTCTACACCGCGGATCGGGACGAGGCCCTGCTCGAACGTGTGAGCGAGGTCGCCGACGCGGTGCTGGCCCACGTGGGCGGCGCGACCCAGGTCGATGTGATTGCGGTGTCGGTCGCCGGCGCCTTCGACCTCGAGCAGGAGCTGCAGGCGCGTCTCATGACCCAGCCGGGGGCTGTCTACGACGCGGTCTCGATCCGCGACGACCTGGCCTTCCTGCGCGGCCATCCCTCGGTGGCCAGCGCCAGCGTCAGCACCGAGCGCACACCCGACGGGGTCGTGGTGAAGTTCAAGGTGGTGCGGCCCGAGGCGCTGCTGGCCGGCCCGGCCGTGCAGGAGGCGCGCGAAATCGTCTCCGAGGTCCGCGTGCGTGGCAATCGCCGCATCGAGTCCGCCGCCATTCTGGCTCGGGTTGGCACCAAGCCCGGACGACCCTACAGCACCGTCCAGGTGTCGCGCGACGTCCGCGAGATCAACTCCCTCGGATTCTTCCGCAACGTCAAGGTCTACACCGATGAGACGGCGGCCGGTCGCGTGGTGATCTTCGAAGTCGACGAGAACCCGGTGGTTCGTCAGATCTCGATCTCGGGCAACGAAAACGTCGACGGCGAGCAGATCCGCGACATCCTGACGCTGACCACCGGCTCGACCCTCGACTACCCGCTGCTCTTCGAGAACCGCGAGCGGATCGCGACCCTGTACCGCGCCCTGGGCTACTACCTGGCCGAGGTCAACTACGAGATCGAAACCCTGTCGGAGCACTCGATCGGCATCCACTTCCTGGTGGACGAGAACCGGAAGCTCAAGCTCCGCAGCATCACCTTCAAGGGCAACGAGGAGTTCAGCGACGGCCAGCTCAAGGAGGGCTTCCGCACCAAGATCTGGCGTTGGTGGTCCTACGCGACGTCATTCCTCGACAATTCGGGGACCTATTCCGAGCCGCTCTTCCTACAGGACCTCCAGGGTGTCCAGCAGAAGTACGCCGACGCGGGCTACCTCCAGGTCAATGTGGGCTCGCCCAACGTGATTCCCGAGCCCGATGGCATCGACGTCGTGGTGCAGATCGACGAGGGGAGGCGTTTCAGCGTCGGCACGATCGACGTGCTCGGCGACGAGACGGTCGACGTCGACCGGCTGAAGCAGAAGCTCCTCCTCAAGGAAGGCGAGGTCCTCAACCGGAGTCATCTCTCCGACAGCGTCTCGGTGTTGACCGAGCATTATCAGGACCGCGGCTTCTTCTACGCCGAGGTGCAGCCCCAGACGAACGTCTCCCAGGACACAGACGTGGTCGATATCGTATTCCGTGTGCGGAAGGGGCCCCTCTACTTCATCCGCGAGATCGACATCTCGGGCAACACGCTGACGGTCGACCCGGTGCTGCGCCGCGAGATCCGCGTGGTCGAGGGCGAGCTCTACTCGCAGCGCAAGATCCTGCTGTCGCGGCTGCGCCTCGAGCGCCTCGGCTTCTTCGAGGAAGTGGATCTGAGCATGGAGCCTACCGATCAACCCGAGCAGCTCGACATGGAGATCCGCGTAGTCGAGAAGCCCACCGGCTCCTTCAGCTTCGGTGCCGGTTTCTCGTCCCAGGATGGCTTCGTGGTGACCGGCTCGCTGTCCCAGGCGAACCTTTTCGGCCGTGGCTATGCTGCCAGCGCCTCGGTCGATTACGGCGGCAGCACCCAGCGCTTCTACCTGAGCCTGGTAGACCCCTACTTCCTCGGTTCCGACTGGAGCCTCGGCCTCACGGTCTTCAGGAGCAGCGTGAAGTTCGAAGACTTTGAGCAGGAGCAGATCGGCTTCGAGGTCGTTACCGGACACGATATCAGCGAAGACGGCCGCACCCGCCTGCGGCTGCGCTACTCCTACGCCAGCCGTGAGCTCGCCGACGATTCCGAGTTTCGAGCGGCCGCGCTCATCTTCCGGGAACTCCTGTCGGACAAGATCGACACCAGCCTGGTGGGAATGACCATCACGTCCGACACGCGCAACGACGCGCTCACGCCGACCGGCGGCTGGAACCTCGCCGGCAGCCTGGAATTGGCGGGCCCGCTGGGCTTCGCCCAGTTCCTGCGCAGCGAGGGGCGCGCGATCTGGTACCTCGGTGCGCCCTGGTGGATGCCCGAGCGGTCTTCCTTCGTGGTCGGAACGCGGCTGGGATATGCCCTCGCCATGAACGACGTCGGGGACTGGGACCTTCCGAGCGCTGGCTTCCCCGACAAGCCGGTCGACCCGTCCACGATCCGGGGTCTGGACCAGATCGATGACGACCTCACCCTGCCGCTGTCGGAACGCTACTTTCTCGGCGGACTCGGTGAGTTCCAGCTGCGTGGCTACCGCGGCCGCTCGGTTGGACCGCGGCGTCCGGTCCTCTATCGGTCTGGCCTTGGTGAGAATCTGTACCTCCCGGTGGGCATGTTGCCAATCACCGTGAACTCGGATACGGGCGAACTCGTACCGGCCAGTGATCCGGATGCCATCTGGACGACCGTGTGCGACGATCTGCCCGGCTCATTGACGGGAGGCAACCAAAACGGCGTATGCAACACCTACAGCAAGAACAATGACCTGGACGAGACCGACGTCATCGGCGGTAACAAGTTCATTTCCACCAGTTTCGAATACCGCTTTCCCATCTCCGAGACCCTGGGCCTCCAGGGCGTGCTGTTCTTCGACGCCGGCAATGCCTTCGTCGAAGGGGACTCGCTGTTCGATCCCAGCGACTGGCGCTACGGTACCGGGGTAGGGGTACAGTGGTTTTCGCCTTTCGGGCCGCTCGCGGTGGTGTTGGGCTTCCCCTTGGACAGGGAATCCGAGGTAGAGGATTCACCTGTGTTCGAGTTCTCCGTTGGAGGACGGGATTTCTGACGTAGGGTCTCTTCCCCGACATACGGACCAACCGAGGTATAGAAAGACATGCGTGTACACAAGGCCATTGTGCTTCTGGCAGCCGTGGGGCTGCTCGCCTGGGGAACGGCGGCGACCGCTGAGGGCATCAAGATCGGCATCGTCGACATCGATCAGGCCATTAGCTCTACCGAAGCGGGCAAGGCGGCCCGCGAGGAGTTCGCTCGCAAGCAGCGTGAAGCCGAAGCGAAGATCCAGCCGATGCTCGACCGTTACAAGGCTCTCGAGGAAGAGCTCAAGGCCAAGAAGTTCGTGCTTTCGGACGAGGCACTGTTCCAGAAGCAACTCGACATGGTTGAGATGCGCAACGAGATCCAGAACAAGATGAAGCAGATCGAGGGCCAGATGAAGGTGGATCAGAAGCGACTCGAGGGGCCGCTGGTCGCCAAGCTCGGCGAGATCATCCAAGAGGTCGGCAAGAGTCAGGGCTTCACGATGATCCTGCGTCGCGGCGCCCCCGGTTTGCTCTACACCCGCGAGGCCCTCGACATCACCGACACCGTCATCGAGAAGTACAACTCAAAGAGCTGAACGACTCTTGACAGGCGTCCATCCCACAGCGGTTGTATACCCCGGCGCCAAGCTCGCCGACGATGTCGAGCTTGGCCCCTATGTCGTAATCGGCGACGGCGTGGAGCTTGCGGCCGGGGTGAAGATTTCGTCACACGCGATCGTCGTCGGACGCACGATCATCGGCGAGCGCACGCGCATCTTCCCGTTTTCGGTGATCGGGGAGGAGCCCCAGGTTCAGGGTGTCACCGGTGAGACATCTCTCCACATCGGTCGCGACAACATCATCCGCGAGTACGCTTCGATTCACTCCGGGAGTCCGGTGGGCGACGGTTCGACCCGGATCGGTGACGAGAACTTCATCCTGAACAATGTCCACATCGCCCACGACTGCCAGATCGGCTCGAGCACGATCGTCGCCAGCTTCTCGGCTGTGGCGGGTCACGTCGTCATCGAGGACTTCGCGGTACTCGGCGCGATGGTGGGCATCCACCAATTCTGCCGGATCGGCGAGTCTTCGTTCACGGCCGCGAGCACGAAGCTCAGCAAGGACGTGCCACCGTACTCCAAGGTAATGGGAGATCGGGCCCATTTCGCCGGCGTGAACAGCTTGGGCATGAAGCGCCGAGGCTTCTCAGCGGACAAGATTGCCGAGATCAAGCACGCCTATCATGTGCTCTTCCAGTCCCGTCTGCGGCTGCTGCCGGCCATGGAGCGCGTTCGGGACGAGATGAGCGAGTCCGCAGAGATCCAGAACCTGCTGCGCTTCCTGGAGACCAGCAAGCGCGGCGTCACGCGCTGACGTGACCCGCGTGACGCCCGAAGTCTTGGGACTGATCGCCGGGGCCGGCGCTCTCCCCTGCGAGGTGGCGCGAACCGCGGCGGAGCGCGGGCGCCGGGTCCGGGCGGTCGGCTTCCATGGCATCACGGATCCCGCCCTCGAGAAGGATGCCGACGTCCGCTGGCACCACCTCGGCGAGTTCGGGGCGGCCCTGGCGTCCTTGCGTGAGGGCGGCGTGTCCGAGGCCGTGATGGTGGGCAAGGTCTCGAAGCAAGGGCTCTACGTCGCCCCCGACGGCATGGGCGCGGACCCAGAAGCCCGGCGTCTGCTGGAGCGGTTGGCGGATCGCCGGGACGATTCGGTCCTCGGGGCGCTGGCCGACTGGCTCGAGGAGCAGGGGGTGCGGCTGCTGCCCCAGCACGAATGGTTGGGCGATCTGATGGCCGAGGAGGGTCTGCTGGGGCGGATCCAACCGGATGAGGCCCAGCGTTCGGACGTGGCCTTCGGCCTGCCGCTGGCCAAGGCCATCGCCGGCCTCGACATTGGACAGACCGTGGTGGTCAAGAACGGGGCGGTGTTGGCGGTGGAGGCCATCGAGGGGACCGACGCTGCGATCCGTCGCGCGGGCCTCGTGGCCCAGGGGGCCTGCGTGATCAAGGTCGCCAAGCCGGCCCAGGATCCGCGCTTCGACGTGCCCGCTGTCGGAACCGATACCCTGTCTGCCATGCGAGCTGCGAAAGCGAGTTGCCTGGCCATCGAAGCCGGTCGGACCCTGGTGATCGACCGCGCTGCATTGGTGGAGGCAGCCGATGCCTGTGGCATCGTGCTGCTGGGCGTCAGGCTGGAAGGGCGTCACGGCAGTCGGGCCGCGACGCTGGGCGGCGCGTGAAAACGGTTCGGATCGGCATCGTGGGAATGGGGCACATGGGGCGTCATCACGCCCGCAAGGCCTTGGAACTCGCCCAGCGGGGTGAGGGCGTCGAGCTGGTCGGCGTGTCCGACGCGCAGCCCGAGCGCGCCCGGTCGGGTGCCGCCGAGTTCGGCGTGCGGGCGCTGCCGGATTCCGACGCACTTTACAAAGCCGTCGACGCCGTGATCGCGGCGGTCCCGGCCGTGGACCACCACAAGGTGGTTAGCGCCGCGCTGGCGGCCGGATGTGACGTGCTGGTGGAGAAGCCCATCGCGGTCAGCGTGGCCGAGAGCGAATCGCTGATCGAGCTGGCCGGGCGTCGCGGTTGCATCCTGCACGTGGGCCACTTGGAGTGGTTCAACGCGGTGACGGGTGTGCTGCGAAAGCGGGTCCAGGGGCCGCGCTACGTGGAGGTCCACCGCAAGGGCATGGTTTCTGCGCGGCCCACTGACGTCGACGTGGTGCGGGACCTCATGATCCACGACATCGACATCCTCCAGCAACTCGTGGGGGATGAGCCCGAGCACATCGAGGCCGTCGGCGTTCCGGTGGTGACGGCCTACGTCGACATCGTCAACGCACGCATCGGCTTTGCCTCGGGCTGTGTCGCCAACCTCACCGCCAGCCGGGTGTCCCACAACAACGTGCGCAAGATGCGATTCTTCCAGGGAGACGGATATCTGTCGGTCGACTTCCTGGCGCAGACGGCCTCGTTCTACCACCGGGTTCACGAAGTGAACGGGGTGCCGGCCCGGATGGAGGTGGAAGAATTCGTGTTCGATCCGGAGGACGCCCTGTTGAGCCAGCTTCGCGTCTTCGTCGATGCGGTGCGCCGGCGCGATGTCCTGAATACTTCGGCGCGCAGCGCACTCGGTGCCCTGCGTACGGCGATTCGCGTACTCGACGCCATCCCGGACCTGGACGGTCGGGCTTCATGAGGCGCGCGGGGCGCTGATTCGTGCGCGTCGTCGGCCACGCAGTCGCGGCGCTGACCGCCGCGGCCGCGCTGCCGGTGGCTGCGGGCGCGCTGCTCTTGCAGCCCCGCTGGCGCATTGGACTGGACGAACGTCTGGGCCGCTCGCCCGAGGTCGCGACCGGCGCCGTCTGGATCCATGCGGCGAGTGTGGGCGAGATCCTGGCGGCGCGCCGTCTGGTAGATGCGCTGCGGGCCCGGGGGCACTCGGTCTTCACTACCACCGCCACTCTCGACGGTCGCGATGTCATGCGTCGGGCGCGCCCCGATGTTCCCTGCCATCTCGCGCCGATCGATCACCCCTGGTGTGTCGAATCGACCCTGCGACGGCTGGCGCCGGCCGCCCTGGTGATCGTTGAAACCGAGCTGTGGCCGGTCCGGATCGCTGCAGCCGAGCGGCGGGGTGTTCCGGTCCTGCTGGTGTCGGCGCGTCTCTCGGACCGCAGCTTCCCGCGTTATCGGCGCCTGCGCCGTCTTGCCGGCCCGACGCTGCGGCGCATTCGACGCGTCGGCGCGCGCACCGAGCTCGACCGGGATCGTTTCGTCTCGCTGGGCGTGCCGGCGGATCGCATCGAGATCACGGGCGATCTCAAGCTCGAACCGGTGGAGCAGGCAGCGCCGCTGTCGCCGGACCTTTCCGAAGTGCTGGGTACGCGGCCCCTGGTGGTCGCCGGCAGCACGCACCCGGGCGAGGAAGAGCAGGTTCTCGATGCCCTGTCGGCTGCGAAGGGAGCCCAAGAGTCCGCCCTGGTGATCGCCCCGCGCCACGTGCAGCGAGCCATCGAGGTCGAACGACTGGTTCGGTCGCGCGGGCGCAGCGTGCGTCGCCGCACGACTTCGCAGCCACGCCCGCTGGCTGCGGGAGAAGTCCTGATCCTCGACACCGTGGGCGAGCTGGCTGCCGTGTATGCGCGCGCTACGGCGGCCTTCGTCGGCGGTACGCTGGTGCCCGTGGGTGGGCACAACGTGCTCGAGCCAGCCTCGGCGGGGTGTCCCGTGCTGCACGGACCGTACATTGCGAACATCCGTCATGCGGTCGAGCTGCTCGAGGCTTGTGACGCGGCCCGAATCGTGAAGGGTGTGGCAGATCTGGCCAGCGCGCTGTCCGAGATTCTGGGCGATCCCGAGGCTGCCGCGAAGCGCGGAGAGCGGGCGATCGCGATGCTGCGCGAACATCGCGGCTGCACGGACCGCACCGCCGAGCTGGTAGACGCGGTGCTGTCTGAGAACGCGGCGAATTGATCCCGGTGCGCGCGCGCTGGCTAGAGGTCCCGATCGAACCCGGGTGGCTCAAGCTGTTGCTGCTGCCACTGCTGCCGATCGGCTGGACCTATGGCGCCATCGCGGGCTTGCACCGGCTGCTCTACCGGAAGGGATGGCGCCGAGCGAACCGCGTTCCCTGCCGGGTCGTGAGCATCGGGAGTCTCGTGGCCGGGGGTGCGGGAAAGACCCCGGTGGCGGCCTGGCTGGCGGCTGCGTTGCATCGCCGCGGTCACAAGGTCGTGCTGGCCAGCCGGGGCTACGGTCGCCTCGGACGCAATGCCGTGGTGGTCGTTTCGGACGGTCGCTTGATTCGAAGTCGTTGGGAGGAATGCGGCGACGAGCCGCTGGTGCTGGCCGCCCACGCCGTGGGCGTTCCAGTGCTGGTGGGGGCCAATCGCTCCCTCGTCGGCTGGCGCGCGCTGTCCACCTTCGGAGCCGATGTGCTCGTTCTCGACGATGGCTTCCAGCATCATGCGCTCGAGCGCGACGTCGACGTGGTGCTCTTCGACGGTGGGCTCGGGTTCGGTAGCGGCTTCACGCTGCCCCGAGGTCCCCTGCGTGAACGTCCAAGCGCACTGCGAGCGGCGGACGTGATCGGTGTGATCGACGGTCCGCTCGCGCCATCCCAGCAAGCCCGCCTGGAAGCGCTGGCCCCGGACACGTTCTGCTTTCACGCGCAACGGCGACCGGTATCCCTTCGTCCGCTGGCGGGGGGTCCCGGGGAGCCGTTGCAGCGGCTGGAAGGCGCAGAGGTTGGAATGCTCTCGGGGGTTGCCCAGCCTCGCAATCTGCGGCGGACGCTGGAAGCGCTGGGCGCTCGGGTGGTCGCCGAGCGAAGCTTCCGAGACCACCATCACTATCGCATCGCCGATCTGGTAGGGCTCGACGCGCAAGCGCCGCTCTGGATCACGACCGAGAAGGACGCCGTCAAGATTCCGCGCTCCTGGGTTCGCGATGCCGATGTGCGCGTGCTCGGGATTGAGCTCTACATCGAGGATGGCGGTGCCTTGCTCGACCAGGTCGAGGCCCGTCTGCGTGCGGCCCCCCGGCGATATCCGAGGCGGTGAAGAGCCAGGCGGCCGCGGCTGCGGCCTCGACCCGTTCGCGTGCGGGTCGCGCAGCCAGGAAGGCAGCTGCATCGGGAGCCCGTTCTTCGTGAACGGTCGCGAAGGCGGCGATCCACCAGGGTCCGAGCCCGCGTTCGGCGACGACGAATGCGGGTGCGGGAACTGGTGCTCCCCGGTTGCGTAGTGCACGATGGACGCGCAGCGCCTCGAGCGGGCGAGCGATTCGGAACAGGCGTTTTCCGGGCAGCGTCGCCAGCCAGCCCCCGTGGCGTAGCGGCCGGACATGCAGGCGGACATCGAGGGCGTCGAGCTCCAAGATGACGTTGCCTGTGCGACCCGACGGGCCTCCGCCGCGCGCGACCAGCCCGGCGAGCCCACCGGGTTCGAGCAGGCCGAGTTCGCGCACCACGGATTCGAAGCGCACCTCCGTCTGCACGAAGCAGGAGCCGGCGCGCAGGGTGACGAAGCCGTCCGTTGCGCCCGGCTCCGCGACTGACACGGCGGGGCCCTAGTTGGGGAGGTATCCTACCCCCCGCCCGAGCTTGGAGCGACCGAGCTTGGAGCGATCGAACCGGGAGCGAGGCCAGTCATCCGAGTCTGTCTCAATCCGCTGCTGCAACCGCCGCGTGCCGACCGAATCCTCGTCGTCCGACTCGGTGCCGTGGGTGACGTGGTGCGTACGCTTCCGGCGGCGGCGGCGCTGCGGCGCGCCTATCCGGGGGCACACCTGGCTTGGCTGGTGGAGACACCGTCCGCGGGTCTGCTCGAGAGCCAGCCGTGGCTCGACGAAGTCATCGTGTTTCCTCGAAGACCCCTGGTCGAGAAGCTGCGCGAGTCCTACTCGCCAAAGCAGCGGGCTGGGGCGTTCTTCGGCGCGGCCGGTTCGTTCTTGCGATTCGCTGGGGAGTTACGACGCCGGCGCTTCGACCTGGTGCTCGACTTTCATTCGATCCTGCGTTCAGCTCTTCTCGCCCGGCTGTCGGGGGCGCCGCGTCGGATTGGCTATGCGGCGCCGGTGGGTCGTGAAGGTTCGCAGTGGCTGGCCACGGAGCGAGCCACACTGATCGATCAGAAGATCAGCCGCTTCGATCGCAACGATGGATTGCTGCGCTACCTCGCGATCTCTCGCGAGCCGGTCGCCGCGCCCCTCGTTGTCGATCCGGCGTTGCAGGAGCGGGTGGCCAAGTCGCTGGACCCGGGTCCGACACCGATCGTGATCCATCCGGGCTCGAGCGACCGCACGCACCACAAGCGTTGGCCCGCAGAGCGCTTCGCCGAGGTGGCGCGCCGTCTGTCTGAGCGGGACGCGGTTCCGAGTATCGTCAGCTGGGGGCCGGCCCGGGACGACCACGCCCGGGCGAGCGCCGTGGTCGAGCAGTCCAAGGGAGCGGCGCGTCTGGCACCGGCAACAGCGAGTCTGGCGGAGCTGGCGGCACTGCTCGCGACGGCGCGTCTCTACATCGGTGGCGATACCGGGCCCATGCACGTGGCGTCCCTGGTGGGCACGCCCGTGATCCAGTTGCTGGGCCCGACCGATCCGATCGAGAATGCCCCGTGGCGGGAAACACCGTCTCGCAGCTTGCGGTCCGAGTCGGGCGGCATGGACATCGGGCCCGACGAGGTCGTCAGCGCTGCGCGAGCGCTGCTCGCCGAGGAGGGGATCGACTACCATCGAACGCCGGAGGTGCAGCGTTGAGTCTCGATCTGTCACGCCTCGAGTCGCTGCTCGACGGCTTTGCGCGGGTGCGACTGCTGGTGTTCGGCGACGTGGTTCTCGACGAATACATCTGGGGCGACGTCGACCGCGTGAGCCCGGAGGCTCCAGTGCCCGTGGTGCGCGTCCGGGAAGAGACCGTGATGCTGGGCGGCGCCGGAAACGTGGTGCGTAACATCGTGGCTCTCGGTGGAGGTGTTTCGTTCTGCTCAGTGGTGGGGGACGATGCGGCCGGGCGTCGCGTGGCTTCCCTGCTGAAAGACCTGGACGTCGATCCCCGGGGTCTCGTCGTTGCCGATTCCCGCCCGACCACGCGGAAGACCCGGGTCGTGGCTCGCTCTCAGCAGATCGTTCGATTCGACCGCGAGACCTCCGAGCGCACAGACGACGACGTCGCGGGTCGGTTGAGGGGCGTTCTCGAGTCGTCGCTGGCCGACTGCGATGGCGTGGTGATCGAGGACTATGGAAAGGGCGTGTTGGCGCCGCCCATGGGGAGCGACGCCATGGCGATCTTTCGTGCGTGCAACCTGCCTGTGGTGGTGGATCCGAAGTCCGATCTCGAGACCTTCCGCGGCGCATCGCTGGTCAAGCCGAATCTGCGCGAAGCCGAGTTACTCTCCGGCATTGAGATTCATGACGCCCAGGATCTCGCGGCGGCCGCCGCCCGGATGCGCGAAGACCTCGGTGGAGCGGACGTGATCGTGACCCGCGGCGCCGAGGGCATGACGCTCTTCGAAGGTGGCACCAAGGCGGTGGAGGTTCGCACCGCGCCGCGCGAGGTCTTCGACGTCCAGGGTGCCGGTGACACGACGATCTCGGCGCTCGCCCTGGCGCTTCGAGCGGGCGCGTCGCTGCTGGAAGCGGCGGTGATTGCCAACGCCGCCGCCGGCGTCGTGGTGGGCAAGGTGGGCACCGCCACGGCCAGCGCCGCCGAAGTCCGTGAGTTGCTTCGCGGGGCCGTCGAAGCGGCCGGAGCCGGATCGTGATCCGGAGCATGACGGGCTTCGGTTGCGCCTCGTTCGAAGTGGATGGCCTCCACTTCGACGTCGAGGTGCGTTCGGTAAACCACCGCTATCTCAACACGCGCGTCCGCTTGCCCCGACTCATCGGGAGCTTCGAGGCGGAAGTCCGGAGTCGCATTCAGTCCCGCTTTGATCGCGGCAAGATCGACCTCTCCGTCAATACACCCGGTGGGGGCGCACCCCAACCCCAGCTCGACGTCGATATCGAGGCCGTGAGACAGTACGTCAAGGCGGCGGCCGCGCTGCAGGCCGAGGCCCAGGTCGAGGGAACACTGAACGTGAACACGCTGTTGGCCCTGCCGGGTGTGGCTCGTTTCGACGAGTCGGAGATCGACGTCGAGCTGCTGCGAGACGCCCTGTTCGGTGCGACCGATGCGGCGCTCGATCAACTCGATTCCATGCGGTGCAGCGAAGGCGAGGCCCTCGAACGCGATCTTCAGTCCCGCCTGGGTCGTGTCGGAGAGCTGACGCATTCACTGGAAGGGCGAGCCGGGGAGGTCCAGATCGCGGTGCGTGCACGCCTGCGCAAGCGGGCCGAGCAGCTCGAGCAGGAGACAGGACTGCTCGACTCGGCGCGCCTGCACCAGGAGGTCGTGCTGGCGGCCGACCGCCTCGACATCACCGAGGAGATCGTCCGTCTGCGTAGCCACGTCGAGCAGTTCCAGCGCTTCCTCGCCGGAGCCGATGCCGGCGAACCGGTCGGACGCCGCCTCGACTTCCTGCTCCAGGAGTTCGGGCGCGAGGCCAACACCATCGGCTCCAAGGGCTGCGATGCGCCCATTGCCCACGAGATCATCGAGCTCAAGGCCGAAATCGAACGCATGCGGGAGCAGGTGCAGAACGTTGAATAGCCCGGTTCTGTTGAACCTCGGGTACGGCAACCTGGTCGTCGCTTCCCGGGTTGTGGCCATCGTCTCGCCCCAATCGGCGCCCATGAAACGTCTGCGCGACGAGGCCAGCAGCCGCGGCAAGCTGGTCGATGCGACCCAGGGCCGTCGGACCCGTTCGATCGTCGTCACCGACAGCGACCACGTGATCCTCTCGGCCATCAACCCCGACACCATCGCGGCCCGCTTGCGCCTCGATGGCGCCGAGGAGGGCGAATGAGCCGGCGCCGGGGCATTCCCTTCGTCGTGGCGGCACCGTCCGGAACCGGCAAGACGACGGTCTGTCGGCGCCTGGTCGCCGAAGATGACCAGCTCGAATTCTCCGTCTCCCACACCACGCGCCCAGCGCGGAATGGTGAGACCGATGGTGTCGACTACTACTTCGTGTCGCGCCAGGACTTCGAGGCCTTGCGCGCCGAGGGCGCGTTTCTCGAGTCCGCCGAGTACAACGGCAACCTCTACGGCACGAGCTGGGACACGCTGCACAAGCTGCGGGAGCATGGCCACGATGTCCTGCTGGAGATCGAGGTCCAGGGAGCGCGCCAGGTGCGCGCGGGTGAGCCCGATGCGCGCTTCATCTTCCTGCTGCCGCCCTCCATGAAGGAGCTGGAAGCGCGCCTGCACGGCCGAGGGACCGACTCGGCGGAGACGGTGCGAAAGCGCCTGCGCTGGGCCGAGGGGGTAGAGCTGCCTGCCATCGATCTGTTCGACTACGCCGTCACCAACGACAATCTCAAAACGTGCATCGAGGACGTCCGCGCGATCCTGGCGGGCGAGCGCGCCGGCGAGACCGGAGCGCTGCGCCGACGATTCGATCCCAGCGCCGCCCGGGACCGGCTGGTCGGGTCCTAGCACCCGGTCACCACGGACTGGCGCCGAATCCAGCGTTTCGGACCCTGTGCTTGAGACTTGTCCCCGGCGTTCAGCTCGGTATCTTGGTCCAAATGGCCGGCAACAAAGGGAAAATACATCGCCCGGCGTTTCGGTTCAACGATATCGCCGACCGGGTCCTCGAGTACGACCCGGGCGCCGATATCGAGCTGCTCCAGCGCGCGTACATCTTCACCGCCAAGGTCCACGAGGGCCAGGAGCGGTTGTCGGGTGAGCCCTACCTGATCCACCCGCTCGAGGTGGCCGGCATCCTGGTCGACCTGCGTCTGGACATCGTGACCGTGACCGCGGGCCTGCTCCACGACACAATCGAGGACACGCTCGCGACCACGGAGGAGATCACGCGGCTGTTCGGCGAGCCGGTGGCCTTCCTCGTCGAAGGTCTCACGAAGATTGCCAAGATGGAGTACACGTCGGCTCGGGAGCGGCAGGCCGAGAACTTCCGCAAGATGCTGATCGCGATGTCCGAGGACATCCGCATCCTGCTCATCAAGCTCGCGGACCGTCTTCACAACCTGAGGACCCTCCAGTACATGGAGGAGGACAAGGCCCGGCGCATCGCCCAGGAGACCCTCGACATTTACGCGCCCCTGGCCCACCGCCTCGGCGTGTACTGGATGAAACAGGAGCTCGAAGAGTTGGCCTTCCGGACCCTGCGTCCGGACGCGGCCAAGGATCTCGAGGAGCGGCTCCAGTCGAGCCGCGAGGAGCGTCAGGCCTACATCGAGGAGGTGATCGACATCCTGTCGGGACGCCTCGCGAGTTCGGGCCTCGAATCCGAGGTGACCGGTCGTCTCAAGGAGCTCTCGTCCATCCAGGCGAAAATGGATTCCCAGGGCATCGATCTCGACGACATCTACGATGTGATCGCCTTCCGGATCATCCTCGGCGGTGCCAAGGATCAGGTCTACACGGCGCTGGGCATCATCCACTCGATCTGGCGACCGGTTCCCGGACGCTTCAAGGACTACATCGCCCTTCCCAAGCCCAACGGTTACCAGTCGCTGCACACGACCGTGATCGGTCCCTATGGCGAACGCATGGAGGTGCAGATCCGCTCGCGCGAGATGCACAGGAACGCCGAGCTCGGAATCGCCGCACACTGGAAGTACAAGGAGGGTGGCGATGGCGACTCCTCGGACGATGAGAAGTTCGCCTGGCTGCGTCATCTGGTCGAGCTCAACCAGGAACTGAAGGATCCCCACGAGTTCATCGACACGGTGAAGGTGGACCTCTTCCCCGATCAGGTCTTCGTGTTCACGCCACGCGGCGACGTGATCAACCTGCCCAAGGGATCCACACCCGTCGACTTCGCCTATGCGATCCACAGCGAGGTCGGCGCTCACTGCTCGGGCGCCAAGGTGAACGGGAAGATGGTCTCCATGCGCCAGCGGCTCGCGAATGGCGACACCGTCGAAATCATCACATCGGCCAACCAACATCCGCGCAAGGACTGGCTCGAGTACGTCGTCTCGTCGCGAGCGCGCAACCGGATCCGTCACAGCGTGCGTGCCACCGAGAAGGAGCGCAGCCGTGAGCTCGGGCGTGGCCTGCTGGAACGGGAGCTTCGCAAGAGTCATCTGTCCCTGGCGCGACTCCTCGAGGGCGGAGAGCTGGCCGAGCTGGCGAAGAGCGATCGCAGCCAGTCGGTGGACGATCTCTTCTCGGCGGTGGGCTATGGGCGGGTCGCCGCCGCCGACATCGTGCGCAGGCTGCGTGGCGAGGAGCAGCCGAAGCCCGAGCCGCGCGCCAAGCGGCGCGGTCTGTTCCGCCGCCGCGAAGCTTCGAAGGCCGGGATCCGGGTGGATGGGCATCCCGACGTGCTGGTGCGCTTCGGCAAGTGTTGCGGTCCATTGCCCGGCGACGAGGTGGTGGGCTTCGTGACCCGTGGTCGCGGCGTGACCGTCCATGTCCGGGACTGCACCAAGGCCTTCGAGCTCGATCCCGAGCGTCGGATCGACGTCGAATGGGAGCCGGATTCTGCCGCACCCTGGCGCATCAAGATGCGCGTGCGTTCCCTCGACCGTCCCGGCTTGCTGGCCTTGGTGACGAAGACGATCTCCAGCCGGGACATCAACATCGGGGCGGCCCGCATCACGACGACGCCAGATCGGAAGGCCGTGCAGACATTCGACCTGTTTGTCAACGACGTCGAGACGTTGAACTCGGTCATGAAGGAGATCGGCAAGATCAAGGGCGTCCAGTCGGTCGAGCGACTGCGCACGTGAGTTGCTGCGGCGCGTGAGGGTCCTCCGCGTCACCAGCGACTGGAAGTGGACGGGTGCAGCTCAGCCGATGTTGAGACTCCTGCTCGCGCAAATGGCGAGCGGGAACCAAGTGGCACTGGTCTGTCCGGAGTCGCCCGAAGCGGAAGCCGACGGGATTGGGCCGCGGGCGAGAGAGGCGGGAATCCAGCCGCGCATGGAGCTGTCTCGAGGGCGCGGCGCACGGCCGCTGAGGGACGTTGCGGACGCGCGCCGGCTGCGTGAGATCTTGCAGGCCGAACGCCCCGAGATCCTCCACGTCTGGCACACCCGGGATCACGTGCTTGTGCGCCGCGCCATCGGAGCGCACCGCAGTGCGGGACCCCGCATCGTCCGGTCCTGGTCCGGATCCGAGCCACCGTCGCGGTGGCCCTGGAGCTGGCTTCTGTTCTCCCGCTGGACCGACGGCACCCTCTGCACGTCGTCGGAGTCTGCGCGCCTTCACGGGGAGTTCAGCGGACGGCCGGCGCGAGCGTTTCTCGGAGCCGTCGAACCCGACCGGTTTCGACCCGGAAGCCCGTCTTCGGAGCTGCGCCGGTCTCTCGGTGTCGCTGGGGAAGGCCCGGTCGTTGGCGTGATCGCCCGCGTCCAGCCCCAGCGTCGCTTCGATCTCGTGTTGGAAGCTCTTCGTCGTCTTGCGGACGAGCATGCAACGGTCCGATTGCTCGTTCTCGGACGGGGCACCCATCTCGAGCGTGTTGCCCGGGAACC
>SMWR01000123.1 GCA_004356735.1 Deltaproteobacteria bacterium
ATCTCTCGAGGACGGAAGGGATCATCCCGGCCCTGGAGTCCGCCCACGCCGTGGCGCACGCATGCGAACTGGCGCCGCAGCTTCCTTCGGACCAGATCCTGCTGATCAATCTCTCGGGCCGTGGCGACAAGGACGCGCCCCAGGTCCGCGACATCCTGGCGGCACGCGAGGCCGATCGGCACTGATGGGTCGCATCGAAGAACGCTTCGCCGTGCTCCGCGAACGGAGCGAACAGGCCTTGATCCCGTTCGTTACGGCCGGTGATCCGGATTTGAAGACCACCGAGGCCTTGATTCCGGCACTGGTGGCAGCGGGTGCGGACCTCATCGAGATCGGTGTGCCGTTCTCGGACCCGATTGCCGAAGGCCCGACGATCCAACGGGCCAGCGAGCGCGCCCTGGCCGCCGGCGCCAGCCTGCGGCGGACGCTGGGAATGATCAAGGGGTTGCGCGAGCGGGTCGATGTGCCCCTCGTGCTGATGGGCTACGCGAACCCGTTCCTCGCCATGGGTGACCGTGAATGCACCGAAGCCGTGGCCACTGCCGGCGTCGACGGAGTCATTTGCGTCGACATGCCGCCGGAAGAAGGCACCTCCTTCCGGGCCGAGCTCGAACGCTGCGGCGTCGACTCGATCCTGCTGGCATCGCCCACGACAGTGCCGGAGCGCCTGGCCATGCTGGCGCGGGAGACGCGCGGCTTCCTCTACTACGTCTCCCTCACCGGCGTCACTGGCGCCCGCGAGGGACTCGCCGATGACATCGAAGAGCAGGTGGCCCGGATCCGCGAGACCTCGAACGTGCCGGTGTGCGTGGGCTTTGGCGTCTCGACTCCGGAGCATTCCGCCCAGCTGGGTCGCTTCGCCGACGGCGTCGTCGTTGGCAGCGCACTTGTGAACGTCATTGCCGAAACCTCGACCATCGACGAAGCCGTCGACGCGGCGTCGCGCTTCGTCACTGCGCTCAAGGCACCACTGAAGAAATAATCGGAGTCTTCAGCTGCCGATGGTCTCTTGGCTGGCGTCCGGGGTCGGGGAGGGGAAGGGGTATCCCTCCGCGCTCCCCCCACTCAACCTCTCCGCGCCAAGCGCGGCGAGGACGGAACCCCTCGCCCGGTCATTTCACGCACGGGGGACTGCCGAGGCGACGCTCGAGCCTCGCCCTCAGTCAGATGTCAACGAGGCGTAGAGTTGCTGGACCTGGCGCTCGGTTTCTTCGAGGCTGCCGGAGTTGTCGATGACGTGGTCGGCGAGGGCACGTTTCTCATCGAGGGGCATCTGGGAGGAGAGGCGGCGTTTGGCTTCGGCGCGACCGTAGCCGTCGCGCCTGATCTGGCGTTCAATCTGGAGCCGGCGGGGCACCCAGACGAGGATCGTCGTGCGGAAGTCCATGCCGGCGGCAGCGCCCGCACCGGCTTTTCTTCCTTCGAAGAGCAGGGGGATGTCGAGGACGATCACGGGCAGGTTGGCTTCGCGGGCTTCGGCGAGTCGGCGCAGCATCTCCGCTCCCACCCGGGGGTGGACGAGCTGGTCCAGCCGCTGGCGAGCCTCAGCGTCGCGGAAGACGATGTCGCCCAGGGCGACGCGGTCGAGTGCGCCCTTGGCGTCGAGGACTTCGGGACCGAAGGCGGCCGCGATTTCGTCTACGAGCGGTTGTCCCTGCGCCTGTAGCTCGTGAACAATGGCGTCGGCGTCGATGATGACGGCACCGAGCTTCTCGAGCATGCGAGCGACCGTGGTCTTGCCCGACCCGATCCCGCCCGAGAGTCCCACGACATTCGACATGTTGAGGAGGCTAGCTTGACTTGGAGCGTGCGGCTCAGGGCAGGAATTCGGGGGCGTCTATCACGACACAGTTCTTGCCCTGGGCCTTGGCGCGATACAAGGCCTGATCGGCCGCGATGAAGAACGCCTTGCGGTTACCCGAGAACTGGGCGACGCCGATGGAGACCGTGAGCCGGACCGGCCGTAGAGAATCATCGATTACGAAGGAGGCTTCCGAGATCAGCGTCCGGATTTTTTCGGCGAGCTTGTAGGCGCCGATCTGGTCCGTGTTGCCGGCGAGCACGGCGAACTCCTCGCCGCCGTAGCGCGCCAGCAGGTCCGAATCGCGCACGGCCTCGTTCATGATCCGAGCGATACCGACGAGGATTTCGTCGCCCGACGCGTGCCCGTGTCGGTCGTTCAAGCTCTTGAAATCGTCGATGTCCAGCAGCAACATCGAGAGCGATTCTCCAGTGCGGGTCGCACGCTTGATCTCGCGGGTCAAGTGGTCCTGAAAGAAGCGGTGATTGTGGACCTTGGTGAGGCCGTCGGTGATCGACAGCTGTTCGAACGTCTCCTTCGCCTGCTGAAGTTGGGCGTTGCGCTCCGTCAGATCGCTGTTGGCGGCTTCGATCTCGCGCTGGTAACCGCGCAGCCGTCGCATCATGTCGTTCAGGGTGCGTGCCAGCAGGCCGATCTCGTCGTTCGTGTCGGGCTCCGGGACGTCGTGGTCGAACTGGCCTTGGGCGATGCGGCGCGCCGCTTCTGACAGGTCCTCGACGGGTTTCACCACGGCACCCGTGATCCGATAGGCCAGGTAGCTGAAGAGCAGCACGATGCCCACGTCGACGATGAAGATGCGGGTGATGGCGGCGAGAACCGGGGCGTACGCCCGCTCGAAGGGCGTCTCGATCGCGATACGCCATCCGGCGTCACCGAAGCTTCGGGAGAGCCCGATTACGTGGAGTCCTTGCTCGTTGGTATACTCGCGGACGGTGTTTTCCTGGGTCCGATCGGCCCGAGGGATACGACCGGCCTGGGAAGCGTCACCGCTCCGGTCGCTCGCCTTCAGGTCGCCTTGCGGGTCGATCAGATAGAGCCTCGCGTCGTCATCGGGTCGTCCGAGGGCCAGCAATGCCGCCAGGGTGTCCGGGTCGATCGTCGCGAGCCCGGTCTGCGCGTGACTGTGAAGCTCCAGCTGGTGCTGGAGACGTTCGGCGACACGTTCGAGGGCGAGGGGGTAGCGGCGCTCGATGCCTTCGCCGAGGTAGGCGGTGGTCGCCTGGATCGAGATCCAGCTCAGGAGCAGCGCCGTGATCAAGGTCGACAGGAACACGAAGACGATGATCTTCGTGGTCAGGCTGTGCAGCGGCGGTCGGGCGGGCTGGCGAAAAGGGTCGGGCATTGGGCTTGGTGGCTCCGCAGACCTCTCTATCGTCTCGTGCCGGCTCTTGCTTGAAGCGGTATGGCCCCGGCAGCGATGAGGATTCACTAAAGATTTCAAAGGTTTACGAACCGCATGCTGCCGTGGAATTCGGCTCGAGGGGGGCGAAGCGGGTAACTCCCCGCAATTCAAAACGAAATCGCATTCTCTCGATTTGCAGCGAATTGGGCCCCAGGCTATCTTGCGCAAGCGATTTCAGGGGGTTAGCGGACTTCTCGCGTTTTCGGCCGGGTCGGATGGTTCGATTTTCGGCGATGGCTGTCGAAGGATCCGAGCCAACGAAGGGACCGGCTAAGCGCGCGTGCCGCGCCCGACCGCGCGAAACAGTGCCGAGGGGACCGACGAGCCGATGGCCGAGCCCGAGAAGACACGACAGGCCAGCAGCGAACTCGCGCGGTTGCGCGACCGCATCGATGCGATCGACCACTCGATCCTCGAGCGCCTGAACGATCGCGCCGGCATCGTCCGGGAAGTCGGCCAGCTCAAGGAATCCTCGGGAGCCGCGGTGTACTCGGCGGATCGGGAGCGTTCGATCGTGCAGAAGCTCCAGGCGGCGAACCCCGGGCCGTTCCCGAGCGAGGGCCTCGGACCCGTCTTTCGGGAGATCATCTCGGCGACCCGCTCCCTGGAGGAGGTGTTGAAGGTCGGATACATGGGACCGGAAGGCACCTACTCCCACGCGGCCGCGCTCCAGCAGTTCGGCGAGTCGGCGAAGCTGCGGCCATTCCGCTCGATCGCCGACGTGTTCGCCGCCGTCGAACGGGGCAAGATCGGCTTGGGCGTCGTGCCGGTCGAGAACACGACCGAGGGCATGGTCGCCCAGACGCTGGACCTGCTGCCCGGCTTCGAAGGCACCGTTTGCGGCGAGCTGCAGCTCCGGGTATCCCACGATCTGCTGTCTCAATCGGGTCAGCTGAGCGATGTACGGCAGGTGATCTCCCACCCGCAGCCGCTGGCCCAGTGTCGCGAGTGGCTGAATGCTCACCTGCCCGAGGTCGAGCGCATCGAGGCCGCCAGCACCGCGGTGGCCGCCCAGCTGGCAGCCGGGGATTCGGACCTGGCCGCCATCGGGAGCACGGCGTCGGGCCAGGTCTACGGCCTGAAAACCGTGGAGTCGGCCATTGAGGACCGGCGCGACAACACGACCCGCTTCCTGCTGATCGGAACCCAGTCGCCCGAGGCCAGTGGTCACGATCTGACGTCCGTGGTGTTCACGATTCGCAAGGACGAGAGCGGGGGACTCTTCCGCCTGCTGGAACCGGTCGCGCGGCTCGGTGTGAATCTGACATCGATCCAACTTCGACCGATCAAGGGGAAGCCCTGGGAGTACCTGTTCTTCCTCGACCTCGAGGGGCATGTCAGCGAAGCGCGGGTCTCCGATGCCCTCGCCGCAGCCGGCAAGATCGCCAACTCGACGCGGGTGCTGGGCTCGTTTCCGAGGGCCCGGAAGGCCCGCGAGGGATGAGCTGAAGCATGGCGCTGAAGGACATCGTCAAGGCGCACATCCGTGACCTGGAGCCGTATCAGCCCGGCAAGCCCATCGAGGCAGTGGAACGGGAACTGGGGATCAGCGGCTCGGTCAAGCTCGCCTCGAACGAGAGCCCGCTCGGGCCGTCACCCAAGGCGATGGCGGCC
The DNA here is from genome assembly GCA_004356735.1 of Deltaproteobacteria bacterium. GTDB lineage: Bacteria > Myxococcota_A > UBA9160 > UBA9160 > SMWR01 > SMWR01. The sequence goes on from SMWR01000123.1 coordinate 4,839, forward strand.
GTGCAGCAGGCGGTCGCGAACATCCACCGCTATCCGGACGGTGCGAGCTTCGATCTGCGTCGCAAGCTCTCCCAGCGGCTCGCTGTCGGTGAAGAGCAGCTCGTGTTCGGCGCGGGCGCGGATGAGATTCTGGAGCTGCTGGCCAAGATCCTGCTCGGTCCTGGCGACGAGTGCGTGTTTGCCTGGCCGTCGTTCGCCATGTATCCGATCGTCGTGCGCGGCATGGGCGCCACGCCCGTCCAGGTTCCGCTGGATCGGGATCTGGTCCACGACCTGGCGGCCATGGCCGCCTCCGTGACGGAGCGGACCCGTCTTGTGTTCGTCTGCAACCCGAACAATCCGACGGGTACGAGCATCGGTGCCGACGATCTGGACCGGTTCATGTCGACCCTTTCCGAGGATGTGGTCGTGGCGATCGACGAAGCCTACGCGGACTTCGCTCGGCGCCGCGACTTCCCGGACGCGCTCTCGTGGGTGGCCCGGCGTCCGGGAACCATCGTGCTGCGCACGTTCTCGAAGGTCTTTGGTCTGGCCGGTCTGCGCATTGGCTACGGCGTGGCTGACCCCGAGCTGGCCGACTACCTGCAGCGCGCACGGCACCCGTTCAACGTGAATCGTCTGGCCGAAGTCGCCGCAGCTGCCGCCCTTGACGACCGTGACTATCTCGAGAAGATCACGCGCCTGAATGCCAGCGGTGTGGACTACCTGAGTCGCGAGCTTCGAGATCTGGGAATCGAGGTCTGGCCCAGCGATGCGAACTTCGTGCTGGCGCGGACCGGCAGCGACGTCTACGAGAAACTGCTCCTGCAGGGTGTCATCGTGCGTCCGTTGGGTGGTTTCGGGATGCCGGATCACGTGCGCATCAGCGTGGGACTTCCCGAGGAGAACGAGCGGTTCGTGAAGGCGCTGCGACGCATCCGGGAGGTTGAGGCATGACGCCGGTGTGCGAACGGGTCGCCGTCCTGGGACTGGGTCTGTTGGGCGGGTCGGTTGCGCTGGCCGCGCGCGAACGTGGGGTGGCGAGCTGCGTCGCCGGAGCGACCCGCCGGCGCGACGTCCTCGATGAGGCGCTGCAGCGGGGCGTCATCGATGAAGCCGGTGACTACGAGACGGCGGCCCGCGGCGCCGATCTGGTGGTGCTGGCCACACCCGTGTTTGCCATGGGCGACGTGCTGCGACGGATCGCACCTGTGCTTCAGCAGGGGGCGGTGGTGACCGACGTCGGAAGCGTGAAGGGTAGCCTGGCCGATACGCTTCCGGGGCTGCTCGGACCGGGCGCCGTCTACGTGGGTTCGCATCCGATGGCGGGCAGCCACCAGCACGGCTTCGAGGCGGTCCGGAACGACCTCTTCGAGGGCGTGGCGTGTGTCGTGATGGAGTCCGAGCACGCCGAGGCTCGCCAGCGCGTTTGCGCGTTCTGGCGCGGATTGGGTGCACGGATCGTCGATCGGACGCCAGCGGCACACGATGCGGACGTCGCCTGGATGAGCCACGTCCCGCACGCTCTTGCTTTCGCGTTCGCGCGAGCACTGGCCGATGCACCGGAGGGTGCCTTCGAAGTGCGGGGCTCGGGTTTTCGGGACTTCACCCGGATCGCGCAATCCGACGCGGAGCTCTGGTCCGACATCCTGAGCGCCAACCGCAAGGCGTTGACGGCGCCACTCCAGAGCGTCATGCAACGCCTCGGCGAGCTCTCGCGCGCCCTGGACGCCGAGGACACCGAAGCGCTCGAAGGATTCATTGCGGCTGGGAGGGCCGCTCTTTCAGATGGAGAGATCCGACGGACGGATCACGATCCAACGACTCGAACCCCCGACGGCACCGAAGGTCGGTCCGGGCGGGATAAAGAACCAGAGAGTGTGAAGAACCGCTGATGAGTGAAACTTTTGCAGAGATTTTCGAGAAGAGCGAATCCAAGATCAAGGAAGGAGAGGTCGTCCGCGGCAAGGTCCTGTCGATCGATGACGACCATGTCCAGATCGACGTCGGGTTCAAGTCCGAGGGACTGGTCCCCACGTGGGAATTCATGGACGACGACGGAACCCTCCTGATAGCGCCGGGCGACGACGTCGACGTGCTGGTCGAGGAATCGGAGGACAGCTCCGGACGCATCGTCCTGTCCAAGGAGAAGGCCGACCGGCTGCTGGTCTGGGACGAGATCAGCCGCGCCTACAAGGCGGACGAAGCCGTCGAGGGAACGGTTGTGTCGCGCGTCAAGGGTGGCTTGGCCGTTGACATCGGCGTGAAGGCGTTCCTACCGGGCTCCCAGGTCGACCTGCGACCGGTTCGAAATCTCGAGAACGTGGTCGGTCAGAAGCTGACGTTCAAGATCATCAAGTTCAATAAGCGCCGCGGCAACATCGTGCTCTCGCGTCGTGCGCTGCTGGAGACCGAACGGCAGAAGCTGCGGGCGAAAACGCTGGAGATCCTGGCACCCGACCAGATCGTCGATGGTGTGATCAAGAACCTGACCGACTACGGTGCGTTCATCGATCTCGGCGGGATCGACGGCCTGCTGCATGTGACCGACATGTCCTGGGGCCGGGTGGGTCACCCGGGAGAGCTGTTCCAGGTCGGTGACGAGATCAAGGTGAAGGTCCTCAAGTTCGATCCGGAGAGCGAGCGGGTCTCCCTGGGCCTGAAGCAGATCCAGCCGGATCCCTGGATCGATGCCTCCATGCGCTACTCGATCGGAAAGCGCATCAACGGCAAGGTGGTATCCCTGGCCGAGTACGGTGCCTTCGTCGAACTCGAGCCGGGCATCGAGGGCTTGATCCACGTGTCGGAAATGTCGTGGACCAAACGGATCAAGCATCCCTCGAAGGTTGTCACCGTGGGTGACGAGGTCGAATCGGTGGTTCTTGCCGTCGATGAGAGGGACCGCAAGATCTCGCTCGGCATGAAGCAGATCGAGCCGAACCCGTGGAGTGTGATCGAGCAGACCTATCCGGTCGGCACCAAGGTCAGCGGCACGATTCGCAACATCACCAACTTCGGGATCTTCGTGGGACTCGAAGAGGGCATAGATGGCCTGGTGCACGTGTCGGACATCTCGTGGACGGAGCAGATCAAGCATCCCAGCGAAAAGTTCAAGAAGGGCGACGAGGTTGAAGCGCTGGTGCTCAAGATCGACAAGGAGAACGAGAAATTCTCGCTGGGCATCAAGCAGCTCGAGTCAAATCCGTGGGAGGAGATCCTCAAGAAGTACCCCGTCGGGGAAGAAGTCACCGGAGAGGTCACCAATGTGGCGGACTTCGGTGCCTTCGTGAAGCTGGAAGAGGGGATCGAAGGCCTGATCTACAGCTCTGAACTGTCGACCGAGCGAATCGACAATCCCGAAGAAGTCGTGCAGCCCGGCCAGCAGGTCACGGCGCTTGTCACGAAGGTGGACCCGCGGGAGCAGAAGATCTCGCTGTCGATCCGGGCCCTCACGGACCGGGAACAGCGCGATTCGCTCAAGAAGCTTGCCAAGCAGCAGGCTACCAGCCAAACGACCACCTTGGGTGATCTGCTCGCAGACAAACTGGCAACCAAGGCCGAAGGACAAGAAGGGGGGAAGGAATGACCAAGAGCGGTCTGATCGAGGCGGTTGCGGAGAAGACGCCTCACATCTCCAAGAAGGACACGGAGATCGTGGTGAACACGATCTTCGATTCCATGACGCAGGCGCTCAAGAAGGGTGAGCGAATCGAGATCCGGGGCTTCGGTAGCTTCCAGGTCAAGATCCGCGAAGCTCGGGAGGGTCGCAATCCGAAGACCGGCGAACCGGTACACATTTCTGCGAAGCGCACGCCGTTCTTCAAGGTCGGCAAGGAGCTCAAGGAAATGGTCGACAACGTGCCGCCGGAGGCGGTGCAACCGAATTCGGCCAGAGAGTTGGCGTAGCCTGGACTGTCTCGGACAGTTTCGGCTGGATTACGGAGCGTATCGATGCGATTGCTGCGTCGCTCACTGTGGGTCATCGTCATCGCTGCGCTGCTCTATGTGGGCTGGCGTTTTCCAACGGAGAACGCCGAGGGCATTGCGATCAGCTATCTGTTCGGAACCTTCGAAGCGGTACCCGTCTGGGTGGCGTTGCTTGCGGCGTTCGGCATCGGCGCTCTGCTGGCGACCATGGCCAGTTCCTTGCGAGTCGCGAAGCTGGGACTGACGACGCGTCGCTATCGAAAAACCGTGAACGATCTGGAGGCCGAGGTCCACCAGCTGCGAAACCTGCCGCTTTCGTCAGACGGCGGTTTGACAACAGGTGGTGCAGGCGCAGTCGAGCTCGAGTCGGACCTCGGGCTCGAACGGGGCTCCTAGTTCCATGGGCTGGCTGTCGCGCGTGTTCGGGGGGGACGCACGCGCACCTCGGGATGCAGATGCAGTACTCCGGGCTGCGCTGCTGGCGGTGTTGGACCGCGATCTCGACGAGGCGGAAGAGCTGCTGATCACGCTGGTCGAACGGAATTCCGATTCCGTGGAGCCATACCTCGCGCTGGCCCGGATCTATCGCATGAGAGGCGAGGTTGGCCGCTCGATCCGAATTCATCAGAACCTCCTGCTCAGGCTGGATCCCTCGTCCAAACAGGGCCGTGATGCGCTGCTCGGGCTGGCTGCCGACTTCCAGCGGGGCGGCTTCCTGCGGCGGGCCATTGCCTCGTACGAGGAGCTGCTGACCCACGATCCGAAACATCTCGAGGGCCATC